>JACRJY010000065.1 GCA_016235585.1 Verrucomicrobiota bacterium | reverse complement strand
TCGGGACTTAATTGCGGTGATGACGAACTCCCCTCACCCGGCCTTCGGCCACCCTCTCCCCTCGTCGGACGAGGGGAGAGGGCAGGGTGAGGGCAGTTGCTCGCCAGATTCTTCAACGCGATCAAAGCGCCCGCCGTGTCGTCCGCGTCCGGCACGCCGCCGGGTAAATCCGTCCACGCCCAGCCGCCGGGCGCGGCGTGCGTGTAGGGATGCTCGGTGCGGTATTGCTGGCCGAGAAGCCAGTCGCGAAGGCGGGTGCGTTCATCTTCGTTGAAAAAAAATGTGGCGGAAGTTTCCGGCGCGACGCCGGAAACGGCAGGCGAGACGCCTGCGCTCCCATGGGTGAGCGCATTGACCGCAAGCGTCGTAACCCACGTCGCCAGGTTCGTGTCAATCGGCCAACTGCCGTCGGCGCGCGCGGAGGCGAGGAGAAATTCCACACTCTTCTTCACGACGGGGTGATTCACCTGCCCGCTGCCCGCGAGGCTCATCGTCACGAAGCTGGTCAGCGGCGTGGCTTCGAGAAAACCGCCGCTGGACGGCTGGATTGATTCCAGCACTTTCAAGGTGCGGGCGCGCGTTTGGTTGCGGAGAAACCGGGCGACCGGGTTTCCCGACGGCAAGTGATGGTGCCGCGCCTGCCCGATGGCAATGAGCGCGGGCAGCGCGTAGCTGACCACGGGCAGCCGCAGCGCGGCGAAGAGCTGGTGCGGACACGCCGCGAGTTCAAACGGCAGCGGCAGCACGCGCTGCCACGCCCCGCACCCCGCACCCAACCTGCCCGCCAGCGCGCACATCGTGAGGATGGGGACGGAGAAAGTGCGATCCCTGCCGTAGCGCGCGATGATGGCGGTGATGAGAGATTCGGTGTCGAGTGACGACGGGAGCGCGGGCGGCTCGCCCGCGATTGGAAAGCCTTCAAGCGGGCGGGACGCCCGCGCTCCTGTTTGCGGGGATGAATGCATCGCGAGCCACGCCTCGGCGCGCTGCACCACAGTGCGGTATTTTTCATCCGCGCCCGGCACCGCGCCGAACGCGGCCCAGCAGAGCGCAGTCGTGCTGATGTTGCTCAAGCTGCGCGTCGTGTCGCCCGAGCCGCCGTCGGCGTTGGCGTGATTTGCCAGCCATGCAAGACCGTTTTCAATTTGAGATTTGAGATTTCGGATTTCAAATTGGGCCGCCGCCGTTTCGCGCTGAACCATCGCCAGCGCGGTGACGGCGGTGGCGGTGGAGAGCGCACTGCTGGAGAGTTCGCCACACCAGTGACCGCTGGAATTGCGCTCGGCGAGCAATGTCTGCCGCGCCGAAGCCAAAGCGGCGGTGAGGCGTTGCGGGTCTGGAATCATCTCGCCGAACGGGGCTTGGAGTTCGTCACGAACTCATTTCACCAGATGCTCGCGGAGAAACAGCACCATGCTCAAGAACTGGAAGTCCGCGTTCTTCTTCTTGCCGAAGCCGTGGCCCTCGTCCTTCGCCATCAGATACCACGCGGTGCCGCCGTTCTTGCGGATGGCGTCGCGCATCTGCTCGGCCTCGGTGAGCGGCACGCGCGGATCGTTTGCGCCCTGCACGACGAACAGCGGCTTGGTAATCTTCTTCACGCTGTTGAGCGGCGAGATTTTTTCCAGGTGCGCGCGCATCGCCGGGTCGCGCTCGTCGCCGTATTCGGCGCGGCGCAGGTCGCGGCGGTAGTCCTGCGTGTTGTTGAGGAAGGTGACGAAGTGCGAGATGCCTACCACGTCCACGCCGCAGCGCAGGCGGTCGCTGAAATGCGTCAGGCTCGCCAGCACTATGTAGCCGCCGTAGCTGCCGCCATAGACGGCGATGCGCCCGCCGTCGAGGCTCGCGTCGCGCTTGATCCAGTCAATGATCGCGCCGATGTCCTTCACGGAGTCCTCGCGCTTGAAGCCGTTGTCGAGCGTGAGGAAAGTTTTGCCGCGCCCGGCAGAGCCGCGGACGTTCGGCACCACGAGGGCGATGCCGAGTTCGTTGAGAAGATAATTGTTCCGCGCAAGAAAGCTCGGGCGCGATTGCGACTCCGGCCCGCCGTGGATGATGACGAGTGACGGTCGCGGGCCGGGAAACTTTTTTGCGTCGGGCCGATAAACGAACGCGGAAATCTCCAGCCCATCGAAGCTCTTGAGCTTCACCAGCTCCGGCTCGGAGAAAGTCGCGGTATTCAGTCCGCCCGTTTCGCTCTCCGTCCAGCGTTCGACCGCGCCGGTCTTCACGTCGACCGAATACGCGTCACTCGGCGAGCGCGCGCTGCTCATCGTGAAGGCGAGGTCGCGGCTGTTCTCGTGAAACTTCACGCTGCTGATGACGCCGAGCGGGAGTTGGGGCGCGCGCTGCTCCTTGCCGCCGCGGGCGTCCATGAGGTGCAGGCGGCTCACGCCGTCCTCGTTCGCGACGAACGCGAGCAGCTTGCCGTCGGGCGAAAGCTCGAACTCCTCGATGTCCCACGGGATGTTGGTGGTGACGGGCGTTTCCTTGCCGCTCGCCAGTTCCACGCGCGCGAGCCGTTGGAACTCCGAGCCGCGATCACTCGTGACGAAGAGGCTCTTGCCGTCCTGCGCGAACTGCCCGCCGCCGTAGCTCACTTTTTCCCCGCCGCGCGGCGTGAGCGCGCGCACCGCGCCGGTCTTGGTGTCCACGAGGTGCAGGTAGCTCTCGTTGATCGAAATGTATTCCAGCACGAGCAGCGAGGCGTCGTCGGGCGACCAGTCGAGCAGGCTCCAGCCGGGCGTCTTGATTTCCGCGAGCAGCCGGGCGGATTTCGGATCGGCGGGATTCATCACGTAGATGTCCGCGTCCTTGCCGTTGCGGCGCGTGGAGGTGTAGGCGATCCGGTTGCCGTCGTGCGAGAAGTGCGCGCCGCCGTTGCGCGACTTGCCGTCGGTGAGCAGCGTTACGCGCGCGTCGTCGAGGTCGAAGCGGTAAAGCTGGTAGAATTCGCTGCCACCGCGGTCCTGCGAGAAGACGAGGTATTTGCCCTCCTTCGGCTGAAATCGCCCGCCCGCCACCGGCTCGGTGAAAAAGGTGATTTGCTGCCGCGCGCCGCCGGGAAACTTCACGAGATGCAACTGCGGCGTGTCGGCGAAGCGCGTGGCGATGAGCATCTCGCGCCGCTGCGGATGCCACGAGGCGAAGCCCGCCGCGCGGAATTCCAGATAGCGCCCCACGTCCGCACGCAGTTCCGGCGTGTGCGCGGGAACGCCTTCGACGACGAGGTTGTCGGGCACGGCGGCGGCGGACGACGGAGTTGCGGAAGAGAAGCTGCCGGCGATGACCAGAAACAGCGCGAGTGCGGGAAGAGTTTTTTTCATGTGGATTTCATGGAAAGATTGGAGCGTGTTTGCAAAATGTTTCCGGCGGCGGCTTCTCTCATTAGCACCGGGCTTTAGCCCGGTGAACGGGGCACGCACGGTTTCAGCCGCTTCAGCGGCTTCTCGTCGCGGCGCGAAAGCCGTTAAAACGGCTGGGCGGGCCGTTGGCTGCCGGATCACCGGGCTAAAGCCCGGTGCTAATGAGAAGGCGCTTTTCGAGTTGGATTGCACTTTGAGAATACGTTTTATCCGGCGGCTTAATTGCCAAAAAGCCTTTTCAGCCCGCGCAGCTTGTCCATGAACCACGCGGGATCAATGTGGGCCTTGCTGCGCTGGAGCGCGTCGAGGTCGTATTGGATCAGCACGCCGACGCTCTGTGCGCCGCGTCCATCGGTGCGGAGGGCGTCCACGCCGTAGGCGTAGCCGGCGATGATCTGCCAGACCTTGTTCGGCGAACGATAGCCGAGCGCGCCGCCCACGCCGGAATGCCAGTCGCCCGGCTGCCGCGTGCCGGAGACGTAATGCACCGCCGCCATCGTGGCGAAACCGGTGAGGCTCCATTGCTTCGCGGCGTCGAGCGGATGCGTGTAGGAGCCGCTGGCGGAAACGAAACGGTTGGCGGTGACTTCCTGAAAATAATAGCCGGGCAGTTGCAGGGGAAACTCCGACGAGAACGGGAGCACCGCGCCCAGGCGGAAGGCGTTGAAGCGATCTGCGCTCAAACTCCCGCCGGCAGTAAGGCTGGCGCTGAAGCTGCGTTCGGACTCCGGCGCGGTGTAGATGAGCAGCGCGCGCGTCCAGAACAGGTGGGAATTCGCCTCCACGAAACGGTCGCCCGCGTAGCCATAGGCGCCGTGCTGCACGCGGAACTGGCTTTCATACCAGCCGGAAATCTCCATCGCGAGCGCGGGCGTGAGCAGCGGCTCGCGCCCGCCCCAGCGCAGGCCGGCGCGGAGGTTCAGCGACGAGCGGTCGTCCGGCAGCACGAATCCCGGCGCGGTGCGCGCGTCCCGCTCGTAGGCGGTGAAGTGCGCCCCGCCACGCACGACAGCGTGGAGCGGGACGCGCTGCGCCGGGTTGAACAGGTGATAGACGCTCGCGTGAACTTCGCCGCCGTGGCCGGTGAACGATTCTTCCTGGTAAAAATGCCCGGCGCGAATCTCGGAGTAGCCGTCCGCAAAGCCGCCGCCGGAAACGCCCAGCCCCAGATCGGTGTGCTCGCCGAGCGCGCCCTTGAAGCCCAGCTCGGTGTCGAGATAGATGGGCGCGAGCGCCAGGCGCAGCGTGATGTTGGTGCGCGGGAAGTCCGGCTTGTTCAAATAATAAAAGCCGTAGGCGGCGACGGGGCCGCGCCCTTCGAGCGGCTGGTTGTAGCCAAGCTGGAGGAGCCGGCGCGGCTCCGGATCAATCTGCGCGAGCGCGATGTCAGGGCCGAGGAGAAGCATTGCCAGCAAAGTTTGAATCAGGAGAGTCGCGCGCACGGTTTTGAAGTAGTCGCAAACGCGCCGCGCGGCAAGGGGATTTGCGGCGGTAGCCGCAGGGCTAAAGTTCAAAGTCGAAAGGCAAAAGGAATTCCCCGTCAGTGAATTGACCGTCAGTGAATTGATTTGGCCGCCGCCGCCGCGCTGGTTATCCTGCCGCCATGAAAGTGAAGAAACTCCTGCACACGCGCTACCGGCTGAATGACCTCGAAACGTCCGTGAAATTTTACATGGACGTGCTCGGCCTCGACGAGGTGCGCCGGCACAAGTCGCCGCGCGGCTCGGAACTTGTCTTCCTCAAGGCACCGCAGAGCGAGGAGACCATCGAGCTGTGCCACTTCCCTAGCAGCGGCCCGGTGCAGGTGCAGCCCGACCTCACGCACCTCGCCTTCGAGGTGGACAGCCTGGAGGAGTTCGGCCAGCACCTCGCGAAACTTGGCTTGAAATTCTCCGACGGCCCGACGACCAGTTCGAGCGGCACGGTCTTCGCCTTCATTGACGCCCCGGAGGGATACGAGATCGAACTCATCCAAACCGCGAAGCCGGCGTCCGCCGCCCCGGCTGGCTGATTCAAGCGCACGAGCTGCTTCACCCCGCCCGCCGTCTTTTCCAAAGAAATATGCCGCCGGTGGCAAGTATCACTTGATACCCAGCCGCGCTTTTGCTTCCTTATCGCCGCCCGGAGGCGGAACCCCGCCGGCACCGGGCGCGAATTTGAATCATGCAAGCACGCTACTCGACCGCGAAGACGGCCAAGCCGGTGAATTTTTTCTGCACGGCCCCGCAGGCGAAGGGCGTCTTTCTCGTGGGCGACTTCAACCATTGGAACCCGAAGGCGACGCCGATGAAACGCCAGCCCGACGGCAACTGGCTCGCGCAGGTCGCGCTCAAGCACGGCCATCATCGCTACCTTTTTCTTGTGGACGGCGAGCCGACGCTCGACCCGCGCGCGCAAGGGGTGGGCCGCAACGAGAAGAACGAGAAGGCCTCCCTCATCGCCGTGAGTTGAACGGGCGGCGCGTCAGCCTTTTTCCTCGCGCGACTTGGCGCGCTGCTCGGCGAAGAAATTTTGCAGCAGCACCCGGCAGTCCTCCTCCCGCACGCCGGCGGTGATTTCACAGCGGTGGTTCAACGTCGGGAATTGCAGCAGGTTCAGCGCCCCGCCCGCCGCGCCGCCTTTCGGATCGCCCGCGCCGAAGACGACGCGCGCCAGCCGAGTGTGGACGACCGCCCCCGCGCACATCGGGCACGGCTCCTTGGTGACGTAGAGCGTGCAGTCCGTGAGCCGCCAGTCGCCCACGGCCTCCTGCGCCTGCGTGAGCGCGAGCATCTCGGCGTGCGCGGTGGCGTCCTTGAGCAGTTCCACCTGGTTCCACGCGCGCGCGATGATGCGCCCCGCGCGCACGATGACCGCGCCGACGGGCACTTCCTCCGCCTCGTAGGCGCGCGCGGCCTGCCGCAACGCCTCGCCCATGAAATGCGCGTCGCTGTGCAGGTCAATGATCGGCTCGTCCATGCGCACAAGGCTAACAATCCTCAAAAAAATCCCAAAGGGATTTCATCATTCAGCCCAGGGTTGCGAGGAGCGAGCTACCCTGGGACAGCACCAAACAAACCTCATCAACCCTGAAAGGGTTGAATCAATCCCACACATACCGTTCGTCAAATTCAATTTCATACCGTTTGAGCAGCAGCCGAAATTCATCCTGAAACGAGACTTTCCGATGATGTTCCTCCTGCCCGGCGATGTAATCCCGCACCGGTCCGATTTGCGAGAACCCGACGGAGAAAATACCGTAACCATTCTGCCACGCGAAGTCCTGCAGCTCCGGGCTTTTGGTTTTCACCCACAGCGACGAGCTGCGTTTCACTTCTTTGACCATTTCGACCGCGGTGCAGGTGCGCGACAACGCACAGAGCAGATGAACGTGGTCTTCCACGCCGCCGACAATGATCGGCTGGCAATCGAGATTGGCCAGGATGCCGCCGAGATAGCGGTGCAATTCCTCGCGCAGTGCGCGGTCGCGCAGGAAAGGACGCCGGTCTTTGGTGGAGAAAACGGTGTGGACGAGAATTTTTGCGAGTGATTGTGGCATGGCGGCAGGATGCGTGAGATGCGGATTTGATTCAACCCTTTCCACGCGTTTCCACGCGTTTCCACGCGAACAATCCCAACGGGATTGAATCATTCAGCCCAGCGTTGCCACGACGAAGGAGGGGCTACGCTGGGTGGTGAATCGTAAAACAACCTCAACCCTGAAGGGGTTGAATCCTTGCGGGCGAAACGGTGATGCAACCCCGTTGGGGTTGATGATATTTTTGGACGATTACCCAGGGTAGCTCGTTCCTCGCAACCCTGGGCTGAATGATGGAATCCCGTTGGGATTCTCAAAACGCCGCGCGATGGCGCGGAACGACCGGCCAGCGGCGGGAGCGGGGGCGATGAACCAAGTCAGCGGGGAAATTTTACGGGAGGAAATTTAACCCTGTCTGAGTATTGAGTATTTTCGTTGGACGTCTGAAAGATGTCTACTGGATGCCCGTGCCACTGTGCGCTTCGCTGAAACGCGAAGCCGAGCTTGGTGAGCACGCGCACAGAGCGAAAGTTGGCCGGCTCGACGAAGGCAAGCAGGTCTCGGAAGCCAAGGATATCAAAGCCATGGTCGAGCGCGCCCCGCGCCGCTTCAGTTGCATAGCCTTGCCCCCAGCTCTCGGCACGGAGTCGGAAGCCAAGCTCGGGCACTGGTGGGCCATCAATGGCGGTGAGTTCCAAACCGCAGTAGCCGATAACCTCGCCCAACTCTTGGGTCACGATGGCCCACTTGCCGAAACCGTATTCAGCGTAAGCGGTGATAAAGCCATCGAGACGGTCGCGGCACTGCGCGCTTGAAAGCGGGCCGGTGGGTGAAAACTCCATGACCTGTGGACATGAAAGCAGCGCGTGAACTGCGGGGAAGTCGGCGGTCACGAACTCTCGCAGAAGCAATCGAGGCGTGCAAATGCAGGTGAAGCTGGATTGCTGGCGTTCCATAATTATACAAGGTCCGAACATTAGTTAATTGCCGGACCGAATTTCTCATTCGCCCTTTGCCGTTCGACATTCCTCCAACGCCCAGTCATTCCGCCCGTCGGGATGGCAATGGCAGTGCGCAGCGAAGAAGCCGCCGCGATGCTGCCAGAACCACGGCCAGATGCGTTCACAGTCGGTCTGCGGGAGGCGTAGGCCGTCCAGCGCGGCGCGCGGGAAAAATTGGAAGCGGCCCTCGCTCATCGGCGGCGGGAGCTGTTCGAGCTTGGGTTTCAGTTCAAGGAGAAACATGAGCCAGTGCGCCTGTCCCTCGTAACCGTGTTCGCTCACCAGCCCGGTGAGGTGAAAATCCGTGGGGGAAAACTCCAAGCCCAACTCCTCGCGCGCCTCGCGGGCGGCGCAGCGGTGCGGCGACTCGCCGATGTCGGTCTTGAGCTTGCCGCCGGGCGGGCTCCAGAAGCCGAGGTTTGGCTGCCGGGCGCGCGCCAGCAGCAGAACCTCGTCGCGCTCGTTGAAGCAGTAGAGCAACGTGGCGATTTTGTGCGGCAGAATCATGGGCGAAGCTTAACCGCCAGGCCGCCAAGGCCGACAAGGATTTTTCCCTTTCACCGACTTGGCGTTCTTGGCGGCTTTGCGGGCGCATCCGGGCACGGCCCCCGGAGCGCCGGACTCCGATCCGGCCGGAGATGGAAAAGGGATGGCCACGGGCCGATTCGGAGATCGGCGCTCCGCCCTGGCTTGGCGCTCAAGGCATTTTTCCCTCGAAAGCCCGGCGGGCGGGAAGTATTTCTTCCGCTGTGAAATCCGCCTGTCGTGTCGTGCTGCTTGGCTGTCTGGCGGGCCTGTGCCTGGCCGGCGCGGCCATGGCGGCTCCGGCTTCGCCCGGCAACCGGCTGGTTTACCTTCACGAAAACGATCCGTTTTATCCCGGACTGAATTTCCCCAGGCTGACCACGCCGCAGTGGATTGGCGAACCGGGCGTGGAGGCCGTCGTGATTCTCGCCGTGGACGACATGAGGGACGTGGCGAAATACGAAGCCTTCCTCCGCCCCATTCTGAACCGCCTCAAGAAAATTGATGGTCGGGCGCCAATCAGCATCATGACGGTCGCGGTCACGCCGCAGGAAGCGCAGTTGCAGGCGTGGCTCAAGGAAGGCCTCTCGATTGATGTCCACACGCTCACGCATCCGTGCCCGCTGCTGCAACAGGGCAATTTCGACGCGGCGGCGCAGGTCGTTCACGGCGGCGTGGACTTGCTGTCGTTTATTCCCGGCAACCGTCCGGTGGCGTTTCGGATGCCGTGCTGCGATTCGATGAACAGCACCAGCCCACGCTTCTTCGCCGAGATTTTCAACCGCGCCAGTCCGAGCGGGAAATTCCTCACGATTGATTCGTCGGTGATGAACCTGCTCACGCCGAAGGACACGAGCCTGCCGCGCAACCTCGTGCTCGACGCCGATGGCCGCGAAAAATTCCGCAAGTATTTTCCCAAGGCCACGAACTCCGTCATCAGGCGCAGCCTCGAATCATTCGCCACGACCATCGAGGATTATCCATATCCCTACGTCATCGGGAAGCTCTGCTGGGAATTTCCTGCGACCGTGCCAAGCGACTGGGAGGCGCAAAACGTCAACGGCACGAACAGCCCCGTCACCGTCGCGGACTGGAAGGCCGCGCTCGACGCCACGTTGCTCAAGCAGGGCGTGTTCACGTTCGTCTTTCATCCGCACGGCTGGATTCGCGCGGAGCAGATGGTGGAGTTCATTGACTACGCAGTGGCGAAGCACGGCGGCAAGGTGAAGTTCCTGACCTTCCGCGAGGCGCAGGAGCGGCTCGATAGAAATCTTCTCGCTGGCCAGCCGTTGCGCGCCGCCAGCGGGCAGGACAACGGCGTGCGAATCCTCGACGTGAACCACGACGGCTTCATGGACGTGGTCGTTGGTAATGAAACCCTTCGCCGCACGCGCCTGTGGGAACCGGCGGCGCGGCACTGGCGCGAAACCAGTTTCCCCGCCGCGCTGTCCGCGAGTGACGGCCAGGGCAACCGCGTGGAGACAGGCACGCAGTTCGGCGTGCTGCGGACGAACGGGCTGCCCACGGTGTTTTACCGTAGCGAATTCGGCGAGGGCGCGTGGCACTTCGATGGCCGCCAGTGGAACGAGGACAAAAATCTCTTCACCGGCCTGCGCCTGCCGAGCGGCCACTCCATCCACACGCGCGAAGCCCGCCGCGACCGGGGCGTGCGCCTGCGCGACGCGGACAACGACGGCGTGGGCGAACTCCTCGTCGGCAACGAAAGCCAGAACGCCGCCTTCGGCTGGTCGACGGCGGAGAAAACTTGGAAGCCGCTTTTCTACGGCCTGCCGAACGCCACTTCCATCGTGGACGGGCAGGGCCGTGACGCGGGGCTGCGCTTCATGGACTTGAACGGCGACGGTTTCGACGACGTGATTTTTTCCAACCCGGAACGGTTCTCCGTGCATCTCTTCGTTCCCGTGGAAAAGCGCAGCGTGGACTGGAAGCTCGGCTGGACGCAGGAATTCCGCGACGGCAAGCGCGGCGATCCGGATGAGATTCCGATGATTTCGCGCGGCGGCGCGGAGCCGAACAACGGTGCGTGGTTCCACTCCGGCGCGATGTGGGTGCAGAACGAGGACACCGCGAAACTGCCGGACAAGGTGCAGCGGCTGACGTTCGATCAGATTCTCGCCAACAGCGGCCCGCCGCCGAAATCGCCCGCCGAGTCGCTCGCGGCCATTCGCGTGCGGCCCGGCTTCAAGGTGGAACTGGTCGCCGCCGAGCCGCTCGTGCGCGATCCGATTGCCTTCGACTGGGGCGCGGATGGAAAGCTGTGGGTCGTCGAGATGGGCGACTATCCGCTCGGCACCGACGGCAAGGGCACGCCCGGCGGCATCGTGAGGTTTCTGGAGGACACGGATGGCGACGGTGCCTACGACAAGTCCACCGTGTTCCTCGACGGCGTGAATTTTCCCACTGGTGTGATGCCGTGGGGCAAGGGCGTGCTCGTCAGCACCGCGCCGAACATTTTTTACGCCGAGGACACGGACGGCGACGGCCGGGCGGATTTGCGGAAGACGCTCTTCACCGGGTTCGCCGAGGGCAACCAGCAGCATCGCGTGAACGGCTTCGACTACGGCCTCGACAACTGGATTTACGGCGCGAACGGCGACAGCGGCGGCACGGTGAAGTCGCTCGCGACGGGAAAATCGTTCGACATCGGCGGGCGCGATTTCCGTTTCCGCCCGCAGGACGGCGCGTTCCAGACGCAGGCGGGCCGCACGCAATACGGCCGCCACCGCGATGACTGGGGCAACTGGTTCGGCAACAACAATTCCACCTGGGCCTGGCATTATTTCCTGCCGGAGCAATACCTCGCGCGCAACCCGCACCTCGCCGTGAAGTCCGCGCGGCAGGAACTGGCGAATTACCCCGACAACAAGCGCGTGTTTCCCATCAGTCCGGCGGTGCGCCGCTTCAACTGGCCCAACGCGGTCAACACACTCACCTCCGGCTGCGGTGCGGCACCGTATCGTGACGAGTTGTTCGGCGCGGAATTCGCCAGCAGCCTCTTCATCTGCGAGCCGGTCAACAATCTTGTGCACCGCGAAATCCTCCAACCCGACGGCGTCACGTTCACGAGCCGGCGCGCGGCGGACGAGGCGAAGAGCGAGTTCCTCGCCTCGGCGGACAACTGGTTCCGTCCGGTGTTTGCCAAGACCGGGCCGGATGGCGCGCTTTACCTTGCGGATATGTATCGCCTCGTGCTGGAGCATCCTGAATGGATTCCCAAAGAAATCGCCAAGCGCACCGACTTGCGCGCGGGCCACGACAAGGGCCGCATCTACCGCGTGTATCCGGCATCGGCGAAGCTGCGGAAACCCGTGCGTCTCGACCAGCTCAACGCGGCAAATCTCGCCGCCGCGCTCGACAGTCCGAGCGGCTGGCAGCGCGACACCGCGCAACGATTGCTGGTGGAACAGCAGAGCAAATCCGCCGCGCTGCGGCTCGAAGTGCTGGCCGAAAAAAATCCCAACCCCAAAGTCCGGCTACAGGCGCTTTGCACGCTGGACGGGCTGAAATCGCTGAAGCCGGAAGTGCTCGTCCGCGCGCTGGCGGATTCGCATCCCGCCGTGCGTGAGCAGGCGGTGCGGTTGAGTGAACCGCTGCTGGCCGGCTCGTCGCCACTGGCCACGGCCATTTTGAAACTTGTGGACGATCCCGAAGTGCGCGTGCGTTATCAACTCGCCTTCTCGCTCGGCGAGTGGAGCGACCCGCGCGTGGGCCGCGCGCTGGCCGGAATCGCGATGAAGGACTTGGGCAGCGCGCACATTCAGACGGCGGTGATGAGTTCCGCCGCGCCGCACACGCGGACGATGCTGGAGGCGGTGTTCAATTCCGGGCGTGCCCCGGCAGCGGCGCTGGTGGAGCAGTTGATCAGCCTCGCCGTGGCCGCAAACGACGCGGACGCGCTGCTGCGGGCCGCAAATGAAATCACACGCGCGGACGGCGGCAAATTCGCCGCATGGCAGTTCGCCGCGCTGGCGGGAATGCTGGACACGCTGGAGCGGCGCGGTCTGACGCTGAACCGTTTCGCCGCCACGGCGCGCACGGATGTGCGGCCAGCGCTGGAAAAACTGGACTCGCTGTTCCCCGCCGCGCGCAAGGCGGCGCAGGCGATCCAGGCGGATGAGGCGCATCGGCTGGCGGTCATCCGCGTGCTCGGTCACCCGCACACTGGACGCGCGGAGGATTTGCAGCGGCTCGGTGAACTGCTCCGCCCACAGGAGCCGGTGGTCATCCAGGAGGCCGCGCTCGCCAGCCTCGGCCGCGCCACGGGCGGCGAGACGGCGGCCATTTTGCTGAACCGCTGGCGTTCGCTCGGCCCGGCGTTGCGCCTGGAAGTCTTGAACGTGCTGCTGCGCCGGCAGGAATGGATTCAACAATTGCTCGCTGTGATTGAACGCGGGGAAATCCCGCCCAGCCAGATCAGCCCGATCCACCGGCAGAAGCTGCTCGCCCATTCCAACGCGAACATTCAGTCGAGCGCGGCGCGGCTCTTCGCCGTGGCGAACGCCGACCGCGCCAAGGTCATCCGGCAGTATGATCGAGTCGGGGAATTGAAGGGCGTGGCCGCCAGCGGCGCGAATGTCTTCCGGCAACACTGCGCGTCCTGCCACCGGCTGAACGGCGAGGGCAGCGACCTCGGCCCCGATCTCGGTGCGGTGGCCGACAAGCCCGTGGACGCGCTGCTCGCGGCGCTTTTCGATCCGAATCAGGCCGTCGAGTCGCGCTACTTGAGCTACACGGCGGTGACGAAAAGCGAGCGCGA
>JACRJY010000063.1 GCA_016235585.1 Verrucomicrobiota bacterium | reverse complement strand
GAGCACGGCGAGCGGCGCGATTTCCTCGCGGCCCTGCGCCAGCCCCGGAAGGGCACGATTGGCCTGATCGCCGAGGTGAAGAAGGCGTCGCCCTCCGCCGGCGTCATCTGCCCAAACTTCAACGCCGTCCGCATCGCCCACGAATATGAGGCGGCGGGCGCGAGCTGCCTCTCGGTGCTCACGGATGAAAAGTTTTTCCAGGGGAAGCTGGAGTTCCTGCGCGACATCCGCGCCGCCGTCAAGCTGCCGCTGCTGCGAAAGGATTTCATCATTGATGAGCGGCAGATTCTCGAAGCCATCGAATGGGGCGCGGACGCCATCCTCCTGATCGTCGCCATTCTTTCCGACGAGGAACTGCGCCGCTTCCACTCCCTCGCCACCGAGGCCGGCCTGGCCGCGCTCGTGGAAGTGCATGACGAAGCCGAGCTGGATCGCGCGCTGGCCGTCGGCGCGCCGCTCATCGGCGTGAACAACCGCGACTTGAAGACTTTCAAGGTGGATTTGGCCACCACCGAGCGGCTGGCGGCGAGGCTGGCCGAGAGCCAACAGATCGCACCCTCGCCCCTCGCCCCTCGCCCCTCGATTCTGCTTGTGGCCGAGAGTGGAATTCACACGCGGGCTGACGTCCGACGCCTCGCCCATTGCGGCGCGGCGGCCATCCTCGTTGGCGAGTCGCTGCTGCGGCACAACATATCCGCCAAGGCCGCCGAGCTGCTCTGGGCGGCGGATCCGAAACCGGCCGCATGAAAACCCCGCTGCGCGTTCTGGTGGTCGAGGATTCGGAGTTCGACGCGCGCATCCTCATCACCACGCTCCGCAAGGGCGGCTACGAGCCGGCCTTCGAGCGCGTGCAGACGGCGGAAACCATGGGCGCCGCGCTCAAGGACAAGCCGTGGGACATCATCCTCTCGGATTACAATATGCCGGAATTCGATGCCCTCCGCGCGTTGAAGCTGCTTCAAGACACGCAGATAGACATCCCCTTCATCATCATCTCCGGCGGCATCGGCGAGGACACCGCCGTGGCGGCGATGAAAGCCGGCGCGCACGATTATTTGATGAAGGGCAGCCTCGCCCGGCTCGTGCCGGCGGTGGAGCGCGAGTTGCGCGAGGCCACGGAGCGCGCCACCCGGCGCCTCGCCCAGCAGGCCGTGCGCGAGAGCGAAATGCGCTACCGCCTCCTCTGGGAAACCGCCACGGACGCGGTGCTGTTGATGGACACCAACAGCGTCATCCACTTCGCGAACCCGGCGGTGGAAAAGGTCTTCGGCTACAAGCCGGACGAAGTCGTCGAGCAGAACCTCACCTTGCTGCTGCCGGAGCGCGTCCACGGGAATCATCAGGAAAGTTTCTCCCGCTATCTGGTTTCCGGCGTGAGCGAATCCCGCCGGCGCGTGATGGAGACGGTGGGCCGGCGCAAAGAGGACGCCGAGGTGCTCATTGAAATCGCCTTCAACGACATGGAATTCCAGGGCAAGCGCTGGTTCGTCGCCTTTATCCGCGACATCACCGAGCGCAAGCGCGCCGAGCAGGAATTGATGGAGCACCAGGAGCAGTTCCGCATCGCCCGCGAAATCCAGCAGCGGCTCTTCCCCAAGTCCGCGCCGAACTTTCCCGGCTTTGACATCGCGGGCATTTCGCATCCCGCCGAGGCGGCGGGCGGGGATTACTTTGATTATCTGCACCTGCTCGATGGCGGCCTCGGCCTTGTGGTGGCGGACGTGACCGGACACGGCGTCGGCCCGGCACTGCTCATGGCGGAGACGCGCGCCTATCTACGCGTCGTCTCGCTCAACCGCCACGATGTCGGCGAAGTCCTCACGCGTGCCAACCTCATTCTCGCGGAAGATGTCGGCGGCGAGCGTTATGTCACGCTGCTGATGGTGCGGCTCGATGCCGGCCAGCGGCGGCTGACCTACGCCAACGCCGGACATCCGGCGGCGGCAATCATCGGTCGCGACGGAGAAATCCGCACCCGGCTCCGGCGCACCGGGGTGCCGCTCGGCCTCAAGCCGGGCGTGGACTACGAAACTTCCCAGCCGATTGATTTGAACGAAGGCGACACCATCCTCCTGCTCACGGACGGAATCGAAGAGGCGATTTCGCCGAAGGGTGAATTGTTCGGCGTCGAGCGCGCCGTGCAGGTCGCCCAGGCCAATGCGGGCAAATCATCCGCGCACATCGCCGATGCGCTCTATCAGGCCGTGCGCCAGTTTGCGGGGAACCAGCCGCAGGAGGACGACATCACCGCCATCGTCATCCAAGTGCGGTGAGCTTTGTAGCGGCGGTCTGTGACCGCCACCAAACACATTGAGGCGTATTGAAAAAAACCGGCAATTCCAGCGACCGCTTTGAATTCGAGCGCCTCCTCGACCGCGAGGGCATCCGCCACATCGCCGGTGTGGACGAGGCGGGGCGCGGCCCGCTCGCCGGGCCGGTCGTCGCCGCCGCGGTGGTGTTCCCTCACGAGTGGATTCAAGGCGGCATCCCCGCTCCGCTGAAAGGCCTGAATGATTCCAAGCAGCTTTCCTCCGCCCGGCGCGAGGAGTATTTTGCGTGGCTCTCCGCCAATGGAGAAGTTCATCACGCCATCGCGCAGATTGATTCGCCGACCATTGATGAAATCAACATCCTGCAGGCGACCCATCGCGCGATGAATGACGCGCTCGCGGGCCTCACTTCGCCGCCGCAGCACGCGCTCGTGGACGGCCTGCCCGTGAAGTCGCTGCGTTTTCCGCAGACCGCCCTCGTGAAGGGCGACGCGCGCAGCTACTCCATCGCCGCCGCGAGCGTGCTAGCCAAGGTCACGCGCGACTGCCTGATGGAGGAATACGACCGCGAGTTTCCCGGCTACGGTTTCGCCGAGCACAAGGGCTACGGCACGCCGCAGCACCTTGCCGCACTGGCCCGGCTTGGGCCGTGTCCCATTCATCGCCGCAGTTTTGCACCGGTGCGCGCAAGTCAAGCGAAGCTGCTCTGACAAATCCGATGAACCTCTGGCAGCGCATCAAAACCAGGCTCGCCTGCAAGCCGGAGCCGGAACATCTGCGGCGCGGCAAGCTCGGCGAACAGGCCGCGAAGCGCCATCTGCAGCAGGCTGGATTGAAGTTTCTCACGGCCAATTTCCGCTCTGCGCGCGGCGAGATTGATTTGGTTTTCCGCGAGGATGACTGCCTCGTCTTTGTCGAAGTGAAGGCGCGTTCCTCCGAGGCGTGGACGCGGCCCGCCGCCGCCGTGAACGCCCGCAAGCGCCGCCTGCTCTCGCAGACCGCGCTGGATTATCTCCGCCTGCTGAAGGAGCCGCGCGTGAAAATCCGCTTCGACATTGTCGAGGTTCTGCTCGCGGACGGCGCGGTGCGCGAAGTGCGGCACCTGCCAAACACCTTCAGCTTGTCGCCGCCGTATCGCCACGGATAAACGACTGCCATGCCCGAACTGCCCGAAGTCGAAATCCTTGTCCGCCACCTACGCCCGGCCCTGCGTGGGAAAACCATCCGGGAAATCACCGTCCACCGGGAGCGTGTCATCCGCCCGACGACGGTGCGCGCGCTGAAGCAGGCTCTGCGCGGCGCGACCTTCACCGGCGTCACGCGCCGGGGGAAGTTCCTGCTCTTCGCGCTGCGGCGGAAGCGCAAGCCGTTCACCCTGCTCGGCCATCTCGGCATGACGGGGCGGATGTATCTCCAGCCCGCGAAAGAGCCGCCGCCCAGGCACGCCGCCGTCGTGCTCGGATTGGGAAAGGAGAATTTCATCTACGAAGACCCGCGCTACTTTGGCCGGCTGACGCTCGACACGCACACGCTCGACCAGCTCGGCCCGGAACCACTGGGCAAGAAATTCAGCCTCGGCTACTTCGGCGCGGGGCTTGCCTCCTCCTCGCAGCCCATCAAGCACCGGCTGCTGGATCAGAAATTCATCGCCGGCATCGGCAACATCTACGCGAGCGAAGCGATGTTTCTCGCTGGCGTTCCGCCTCGGCGGGCCGGAAAAAAACTCCGCATGGACTACGGAGTGCGGCTCCACCGGGCGATTCGCCACGTGCTGAAGGAAGCCATTCGCTGCGGCAGCACGATTCCGCTCGACTGGCGCGGTGGCAAGGGCGGCGACGGCCTGTTCTACTACGGCACCGCACCGGGTGCCGGGGAATTTTACGAGGAGCGCCTCAACGTCTATGACAAGGCCGGGCAACCCTGCCCCGTCTGCAAAACCATCATCCGCCGGATCGTTCAGGCGGGGCGCAGCACCTACTACTGTCACAAATGCCAGCGGTGAGCGAGAGCGGTTGCCACACTTCGATAATTTCAAATTTCCCCTCGTCCGGCCAAGGGCGCATCCGATGCCCCGCCCCAGCGGGTGCGGCGGAGCGCCGATCTCCGAATCGGCACGGAGTCCAGCCCTTTTCCACCCCTGCCGGATCGGAGTCCGGCGCTCCCGGGGCAAATGTCTGGATGCGCCCCGGCAAAGCGCCAGAGGACTGCCGCACTCCAAGACGCTTCGCGCCATTCGGGAGCCGCCCGTCAACGCGCCCGCGTCGTGGAGTGCGGCGGCCCTCCGTCGCTTTTCGTCCCCTGCCCTACCCGTTCTTCCCGCAGCACTGCTTGTATTTCTTCCCGCTGCCGCAGGGGCACGGGTCGTTGCGGCCCACTTTCGGGCCGGTGCGGACGGGCTTGATCTTGGCGAGCGTCTCGGCGGCTTCACTCACCACGTCGCTGGGGTTCGCCTCGGGCGTCGGCTGGCTGAAGGCGCTGGATTCCTGGTGCAGCGTCTTTTGCGGGACGTTGTGGAGGAACTGCTCGAAGGCCATCAGGCTCGATGCGCTGCGGAAGATGTTGTGGCAAATCTCCGTCTTGATGTTGACCATCAGCTCGTCGAAGAGCTTGAACGCTTCGCCCTTGTATTCGATGAGCGGGTCGCGCTGCCCGTAGGCGCGCAGGCCGATGCTGTTCCGCAACGAGTCCATCCCGTAGAGGTGCTCCTGCCACAGCTTGTCAATCGCGCTCAAAATCGTGTAGCGCTCGACGGTCTTGAGCGCGTCGAGATCCTGCTCGAAATCCGTCTTCAGCTTGTAGGCGTCGCGCACGCTCTTGATGAGGAACTGGCACACGGCGAACTGCGCCGGGCTTAACCCGTCGAAGACGGATTCGGCCACGGGCGTTTCCGTGCCGGAATGGCCGGCCTTCGCAATCTCCTCCTCCGGCAGGCCGAGCGGGAACGTGAGGTTCACCCAGTCGGCGAGGCCGCGCGCGTTCCAGTCCTCCGGCTGCTGATCGGCGGTGGTGAACTCCCGCGTCTTCTGGATGACGACCTCCTCCATGATGTCCATGAGGCGGTCGCGGATGTCGTCGCCGTGGATGATTTCGTTGCGGAAACCATAGACGATTTCGCGCTGCTTGTTCATCACGTCGTCGTATTCGAGCGTGCGCTTGCGGATCTGGAAGTTGTGCTGCTCGACGCGCTTCTGCGCCGTGCCGATGGAGCGGTTGAGCAAGGGATGCTCCAGCTCCTGCCCTTCCTCTAGGCCGACGCGCTCCATGAGCTTCACGATTTTGTCGGAGCCGAAGAGGCGCATCAAATCGTCTTCGAGCGAAATGAAGAAGTGCGAGCTGCCGGGGTCGCCCTGCCGCGCGCAGCGGCCGCGCAACTGCCGGTCAATGCGCCGCGCCTCGTGGCGCTCGGTGGCGAGCACGTGCAGGCCACCGACCTCCGGCACGCCGGCGGCGAGTTTGATGTCCGTGCCGCGTCCCGCCATGTTCGTGGCGATGGTGATGGCGCCGCGCTGCCCGGCGCGGGCGATGATTTCCGCCTCCTGCTCGTGATACTTGGCGTTGAGCACCGAGTGAATCAGGCTGTTTTTCTTGAGCAGCTTCGAAAGCTGTTCGCTGGTGTCCACGCTCACGGTGCCGACGAGGATGGGCCGGCCCTGCGCGTGCGTGGTCTGGATTTCCTTGAGCACGGCGTCGAACTTCTCGCGCTTGGTTTTATAGACCGAGTCGTTCGCGTCCTTGCGCGCCACCGGGCGGTTGGTGGGAATCACCAGCACGCCGAGCTTGTAGATGTCGTAGAACTCCGTCGCCTCCGTCTCGGCGGTGCCGGTCATGCCCGCGAGCTTGTGGTAGAGGCGGAAGTAATTCTGAATCGTAATCGTCGCGTAAGTCTGCGTCTCTCGCTCGATCTCCACGCCTTCCTTCGCCTCGACGGCCTGGTGCAGTCCATCGCTCCAGCGGCGGCCCGTCATCATGCGGCCCGTGTTTTCGTCCACGATGATGACCTTGTTTTCCTGCACGACGTATTGCACGTCCTTCTCGTAAAGACAGTAGGCCTTGAGCAGTTGCGAGATGACGTGAATCTGCTCGGCGCGTTTCTCGAAGCCCGCCTGCACCTTCGCCTTTTCCTCCATGCGCTTGCGCACGTCCGGCTCCGGACCGGTGTCAATCTCGTGAAACGCCGTGATGATGTCCGGCAGCATGAAGGCGTCCGGGTCTTTTGGACTCAAGAACTGCCGCCCCTTTTCCGTGAGGTCGGCCTCGTGGCTCTTCTCCTCCATCGCGAAGAACAATTCTTCCTTCTGCGCGTAAAGGTCTTTCTTTGATTGGTCGGCGTGCAGTTCCAGCTCGGCCTTGTTGAGCAGCTTCAAATTCTCCGGGTCTTCCAAAACCGTCATCAATCCTGCGGCCCTCGGCTGGCCAAGCTTGACGCGATAGAGCAGCAGCCCGATTTCTTTTTCGAGCGCCTCTTTGTTCTGCACGTTCGAGCCATCGGTCGGACGCAGCTTCTTCAGCAGATCGCCCGCCTCGGAAAGGAAGCGGCTGCAAAGTCTTTGCTGCGTGGCGACGAGCGACGAAACCTGCGGCTTGAGCAATTCGTAATTCTTGTTCTCCGCATTGATGACCGCCGGGCCGCTGATGATGAGCGGCGTGCGCGCCTCATCAATGAGGATGGAATCCACCTCGTCCACGATGGCGTAGTTATACCCGCGCTGCACCTGCTCGGCGGCGCTGGTGGCCATGCCGTTGTCGCGCAGGTAATCGAAGCCGAACTCCGCGTTCGTGCCGTAAGTGATGTCGCAGGCGTATTGCGCGCGGCGGACATCGGGAGACTGGTCATGCAGGATGCAGCCGACCGTGAGGCCGAGAAATTTATACACCGCGCCCATCCACTCACTGTCGCGCGCGGCGAGGTAATCGTTCACCGTCACGACGTGGACGCCGCGCCCCGTGAGCGCGTTGAGATACACCGGCGCGGTGGCGACGAGCGTCTTGCCCTCGCCGGTGGCCATTTCCGCAATCATGCCGCGATGCAGCGCCATGCCGCCGATGAGCTGCACGTCGAACGGCACCATCTCCCAGCGGAGCGGATGGCCGCGCACCTCCACGTCGCGCCCGCACAGGCGGCGGCACGCGGTCTTCACCACCGCGAAGGCTTCGGGCAGGACGGCTTCGAGTTCGCGCGCCAGCTCGGCGTTGTCCGTGATGGCGGAAAGGCGGGCCTTCCACTCGGCGGTTTTCTGGCGCAGCGCGTCGTCGGAAAGCGACTGGAAGCCCTTCTCCACCTCGTTGATTTTGGCAACGAGCGGCCAGAGCTTCCTGATTTCCCGGTCGTTCTTCGAGCCGATGAGTTTCTTGATGAATCCAAACATGAGTCAAAAACAGAGCGCAGAACCTACGGGAAGGGCAAGGGTGCGTCAAAGGATTTGAAAACAGATTGCAACACACCGGGGAACTCAAAGGAACCACCTGCTTCGGTAGCACCCGCCTCTGGCGGCGAGGGAGCGGCGACACACATGTAGCCGGGGAGATT
>JACRJY010000060.1 GCA_016235585.1 Verrucomicrobiota bacterium | reverse complement strand
TGCCGATGGCCTCGACGAGGTTGGCGTAGCCGCTGCGGTTGGTGTGCGTGGTCTGGAGCTGCTTCGCGCGCGCGACGATGGCGGTGAAGTTGGTGTCGCGCTTTTCCGCGAGCCGCTCGAACTCCTCGATGAGCGGGCGATCCTTCGGGGGCAGAAGTTCGGAGACGGACCACCCGATGACGAGCAGGATGAGCAGGAGTTTCCAGAGATGATTGCGGTTCATGAACGGGAGAAAAAGTTGGTTGGGCCGTCAGTTTTGGGCGGAGTCGCCGCCGCGCTCCGTGACTTCGGTGATGGCGGACTTGAGCACTTCAAACTTGGAGTCCGCCGAGCGGATGGTGACGCTCTTGTCCTTGAGCGAGACCACGATGCCGAGGACGCCGCCGCTGGTGAGGATTTTGTCGCCGGGCTTGAGCGTCTGCAGCAGCGCGGCGTGCTCCTTGGCCTTCTTGCTCTGCGGGCGGATGAGCAGGAAGTAGAAGATGACGACCATCAGGATCAGGGGAACCATGTTGACCCAGATCGGCGGGGCGGGCTGGCCGGGCTGGGTCGGCGGGGCCATGGCAAACAGCAGGTTGGACGCGTGCAACATCATATTTTTTGCAAATAGAGCGGCTTAATCTAGGGAGGCGGCTTCTTTTGGCAAGCTTAACTTCCGGCCAATTGAGAAACACGGCGGGAACCGGAAACCGGGGGGGCCGGATGGTGCGCGCTGCAGGGTTCGAACCTGCGACCCCATCCGTGTGAAGGATGTGCTCTACCGCTGAGCTAAGCGCGCCTCGGCAGCGCGGGCCGTTCGGAAACTTGGTTGCGGGGGCAGGATTTGAACCTGCGGCCTTCAGGTTATGAGCCTGACGAGCTACCGGGCTGCTCCACCCCGCGTTCCAAGGTGCGCCAATTCACCACAGCGCCCGCCCCTTGTCAACAAATGGCTGGGATTATTTTTGGAGACGAGCGGGACAAGCCGCGCTCCGCCGGTGGTGAAAGGCGAAGGATTGGATTTGATCATTGCAGTGTTCTTTGGCAATGAATCACCGCTCTATGAGGAATTTGTTCGCCAGCTTGCTCGCCGCCGCGCTCGTCGCGGCCCCGGGCTGCAAGAAACAGGACGCGGAAACGCCCGCCCGCCCGGCGTCACCGCCGAAAGCCGATGCGGCTGCCGCCGAGACGTGGCTGCGGCTGCATTTCGTCGGCTGGCAGCCGCTGGCCGCCAGCAACGCCGCGCCCAAGCTCCAGCAGGTCTTCGCCCTGCCCGACTCGAAAGCGCTGCGCGACGAGACGCTCGACAAGCTCGCGAGCAGCCTGCCCGGCCTGCTGTTCCTGCCCACGAACGCCGTCACCACCAACCACGCCGCGCTGCTCCGCCCGCTGCTGGAGGATTTGGGGCGGACGGAAATGTTCTTTGAACTGCGCGGCCAGGGCGGACGCGTCGCGTCGTGGAGCCTCGCGCTGCAACTGGACGACACGCGGGCAAAGCTCTGGCAGACGAACCTGCGCCAAACACTGGCTCCGGTCTGGCAACTCGCCGCCACCGCCGGAAAAAATCCCGGCTGGGGCGGCCGCCGCGCCGGCGTGGAGGGCACGATGAATTTCGCGCAGGTTGGGGCGTGGGCGGTGCTCGGTTTTGCCGCTCAATCGTCAGCGTGGACGGAACTGGTTGAGAAAATTTCCACCACTGGCCGCCCCATCGAAGCTGCCAAAGACTACTGGCTCAAGGCTGACGTGAATCTCCCGCGCCTCGCGCCGTTCACGCCGTTCGCCGGCTGGTTCGCCAATCTGCCGCAGGCGCAGCTCACCGTCAGCGGCAAAGACGAATACCTCCGCACCGTCGTGCGCCTGCTCCACCCGCAGCCGTTGAAGCTCGAATACCAGCCGTGGAACGTGCCGACGAACACCATCCGCGAGCCGCTCAACAGCTTCACCGCGTGGCGCGGCATTGCCGACTGGCTCGCGTCGCGCGAAGGAATCAAAAAGCTGCGGCTCGACCCCGTGCCAAACGAGCTGTTCCTCTGGGCGCAGGAGGAGACGCCGTATCAGAGCTTCGCCGCGTGGCCGGCGAACAACGCGTCGAACCAAATCCCGAAGTTCACCGCGCGCCTCGCGGAGCTTTTCAACCAGGATCTGGCGGCGTTCAAACTGGGGAAAATTGTCTATCAGACCAACAATCAGGCCGTCTGGCAGGGCCTGCCCATCATCGTGCCGGCGGTGCAGGTCGCGCCGGAGCCGGGCGACCGCGGCTGGGCGCTGGGCCTCTTCCCGTCCATCGTGACGACCAACCCGTTCCCGGCGGAGCTGCTCGCGCAGTTGAACAGGCCGAACCTCATCTACTACGACTGGGAGGTCACGGAGTTCCGCCTGCTGCAATGGCGGCTGCTCGCGCAACTGAACCGGATGACCGTGTTCGCGCCGGAGAATTTCGTCAGCGAAACCACCGGGATGCGCTGGCAGCGGCTGGCCGCGCCGCTCCTCGGCAACACCGTGACCGAGGCGCTGCTCACCGCGCCGGCGGAGATGCAGATCATCCGCAAGTCGCACCTCGGCCTCACCGGCTTTGAACTGACGCTGCTGGAGAAGTGGCTCTCCGCGCCGGAATTCCCGCGTTTTCATTTCAATTTTTCTCCGCCCGCCAACACCGCCGCCCCGCCCGCGCCGCCGAAGCCCTGACCCATGCTCAAGCTCGGCGTCAACATTGACCACGTCGCCACGCTGCGCGAGGCGCGCTATCGCGGGCGCGGCGCGGGCGAACCCGACCCCGTCGCGGCGGCGCTTCAGTGCGAGGCCGCCGGCGCGCACGGCATCACCGCGCACCTGCGCGAAGACCGGCGGCACATCCAGGATCGCGACGTGTGGGCCTTGCGCGAACGCATCAAGACGCGGCTGAATTTGGAAATGGCCAACGCGCCGGAAATCATCGCCATCGCGCTCAAGCTCAAGCCGGACATCGTCTGTCTCGTGCCGGAGCGCCGGCTGGAAGTGACGACCGAGGGCGGACTCGACGCCGCCGCCCACGAAAAGGCGCTCACCAAGACGTGCAAAAAAATGAACGACGCGGGCATCGAAGTAAGCCTGTTCATCGCGCCGGACGAGCGGCAGGTCGAGGCGGCGGCGCGCATTGGCAGCCAGTTCATCGAGCTGCACACGGGGGCTTACGCCGAAAGTTTTGGTCGCAAGCGCGAGCGCAACGCCGAGCTTCAGCGCCTTGTCAAAGCCGCCAAGCAGGCGCACTCGCTGGGCCTGCGCGTCAACGCCGGGCACGGCTTGAATTGCCAGAATCTCCCCGTGTTGCACCTCGTGCCGCATCTCGTGGAGTTGAACATCGGCCACAGCCTCGTCAGCCGCGCCGTGAGCGTGGGCCTTGCGGCGGCGGTGAAGGAGATGCTCGCGCTGATGAAGGATTATCGCGGATGAAAAGTTGCAGGTTGCAAGGTTGCAGGTTGCAAGTTGACGCAATCCGCCGCCGCAGAGAACCTGCAACTTGCAACCTGAAAACCTGCCACCATGATCCTCGGCACCGGCATTGACCTCATCGAAGTGGAGCGCATCGCGGCTTCCTACGAGAAGTTTGGCGAGCGGTTCGTGCAGCGGATTCTGCGGCCCGGCGAGATTGCCTACTGTCTGGCGCACAAAAATCCCGCGCCGTTTCTCGCGGCGCGTTTCGCGGCGAAGGAGGCGGTGTCGAAGGCGTTCGGCACGGGCATCGGCGCGACGCTGGGCTGGCAGGACATCGAGGTGTGCAAGCGCGAGAGCGGCGAGCCGTTCGTGGTGCTGCACGACAAGGGGCGGGAATTGTTCACGCAGCGCGGCGCGGGCCGGCTGCTCTTGAGCCTGACCCACACGCAGAACTACGCCGCCGCCGTCGCCGTGCTGGAGACGTGAGTGGAGCGCGGACGGCTCGTCCGCGAGTTCACGGATTCGCCAGCGCCTTCACAAACGGCTTCCCCACGCAGCCCGATGGCGGCGCGATGCGCAGCGCGGCGCAAAGCGTCGGCGCGATGTCTGTGATGTAAAACTCATCCGCGTAACGGCCCGGCTTGAACGCCGCACCGAAGAACAGCACGGGAACGTGCGTGTCGTAGTTGAAAGGCGAGCCGTGGCTGGTGCCGCTTTTGCTGCCGCCGGGGATGATGAACGGCTTCGGGATCAGCACCATGTCACCGCAGCGCTCGGCGTTGAAGCCGTTCAACACCGCCTGCCCCACCAGCCCCGGCGCGCGGCCATCCAGCAACTGATCGCGCGTGAAGCACGCCTGATATTTGCCGGTCGAGAGCACCCACTCGCGGATGAATGAACTGACTTCGGCCACGGAAATTTTCTTTTCCTGAAGCGTGTCGTGGTTGAAGTAGAGGTTGCCCTCGTAAATTTTCGACGTGAGAAAGTATTTTCCCGCGCCGAACTTCACGTCGAGCTTGCCCATGAGTTCCACCATGAACTGCGATTCGCTCAACCGCTGGCCGTCCAGACCCTCGCGCGCGGCGAACTCCGGCGTCGGTGCGACGCCGTGATCTGCCGTGAGCATCACCATCACGTTGTTCATGCCAAATTTGCCGTCGAGATAGGCGAAGAACTCGCCCAACTGCCGGTCCAGCCGCAGCGTGATGTCCTGCACCTCGTGCGAGTAGGGGCCGAACTTGTGCCCGCAGTAGTCAATCGAGGAGAACGACACGCACAGCACGTCCGGCTGCGGCCCCGTGCCGAGCTGCTCGCCCTCGACGGCGGCGCGCGCGAACTCCGCGAGCAACTGGTTGCCGAACGGCGTCGGCATGAAGGTCTCGAAGCCTTCCGATGCCGAGGGTTTGATGGTGTGCGGAAATGTCGAGGTTTTCTCGCCGGTCAAGGTTCCTTCACCGGGCGCGTCGTCGCTCCACTGGTAAAACTTCGCGTCGAGCAGGCGGTTCCAGGTCTGGCCGACGAATTCCGCCGGGCGTTTGCGGTCGTTGAATTTGTTCACCCACGCCGGCAGTTCGGTCGCGTAGTAGGTGCTGGTGACGAACGTGCCGCTCTTCGAGTCGAACCAATACGCACCCAGCGGCCTTTTGCCGGCGGGCAGGATGGCGCTGCGATCCTTCATCGAGACGCCAACGACCTTCGAGCGATGGTGCAGCCGCATCTGGTCGGAGAAATTCGAACCGGTGAAATTCTTCGGCGAGACCTTCATTTTGTCCGACGTGCTGCCGACGCCGCTGACGGAGGGATCGTCGCAGCAATAGACCTGTTTGCGCGTGGTCTTGTCGAACCAGTCGTTGCCGACGATGCCATGCACCGAGGGCGTCGCGCCGCTCAAGTAGCTCGCGTGCCCCGGCCCCGTGATGGTCGGGTAGTAATTGTAGCGTGCGAAGGTCATGAACACGCCGCGCTCGGTGAAAAGCCTGAAACCATTCGTCGTGAACTGGTCGTGAAATTTCTCCAGGTAATCGTAGCGCAACTGGTCCACGAGGATGGTGACGACCAGTTTCGGCACGGCGGCCTGCGTAGTGAGCGTGAGCGCGGAGACGAGCGCGAGGAGGAAGGCAAACTTTCTGATTTTCATTTTGGTGCGGATGATACGGGTTCTCCAGTTTGATTGGCCAGCAGAACGCGGGAGATAGACGGCCGGCTGCGGAATGTGATTCAAGGTGGCGAAAGCCCAAGCGCACCAAGCCGTCGCCATGCAGTTGAAACGGGGAGCGCGACCGTCCCGGTCGCCCCGTCGGCGTCCCGCCGACGGGTTCCAGACGAAACCAACGCCCACCAAACGGGGCGTTCGCCCGGTGAAGAAAGTTTTCGGCGGAACGCCGAAAACAGCGGGCGAGACGCCACGCGCTCCCCCATTTCAACCGCATCGTTCCGGTTTATTTGGTGTTCGGCGGCGGGAACACCTGCCGGTAATGCTCGTGGCGCTCCATCACGGCCTGCACGTATTTGCGCGTGCCGGGAAAGCCGATCTGCGCGATGAACGCCGCGCTGTTCGTCGCCGCCGCGCCCTTGTTCCACTTGAGCACGTTGCCGCGCCCGGCGTTGTAGTCCGCGAGCGCGTAGGGCAGCGGGTTGTCCGTCTTCTGGTAGCGGCGCAGCAGCCGCTGCAGATACCACGTGCCGGCCAGCGTGTTCACGCGCGGGTCGGACAGGCTGCCAAAGTGGAACGCGGGAATCTTCTCCGCGCCGGCCCACTCGCGGGCGGCGGGTTCGAGGATTTGCATCAGGCCCAGTTCGCCGGCCCGGCCCACCGCGCCCGCGTCGAACCGGCTTTCGCGCCACACCACGGCCTTCACCAGCGCGGGATCAACCCCGTAGCGGCGGCCCGCCTCGATGATCACGGCATCGTGCCGGTGGTCGCGCCGCTGGAACTCCCACCAAAACCACGCCGCCGCGTCGAACAAAAGCACGACGGCGACGACCCAGATCCAGCGGCGGTTCATGCGGGGAAATTAACAGCAAAGAAACGAAGGCGCGAAGGAGAAAGCAGTGTTGCTCCTAAACTCTCACTTCCTGTTGATGTCCAATCGCAGACTTATTCGGCGGAATTTTCGGAGGCAGGCTGGTTCACTGATTGATATTGCTCGCGGATTCGGAACCAGAGAAGAGGTGTGCCTATCCAACCAAGACCGAGCGGCCAGCGAATACCCAAAGGGTGGCGTTCGCCAGCTTGTAACCACTCTGGCAAGGCAAGCAAAAGAGTCAAAGTGGGCCAAATGACCAAGAAAAGAATCCGGCCGAGTTTGAGCGCCTTCTTCTGTTCAAACTGTGTGGCCAAAAGCGCTGATGCCGCCGTTACCATAACCAACGACGACAAAGGAATGAACCAAGAGAACAACGGGAAACTCGAAGAAGGCGGACTGCTTGCATAAGCAATCCCTCCGCGAGACAGCATATCATAGCCCCTGATGCCATGGATCGCGAATGAACCGACGACCCAAAGGACTGCCGCCACAGAAAGCCGCCGGCGACTCGGCCAGAATGTTAGCAAGAACGCCGCGAACAACGCGAGACCGCTGATCCAATCAACTCGTTGGTAATAGACTTGCATCATAAGAGCAACAAAGCAGGCGGGCTGTTTTCATTGTCTGGATGCACCCCGCGTTTAGAATTCATACGCCGTAAGATTTATTGGTCTGCTGTCGTGTGCTGCAAGCAAAGCAAGGCAGTGGGTTTCTGGAAAGAATTATTTGCAGACAACTGCCTGACAAGCGTGTTTCCACCACGCTTGACTCTGATCCCTCAACTCTCAACTCTCAACCCGCAAAAATGATCGCCCGCGTCACCCTTGAAATCGCGCTCCGCAAGGAGTTCGACTACCTCGTGCCGCCCGAACTGGCGCGGCGCGTCGAGGTGGGCAGCCGCGTGAAGGTGCCGTTCGGCCACCGGCACGTCATGGGCTGCGTCACCGCGCTGCTCGACGATTCACCGCACACGAACTTGCGCGCCATCGAAAAGGTTGTCGGCGCGCAGTCGCTCGTCACGCCCGGCGTGCTGGAGCTCGCGCGCTGGATCGCCAGCTACTACTGCTGCCCGCCGGAAATCGCGCTCAAGAGCGTGCTGCCCGAAGCCGTGCGCCGCGAGGAGGAAGGCTGGCGCGAACGGCTCTTCGTGCGGGCGATTCCGCTCACCGGCGAACTGCCGAAGCTCACCAAGCGCCAGCAGGAAGTCTGGAACATTCTGGAGGAACGCCGCGAAATCGCGCTCCAAGAACTGCTCGAACTCGCCGAAACCACCGCCGAGACCGTCCGCCGTTTGGAGGACAAGGGCCTCGTCAGCATCGCGCCACAAATCTCCGAGCGCGACCCGTATGCCCACGAGCAAATCGTCGCAACGCAAGATTTGACTCTGAACGCCGAGCAGGCAACGGCGCTGGCGACAATCAAGGCAGCGATGAACAGCGCCGAGGGGAAGAGGGGAAGAGGGGAAAAGGAGAAAGAGGGCGCGGCAGCAACGGCGCTCTCCTCCTCCCCTTCTCCCCTTTTCCCCTCTTCAACCTTCCTCCTCCACGGCGTCACCGGCAGCGGCAAGACCGAAGTCTATTTGCAGGCCCTCGCGCACACGCTGGCGCAGGGCAAGGGCGCGATTGTCCTCGTGCCGGAGATTGCCCTCACGCCGCAGACGGTGGACCGCTTCAAGGCGCGCTTCAGCAGCGGCCCGCAGCAGACGCTCGTCGCCGTGCTGCACAGCCATCTCTCCGCCGGCGAGCGGCACGACGAGTGGCACAAAATTCGTCAGGGCCGCGCGCGCATCGTCATCGGCGCGCGCTCGGCCATCTTCGCGCCGGTGGAGCCGCTCGGCCTCGTCATCGTGGACGAGGAGCACGAGCATTCCTACAAGCAGGAGGAGGCGCCGCGCTATCACGCGCGCGACGTGGCGGTGGTGCGCGGCCAGCGCGAGGGCGCGGTCGTCGTGCTCGGCTCGGCCACGCCGTCGCTGGAAAGTTTTTACAACGTGAAGAAGGGCAAATACGCCCTGCTCGAACTCCCGCACCGCGCCGACCACAAGAAAATGCCCGTCGTGCGCGTCGTGGACATGAGGCAGGCCGCGCGGAAGGAAAAAGGCCCGCCGATTTTTTCGCCGCAGTTGAAGGAGGCCATCACCCAGCGGCTGGAGCGCGGCGAGCAGACGATTTTGTTCCTCAACCGCCGCGGTTTCTCCACGTCGCTACAGTGCCCCAAGTGCGGCTACGTGGCGCAGTGCCCGAACTGCAGCCTGTCGCTCACCTACCATCGCCGCGCGCAACAGCTCCGCTGCCACGTCTGCGCGCACAGCGAGGCCGCGCCCGCCGTCTGCCCGGACCCGAAGTGCCGCAACCCCGCCATCCGCTACGCCGGGCTCGGCACCGAGAAGGTCGAGGACACGCTCGTGAAGCTTTTCCCCCACGCGCGCGTGCAGCGCATGGACTCCGACCTGATGAAGCGCAAGGAGGATTACCGCAAAGTCCTCGGCGACTTCGGGCGCGGCAAGATCGACATCCTTGTCGGCACGCAGATGATTGCGAAGGGCCTGCACTTCGAGCGCGTCACGCTCGTGGGCGTCATCTACGCCGACCTCGGCCTGCACGTGCCGGACTTCCGCGCGGGCGAGCGCACCTTCCAACTGCTCACGCAGGTCGCCGGACGCGCGGGACGCGGCGACGTGGAGGGTGAGGTGTTCGTGCAGGCGTTCACGCCGTTTCATCCGGCCATTCAATACGCGCGGCGCCACGACTTCGCCGGGTTTTACGAACAGGAGATTGAATTTCGTGAACAATTGAAATACCCGCCCGTCAGCCGCGCCGCGCTGCTCACGCTCAAGGGGCGGAATGAGGACAAGGTGCGGTTCGTCGCCGAGCACGTGCGGGTGGAGCTGGACAAGTTCACGACGGGAACGCCGGGAAAAGGGGAAAAGGAGAAAAGGGGAAGTGAGGAAGGCGACTTCTGGCTGCCGCCTGCCGCCCCTCCGCCCCTTTTCTCCTCCGCTCCTTTTCGTGATTTAATCATCGCCGGGCCGGCGCCCGCGCCGCTGCTGCGCGCGGAGACCTACTTCCGCTACCAAATCATGCTGCGCACGCGGCAGATGAGCGCGTTGAGCCTGCGGCTGGCCGCGCTCATCGCCGGGTTGAAACTGCCGGAGGACGTGACGCTCACGGTGGACATTGACCCGGTGAGCTTGGTGTGAACCAAACGGAGCGGATGCTTCTCAAATTTCAAAAGAATTGGCCGAGGCAAAGAGGCTAACGCAACCCCTTGAACGCTTTCTTAATCGCGTCTTTGGCAAACTTTGCCGCCGTCGGGCCGCAGACTCGCTCGTAAGTGTCGGAAAAACCGCACTTCTCGCAAATCACTTTGTCTTTCGGCCCAAGATTACGGCGTGGGATTTTGAAAGAACTCGAGCCACACTTCGGGCATTTAATTTTGATGGTGTTCATAGCGTGTTTAATGGAAAGAGGGTGAGCTTTGAAGTCAGTATTATTTTGCCGTCACTTGGAACAGATTGGCGTTGTTTAACAAAACAGGCGCTTCGTTGGTCGTGACTTCTTCCGCCCAGCAATATCTTTCCGATTTATCGGCAACCTTCCGCGAGCCGTATGCAATCACCATGTATCGGTTCGTCGGGCTAGCGGTGAAGCTGAAATTTCCATCAGCGTCGGTTTGAGTGCGTGCGATTTCCCCGCGCCACACTTGGTTGAATAATTCGACCGGTATTCTCTCAGTTTTAGCCAACTTCAGTTTCTCTTCATCAAACGCTATTGATGATTGCAGGACGGCAATCTTGTGCCGTCCTTTTGAATCAATCTCGGCGGTTAATTTTTCTTTTGTTTCATAGAGTTTATATCGCTGTTCTGTCGTGTAAGATGTAGCATATCGAATCTGATTGCTGTTCAGTTGTGACAGTTGCTGCCTGATCGCCGCCTGTTCGCCTTCAATCATTTTGATTTCTTCATCATGCGGATTCGGCTTTGCAAGAAACTCGCGCACAATCTCCTTTGTCTTTTCCTGTATCGCAGTCAATTGATCGTGAGCTGCTTTACTTTCAACCAGCACCACGGGCGTCATGCTCAATTTCACTGTTTCGCGGTCGCCGCGCACTATGAAGACTTGCCCTGAAATGGTGATTGGCTTTGGCGGCTCTGCCTTGGGCGGCGGCGGCTTGGAACAGCCGGACAGAACGAATATCAGCGCAGCAGTCAGGGCGATAAATTTCATAACGGCGGACTTTGTGGCTTTTCCATTGGTGCCAACGGCGCGGCAGAGCGTCAAGCCGATTATCATGCTGTCACGGCAGAAACAAACGGTGAAAATGGAATTTCAAGTCCCGTAAATCTCACCCCTTCGATGCTTCATCACCGGCATCCGCTGGCGCGCCCAGTCCAGCGTCTCGCGGTTCACGTCGCCGGTGATGAGCTGGGCGCGGTCTTCCGCGGCGGCGGCCACGGTCACGCCGTAAGGGTCCACGATCCGGCTCGCGCCGCAAAACGTCGTAGGGTCGTCCGTGCCGATGCGGTTGGCCGCGCTCATCGAGGGCGTTGAAACTGCCGGCGGACGTGACGTTCACGGTGGGCATTGACCCGGCGGCTTCAATCTGGCGGCGTGTCTTCCGTAACTCATGGTTTCCCTGCCGCCGCATCCCACACCACTTTCCCGCCTACCATCGTCAGCAGCGCTTTTGTGTCGCGAATCTTGTCTTCGGGGCAAGTGAGGATGTCCGTGTCCAGCAGCGCGAGGTCGGCGAGCTTGCCGGGTTCGAGCGAGCCGGTGGTGGCTTCCTTGAAAAGAATTTTCGCGTTGTTGATGGTGTAGAAGCGCAGCGCCTGCTCGCGCGTGAGCGCCTCCTCCGGGTGCAACGGGCCGTCGTGCCACTTCGCGCGGCGCGTGATCGCGGTCTGCATGCCGAGGAACGGGTTGTAGGGATTGATGCTACGGAACGAGCCGATCTTCTGCATATGGTCCGAGCCGCCGCCCGCCACGCCACCGGCGGCAAAGATGCTTTTCAACGGCTGGAAATAGCGCAGCCGATCATAGCCGAACTGCTTCACGAGCGTGCGCGTGTCGAGGTAGAGCCACGCGGGCTGGATGTCCACCACCACGCCGAGGCGCGCGGCGGTTTCGACCGCTTCCTTGCTCATGAAGTTGCAGTGCGTGATGGAGCCGCGCGTTTCGCGCACGGGCAAACCTTCCTGCGCCAGTTCGTCGTAGCATTCGAGCAGTGTGTGCACCGCGCCGTCGCCGACGGAGTGGGCGGTGAACTGCAATCCGCTCTCGACGGCGGTGCGGACCATCGGCTTGAGGCGTTCCTTGGGGATGAACAGCACGCCGCGATACTGCGGGTCGGTGATGGAGTAAATCTCGCTCACGCCCCACGGTTCCCTCATGTAGGCGCTGCCCGTGAGCATCCCGCCGTCGAGATACATCTTGATGCCGATGACGCGCAGCCAGTCGTCGGGCTGCGTGTGGCGCGGGTGCTTGGCGACGGCGCGGATGTTGTCCTGAATTTTCTCCAGCACGCCGAGCGAGCCAACGCTGTGCGAGCAGCTCACGCGCACCGTCAGCGCGCCGGAGTCGCGGAGTTTCTGATAGCGGTCAATCGCGCCCGCGCTGGCGTCACGGTCACAGATACTCGTGATGCCGACGGAGTTGTAGTCGCGGAAAAGTTCGAGCAGCCGTGCGTCGCGCTCGGCCTCGGTGGAATTGCGCCCGTCGGAGCTGCCGGACTTAAAATAGTTGGCTTGCGTGCGCAGGATGCCGGTTGGCTCGCCGCTCGCGTCCTTCTCGATTTTGCCGGGCACGCCGACGGGAAGCTGGAAGTGGCGGTCAATCTTGTTGAGCTTGAGCGCGAGCGAGTTCACCGAGGCGTCCGGGCCGGTGCGGAAGACGACGGGGTGCTTCGGCGCGGCGGCGTCCAGTTCGGCGCGCGTGGGATAGCGTTGTTCCTTGAGCCGCGTGATGAAGACCTGTTGCAGGACAATCCACTGGCCCTCGGGCACGACCGCCGCGCGCGACCGAAGGTAGGCGAGCACGTCGGCGATGGATTCCATGACCGGCAGCGCGTGGTCGAACTCGGTCATGCTCGCGCCGCCCGGGTGCGTGTGCGAGTCCATGAGGCCGGGGATGACCATGCGGCCTTTGGCGTCCACCATGCGCGTGTTCGGCCCGGCGAGTTTGGTGATGTCCTCGTTGCTGCCGACGGCGAGAATTTTGTTCCCGCGCACCGCGACGGCCTGGGCGAGCGAGAACTTCGCGTCCACCGTGGCGACCTTGGCGTTGCGGAGGATGAAGTCGGCCGGTTCGGCGGCGGGCAACGACACGGCGGCGGTGCAAACAATCCAACCGATCAGAATCCTTGCTGTTTTCATTGGTATCAACCGAAGCCCCGGAAAGAAACCCCCCACTCCCCCCTCGGATGGGGGAGAGGGCCGGGGTGAGGGGGTGGTGCATGGTTCACCCAAGCCAGCTCGGATGAAACCGGATCGCCGCCCACCCCTCACCCTGACCCTCTCCCCTTTCGAAGGGGAGAGGGAATCCGCTCCCGGCTTTTCCACGACTTTTGATCCCACCGAAAACTGCAAGGGACGACCGATCACAGCGCCGAAATTCCGGGCGAATGCGGCGGGCTTTTTCATAAGCTTGGCGGCGGGCAAAGTGTTCAAATGCCCAGGTTCGAGAGCGTCACGCAGATGGAGTTGACCACCTCGACGAGCTTCGGGTGCGACTTCTCGAACTCCGCCACGGACGACTTCAATCCATCGAGCGAGACCTCCAGCAGCTTTTGGTTTTTTTGCGCGCGCGTGGCCTCGTGCGTCGAGATGTCGGTGAAGCCGGCGATGCTGCGCGCCTGTTCGCCGTGCGTTTTGGCCAGCTCGGCGACCTCGGCCTTGAGCGTGGTCAGGAGCTGGACCAGTTCGGCCTTGTTCTCCTCCTTCAAGGAGCTGGCGTTGCGGAGACGGGCTTCAATTTGTTGAATTGTTTCGTGAATCATGGCGGCAGTGTGTGGATGAAAGTAACGAACAGATAGGCAATTCGCGCACCGCTGTCAAACGCGGTGAATCCGCGGGCGGGGTATGATTTCGCGCGAAGACCGCGAAGTTGGCGAAGGACAAGCCGCCTTTCCCTTCGGTATTTCTTCGCGTCCTTCGCGCGACCCAACAAAATGTTTCCAGCCATGCCACTATCGAATCCGCGCTGGCATTCACTCGCTCCGTCCCTACACTCGCCGCGATGAATTTGGTGCCGGAACAAAAGGGCTTCCCGTGGAAGCGGCTCGCGGCGGTGGCAGTCACCGTGTTCGCGCTCTGGCTGGTGTTCCGCAAAATCAATCCGCAGGAGCTGTTCGCCGTGCTGCGCGGCACGCGGCCCGGGTGGTTCCTCGCGGCGGTCGGCGTGTTCGGCGTGACGGTGGTGTGCGCGGCGTGGCGCTGGCATCTCATGCTGCGGATGACCGGCGCGGTGGTGCATCTGCTGGCGAGCATCCGGCTTTATTTCATCGGCTTCGGCATCGGCTTCGCGCTGCTCGGCCCGGCGGTGGGCGACCTCGCGAAGTCCGCGCTCTACGCGCGCTGGTTCCGCGTGCCGCTGCCGCCCATCATCGCCGCCGCGCCGCTGGATCGCGCGCTGGGGCTGGCGGGCATGGCGATTTTCTGCGCGGGCGCGCTGGTGTTCGCGGCGTTCAAGGGCGTGTTCGCGCCCGGCGGGGCGCTGGAAAAATTCCGCGTGCCGCTGCCGCTGGTCGCGGCGGGCGTCGTGGCGGGGATTGTTGGCATCGTCATTGTGTTCCGCTGGCGGTTCAAATCGGACTCGGCGGTGGCGCGCACGTTCAATTCCTTCGCCGAAGTGGCCGCGAAGCTCCTCGCCTCGCCGACCACCGCGCTGCCGGGGCTGGCGTTGGGCTTCATCGTGCAGGCGCTCTCGTGCCTGCTGCTCGCGCTGTGCCTCAAGGCCGTCGTCACCGTGGACTGTCCGTGGGCGACGATGCTGTGGACGTTTCCCGTGATTGGCGCGATGACCGCGATGCCGTCGGTCGGTGGCCTCGGCGTGCGCGAAGCCGCGTCCGTGGTGCTGCTGCGGCCCTACGGCGTGCCGGAGGCGGACGCCGCCGCCGCGTCGCTGCTGGTGTTTGCCGTCAACATCGTGTGGGCCGCCGTGGGCGGCGGGCTGCTCTGGCGGGAAGGGAAAGTTATCGCGAAATCATCCGGCAATGCCACGAACCTGGTCGAGCCGCGCACCCTCTCCATCGTCATTCCCGCGCTGAACGCGGCGGCGGAACTCGGTGAAACCATCCGCCACGCCCGGAAAATTCCCGAAGTCGTGGAAATCCTCGTCGTGGACGGCGGCAGCACGGACGCCACGCGGCAAATCGCCGAGCAGTCCGGCGCGCGAGTCGTCGCCAGCGAACCGGGGCATGGGAAACAACTGCTTGCCGGCGCAACAGCAGCGGGTGGCGACGTGGTGGTCTTTCTGAACGCGGACACCTGGCTGCCCGCCGGAGCCGGGAAAGCCGCGCTGGCCGCGCTGCGCGACCCGACGGTGGTGGGTGGTGGTTTCTGGGCGAGTGACTCGAAGGCTTCGTGCTTCGCGCGACTCGTGCTGGCGGGACAAGTGGCAGGCGAGCAGGCGGTGTTTGTCAGGCGCAACGTGCTGACTGAAGCATTCGCCAGCGCGGAAGTTTCAAACATGGAGAACGGCGAGTTCTGTCGCCGGCTGCGAAAGGCCGGACGACTCGCCCTGACGGATGCCACTGTGACAACCGCGCGGCGATGACCTGATTCGCAGTTGCGCCACGGGAGTGCGTTGGCTAACTTGCACCTGTCTTTCCGTCCGCCAACGTCGGCGGAAATACCAGATTTCATTATGAACTCGAATTTGATTCGCGAACACCTAAACCGTGATACCAGGCCGTTCTTCTTTCGGTTGAGTGACGGCACGCGCGTGCCTGCCGCTCACCCCGATTTCGTGGCCGTTTCTCCGGGACAGATTGTGGTGATCGATCCAAAGACCGAAGGGTTGACTCGTGTTGACCCATTGCACGTCGTTGCGATTGAAGAGTTGCCGCCGAAGAAATCTAAATCCAACGGCAAACATTCCCGCTGATTTCAAACCATGACGCTGACTGAAAAACTTCTCGCCCGCGCTTCCGGCAAAGCCTCTGTGCAGGCGGGCGACAACATCTGGGTGAAGGCCGATGTCCTGATGACGCACGACGTGTGCGGCCCCGGGACCATTGGCGTGTTCAAGCGCGAGTTTGGCCAGGCCGCCAGGGTTTGGGACAAGCAGCGCGTCGTCATCATCCCCGACCACTACATCTTCACCGCGGACTCGATGTCCAACCGCAACGTGGACATCCTCCGCGACTTCGTGCGCGAGCAGGGCCTGCCTTACTTCTACGACGTGATTGACGACCCGAACGGCTCGTGGAAGTTCGACGCCTCGAAGGGCAACACCAAGCGCCAATACGGCTCCCACTACGCCGGCGTCTGCCACACCGCGCTCCCCGCCAAGGGCCACACGCGCCCCGGCGAAGTGCTCTTCGGCACCGACTCACACACCTGCATGGCCGGCGCGTTCAACGAGTTCGCCACCGGCATCGGCAACACCGACGCGGGCTTCGTCATGGGCACAGGCAAACTGCTCATCAAGGTGCCCGAGACAATGCGCTTCCGCCTCGAAGGCAAGCTCCAGCCCGGCGTGATGGCCAAGGACGTCATCCTCCATTGCATCGGCGAAATCGGCTTCGACGGCGCGACCTACCGTGCGATGCAGTTCGACGGCCCCGGCATCGCCACGCTCTCGATGGACGACCGCATGACCATCGCGAACATGGCCATCGAGGCCGGCGGCAAGAACGCCATCTTCGAGTTCGACGCGCGCACCGCCGAGTATGTCGAGGCTCGCACCCGCTTGAACGGCACGAAGACCAGCTACGAACCCGTCGAGGTGGATCGCGACCAGAAGTTCGTTTACGAGACGGTCATTGACCTCAGCAAATTGGAGCCGACCGTTGCGTGCCATCCCGACCCCGGCCAGCGCAAGACCGCCAGGCAGATGAACGGCATGAAGCTCGACCGCGCCTACGTCGGCTCCTGCACCGGCGGCAAGACCAGCGACTTCATCGAGGTCGCGCGCGTGCTGCGCGGCCACAAGGTGAGCATTGACACCTTCGGCGTGCCCGCGACGCCGGAGATTGTCCACGAGCTGCAAACAACGCGCTGGGGCAACGAAACCATTTGGCAAATCCTCGAAGCCGCCGGCGTGCGCATGACTGAAAACGCCGGCTGCTCCGCCTGCCTCGGCGGCCCGGTGGACACCTTTGGCCGCATGAACCAGGGCGGCCTCAAATGCATCAGTGCGACGAACCGCAACTTCCCCGGCCGCATGGGCAGCAAGGAAAGCGAAGTCTATCTCGCCTCGCCCGCAACCGTCGCCGCCAGCGCCATCACGGGGCGCGTCACTGACCCGCGCGAGTATCTGGTGAGCTGAACCAACCCGCATTTTCAAAATGGCGATGAGTTGCAGGGCTGACGGTGCCGAAGTTGTTCGTTGCCCGAATAACTGATGCGGGAAACCAGTCAAAATCCGTCGCAATCCCATGCTTCAGTTCCAACATGGCTGGCTCCGCTGTGTCGCCTCCTTCGGCGTCGTGGCCGTGTTTGCATTGACCGCCTCCGCCACTTCGGCCAACAAGACGGCACTGGTAAAGCATTACGACAAGTTCCTGCCCAAGTCGCTCAACGCCTGCACCACCTGCCATCTGCCGAGCGAAAACAAACATCCCGAGACGCTCGCGGAGTTTCCGCACAATCCGTTCGGCGACCGCCTGCGCAAACTCGGCGAGGAGGCGGCGAAGGCGGGCAGGAAACTCGACATCCCGCACCGGCTGGCCGAGATCGCAAAGGAGGATGCGGACGGCGACGGTGCGAGCAACGAAACGGAACTGCTCCTCGGCCATGCGCCGGGCAACGCCAAGGACGTTCCGACGAAGAAGGAACTCGTCGATGGCAAAAAGAAACTTGTCGAGTGGACGAAGGCGCTCGCGGCCTATCGCTGGAAACCGTTCGAGCCGGTGCAGCGGCCAGCCGTGCCGCAGATTCGCAATTCGCCATTCGTCATTCGCAATTCGATTGATGCTTTCATCGCGAAGGAACATCAGGCACGCGGACTCAAGCCGCGTCCCGAGGCGTCGAGGGAAGTTTTGCTCCGCCGCGTTTACCTCGATCTCATCGGCCTCTCGCCCACGCCCGAGGAGATGAGCGCGTTTCTCGCCGACAAGTCCGCCGACGCCTACGAGAGGGCCGTGGATCGTCTGCTCGATTCGCCGCGCTACGGCGAGCGCTGGGCGCGGCATTGGATGGACGTGTGGCGTTACTCCGACTGGACCGGCTACCAAAACGTCCCGCGCGACAGCAAGCCGCACATCTGGCGCTGGCGCGATTGGATCATCGAGTCGCTCAACGCCGACCGCGGCTACGACCGCATGCTGATGGAGATGCTCGCCGCCGATGAACTCGCGCCCACCGACGAGTCCGCGCTGCGCGCCACCGGCTTCCTCGTCCGCAATTTCAATCTCCTCTCCCGCGAGCGCTGGCTGGAGAACACCATCGGCCACACCTTCCAGGCGTTCCAAGGCGTGACGATGAACTGCGCGAAGTGTCACGACCACATGTATGACCCCATTTCGCAGCGCGAGTATTACGAAGTGCGCTCCATCTTCGAGGGGCACCAGGTTCGCACCGACCGCGTGCCCGGCACGGTGGACACGGAGAAAACCGGCGACGGCCTCGTGCGCGCCTACGACGCAACCATGGCGCCGGTGACTTACATCCTCGCGCGCGGCGATGAGCGGCGTCGCCTCACCAACGAGGTCATCCAGCCCAACCTCCCGCGCATCTTCGGCGCGAATTACGCGGCCAAACCCGTGACGTTGCCGCCGCTGGCCGTGCGCCCGGACAAGCGCGAGTTCGTGGTGAATGAAGACCTCGCTGCGGCTGAAAAATCGTTGGAACAGGCGCGTGAGCATCTGAGGGAACTCCAGGCCGGCGCCAAGGCTGATGAAAAGAAAAAGGCCGTGCCCAAGACCGTTGCGCGCGCCGCCGCCGCCGCCGTCGCGAAGTTGCCGCCGCAACTCAAGCCGTTGCCCGCAGCCAAGACCATCCCCGACGCCGAACGCAACGTCGCGCTCGCCGAGGCGCGGGTGAATTGCTTCAAAGCCACGCTCGCGGCGGAAAAACTGGAGTCGAAGAAGAATTCGACCGAGTGGAAGCAGGCCGCCGAGGCCGCCGTCGTGGCCCAGCGCAAGGCCGCCGTGCTCGAATCCCGCCTCGCGCTCACGGAAGCCGAGACCGCGATGAAAGCCGCCAAGACCGACAAGACGATGGCCGCCGCGAAGAAGACGCTCGCCACCGCCGAGAAGGCGATGGCCAAGGCCGACAAGGATTTGACCGCACCCGTCACCACGGCCTACGCGCCGAACAAGTTCGAGGCTTTCCCACCGACTAGCACCGGTCGCCGGCTCGCGCTCGCGCAGTGGTTTGCGAACAAGGACAACCCGCTCACCGCGCGCGTGGCCGTGAATCATATCTGGGCGCATCACTTTGGCCGCGGCCTCGTGCCGACGCTGAATGAGTTCGGTCGCAACGGCCAGCCGCCCTCGCACCCGCAGTTGCTCGACTGGCTCGCGGCGGAGCTGATGTCTGGGACCGCCGGCGTCTCGCCGGCAGGTTTTGAGACACGAGCCGGCGAGACGCCGGCGGTCCCAGGCGCGTGGTCCCAGAAACACCTCCACCGCCTTATCGTGACGAGCAGCACCTACCGTCTGGCCTCCACGCCCGACGCCGCGAGCGCGAAGCTCGACCGCGACAACGTTTATCTCTGGCGCATGAACTCGCGCCGCATGGAAGCCGAGGCCGTGCGCGACAACGTCCTGCACATCAGCGGCAGCCTCGACCTCGCGATGGGCGGGCCGGACATTGACAACAAACTCGGCCTCACCTCGAAGCGCCGCAGCGTCTATTTGCGCATCGCGCCGGAGAAGGAAGTGGAGTTCATCAAGATTTTCGACGGGCCGAATCCGGTGGAATGCTACTCGCGCCCCGTGACCGTGATGCCGCACCAGGCGCTCGCGATGGCGAACAGTGAACTCACCTTCACCCAGGCCGACGTGCTGGCGGAAACACTCACTGCGAAAGCCGGCAACGACGATACGAAGTTCATCACCGCCGCCTACGAACGCGTGCTCGCGCGCAAGCCGACGAAGGAGGAGGCAAAGTTGTGCGTGGATTTCCTGAAGCAGCAAACGGCGTTGCAGACGAAGCCGGTCGCGCAGAAGTCGGTGAAGACTTCGGAGGTCATGCCCGTTGCCGCCACACCAGCGACCATCAACAAAATGGCTGCGGCGAAACCAGCCGAAGCTCCGAAGCCCGCCGCGAAGCCGGTTTCACCCGCCCAGCGCGCCCGCGAAAACCTCGTGATGGTGCTCTTCAATCACAACGATTTCGTGACCATCCGATGAACCCGCCGCGCACAGGCTCGCCGGCGAACGCCCAACGTCGTCGGGTTTCTTCGCCAGTAACAATTTCTGCCGCCGGCCAAAGGGGCCGGAGTGGAAGCTCAAAACTGCTCCGCCTCGATGCCGCGCACGGCGGCGATGAAGTCGCGGATCCGCGCGTGATCTTTTTTGCCCGGCGCGGACTCGACGCCGCTGGAAACATCCACGCCGAACGGCCACACTTCGTGAATCGCTTCGGCGATGTTTTCCGGCGTCAGGCCACCGGCGAGGATGACGGGCCGGCCTGATTCCTTCGCCTCGCAGGCCAGCTCCCAGTTGAATTTTTCTCCCGTGCCACCCGGTTTGCCGGGCACGAAGCTGTCCAGCAGCCACGCATCCGTCTCGTAAGGCGGCAGGGATGAGAGCGAAGTGGCGTCCTTGATGCGAAACGCCTTCACCACTTTCAGCCTTGGAAATTGGCGGCAAAATTCCGGCGTCTCCTCGCCGTGAAGCTGCAGTGTGTCAAGGCCGCACGCCTCGACTGTGCGGTGAATCGCCTCTACGGGTGCGTTCACGAACACGCCGACCTTCGCGACGAACGGCGGGAGCTGGCGGATGATCTTCGCGGCGGCCTCGGTGGTGAGATGGCGCGGGCTGGCCTCGTAAAACATGAAGCCAAGCGCGTCCGCCCCGGCGTCCACCGCCGCGAGGGCGTCGCCGACATTCGTGATGCCGCAGATTTTTACGCGCAAGCGCATTGAACAGTTAGTTTCAAGTTTTCCCGCGCGGCCTGCGCCGCTCCACACAAACGGTGGAGGTGACATGAGCAGTTCGCGGGCGGGCACCGAGGTGGCCCGCCCGCCAACGCATGAACCAGCGGCACTTCAATAACCCTGAAGTTCGCACGGAGCAAGCCGCGAACAACCGGCCCTGACCAAGGTGAACGAGCGGCAGCGCGAGAAGTTCACGCATTTTTTGGGTTAGCCCGCCGCCCGCTTTCGGTTATCCTCGCCGCATGAATCGTCACTGCCACAAGTGCGGCTGGGAGTGGACGCTCGCGGGCAACCCCGGCCGCAGCGAGAGCTGCCACGGCTGCGGGGCCGATCTGCGCGTCTGCCTCAACTGCCTGCACTACGATCCGCGCGCCGCCCAGCAGTGCCGCGAGCGCCGGGCCGAGCCGGTGTTCGAGAAGCACGTGGGGAATTTCTGCGAGTGGTTCGACCACGCCCGGCGTGCGTTCCGGGGCGGTGAGGCCGCCAGCCCGCGCGAGGCGGCGGCGCGCGACCAGTTGAAGAAGCTGTTCGGCGGCTGACGCGCCTGTTAATGCGCCGCAGCAGCGGAAATAATACTTGCACATGGGGATTGACACGGTCCGCCGCCCGTGGTGTAGTGCGTGCGGTTACGCAAGATTTTTGGGCAAAGTAATAACCTGTTCTTTGATTGCCCGTTTGATTTTCAGTCCTGGTAGGCACAGCCAGGGCTGGGAAACCTCTGTAGCCCACTGTGTGCTAATTCCGAAAATTCCCCGGGATTGGTAGGCCATCCTCTGGCCGCCAATCCCGGTTTTGGTTTTTCAAGGCGACTTCCGGCCAATGAAAAAGACGCGACGGTTTTGCCGTCGCGTCTTTGCTGCCGGGAAGGAGCTTGCCGAAGCCCGTGGAAATCAGTCAAACGCGTGGCCGGCGCAGCAGAGGACGTTCTTGAGCTTGTGGCGCACGAGTTCCTTCACGGCCTTGCGCGCGGGGCCGAGATACTTGCGGGGATCAAACTCCTTGGGCTTGGTCCAGAGCACTTCGCGGATGGCGGCGGTCATCGCTAGGCGCAGGTCGGTGTCAATGTTCACCTTGGTGCAGCCCACGCGGCGGGCGATCTCGATGTCCGCCTCCGGCACGCCGGCGGTGTCCGTGCCCATGCCGCCGCCGTATTTGTTGATTTTCTCCGCCAAGTCCTTCGGCACCGAGCTGGCCCCGTGGAGCACGAGCGGGTAGTCGCCCATGCCGGCGTCGAGCAGGGCCTTCTTGATGGCCTTGAGGCGTTCGAGGTCAAGGTGCTGCTCGCCCTTGAACTTGTAGGCTCCGTGGGAATTGCCGATGGCAACGGCGAGCGAATCCACGCCGGACTGCTTGACGAAATCCACCGCCTCCTGCGGATGGGTGTAGCAGCCGCCCTTGGAATAGGAGCCGCCTTCCTCACCGTCGTCGTGCTGCGCGCCGACGAGCATGCCGAGTTCGCCTTCGACCACGCAGTTGTGCTTGTGGGCGTAGTCCACGACCTTGCGGCAGACCTCGACGTTCTTCTCGAAAGGATCGTGCGAGGCGTCAATCATCACGCTGGTAAAGCCCTCGTCAATGCACTGCTTGCACAGCTCGAAGGTGTCGCCGTGGTCGAGGTGGACGGCGATGGGGATGGTCGAGAGGCTCACGGCGGCCTCGATAAGTTTCTTGAGATAGACGGGGTTGGCGTAGTCGCGCGCGCCCTTGGAGATTTGGAGCATCAGCGGGGCCTTTTCCTCCTCGGCGGCCTCGACGATGGCCTGGATGAACTCCATGTTGTTCACGTTGAACGCGCCGAGGGCGTATTTGCCCTTGAGGGCCTTGGCGAACAGGTCGGTCGTGTGGGTCAGCGGCATAATATTATTTCAATTCTAGGTTCAGGGTTTGGAAAACTGAAACTAACGGAGCGGCATCCTACCCCCTCCACGTGAAAAGGGAACAACAAATCCGAGGCAACTGGGCGGGCGAGTTCTGGCGGAAAAATTCATCTCCGGAGTCGGGCTTGTTCCGCAGTTCCAGTTCACTCCGGCGCCCCGGCATCCGCCGTCTTGGGTGGCAGGACGATTTCCAGCCCCTCGCGCGCGGCCTCGACGTGCAGCGCATCGCCGTGCATGGCCACCAGGTCGCGCGCCCACTGCTCCATTTTCGCGATTTGCTGGTCGTCGTGGTCGGGGTCGTGGTGGAAGAGGTAAAGCCGCTTCACCCCCGCCATCAGGCTCAACGAGACCACGTCGTCCAGGCAGCCGTGTCCCCAGCCGACGTGGGATTCATACTCGGTGTCGTCATATTGGGAATCAATGATCAGCACGTCCACGCCGCGGATGAATTCGATCAGCCGCTGATCCTGCTGCTGCGCGAAGTCGAGCGCCTGGGAAATCCGCACCCGCCGCCCGGTCTCCCCCTCCTGCTCCTGCGCCTGGGCGGCGCCGTCCGCGGAGGTCTTGCCGCGCAGCCTCATGTGCGGCTCGTTGTCGGGGAAGAACGCGATGGAGCCTGCGCTGGTGTTGAGCCGGTAGCCCACGCAGATGCCGGGATGATTGGCAAAGGCCGCCAGCACCTCGACGGGGCCGACCTGAAACTTCAATTCGCGCAGTTCCTCGACCACGATGTTGCTGGGCATCTGCCTCATGCTCACCGGAAAGTAGGGGCTTTCCATCTGTGACGAGAGGATCGTCTGCAACCCCTCCTTCGCCCCCTCGAAGCCGACGACGCGCAGGTGGTTCTTCGGATTGTAGGCGGGGATGAAAAACGGAAAGCCCTGGATGTGATCCCAGTGCGTGTGCGAGAGCAGCAGCGTGGCGCGGAGCGGGCGATCTTTGAACTCCGCCACGAGCTGCTTGCCCAGCGGGCGCAGGCCGCTGCCCGCGTCGAGGATGATGATCTCCCCGTCCGCGCGCACCTCGACGCACGTCGTGTTGCCGCCGTAGATGACCGTGCCCGGCCCCGGCGTCGGCAGCGAGCCGCGCACCCCCCAGAACCGGATGAGCACCGGCCCCGGTGCGGCGGGGGAATCTTCCGGCGGCGTGGCCACCGGTGGCTCATACGGGCTGGAGAAACTTGCGGAACCCGGGGGCGCGGCCGGGGGCGGGTTCAACAACCGCTCCAGCGCCGCCAGGATGCGGCTCTGCACGAACGGCTTGACCAGATAATCATCCGCCCCGGCGTCCAGCGCGTTCTGGTGATCCACCGGGTAATCGCGACCGCTGGAGAGGATGATTTTGGTGTCGCGCAGCTCCGGCTGCTGGCGGACGAGGCGGCAGAGGTGGAAGCCGTTGCAGCGCGGCATGAGCAGATCGCAGAGGATCACCGCCGGGCGCTGCTTGAGCACGAGCCGGAACCCCAGCGTGCCGTCCGTCGCCTGCAGCGTCTGCCAGCCATGGGCCTCCAGAAACTGCGCCATCATCGCGCAGTATTCGGCGTCGTCGTCAATGACCAGGATCGTCTTTGCCATTGCTGGGGCAGAACTTCTCACAGGCGGGGAAAATAACAAGCCCGATGCCATTCGCAGAAATGGCAGGGGAAACCAACCTTCAAACCGCCGTCAGCGCCCCTTTTCCGCCGCCAGCCAGCGCGCGGCGGCGGAAAACTCCGCGCGCGCCTGCTCCACCAGCGCCTCCGCGCCGGCGAGGCTGCCAGCCTTGGACTGGGCTTCGAGCTTGCCGCAGAGCACGGCGAGCTTCCGCAGGCCGAGATTGTTCGCGCTGCCCTTGAGCGTGTGCGCCGCCGCCGCCAGGTTCGGCGCAGAGCGCGCGGCCAGCGCCGACTCCAGTTGCTCCAGCCGTTCCGGCGCGTCTTCGAGAAAAAGATCAACCAACTCCGCCACGGGATCGGGCTGGCCCTCCTCGCGCAGTTCGCGCAGCCCGGCGACCACCGCCGGATCAATCCCCTCCGGCAGCGCACTCGTCTTCTGCGCTTCGACGGGAACCGCCACTACCCGCGCCGCGCAGCCTTGCAGCGCGGCGTCGAGCTGCTGCAACTGCACCGGCTTGCCCACGTAATCATTCATGCCGGCGGCCAGACACTGCTCGCGGTCGCCTTCGAGCGCGTTGGCCGTCATGGCGATGATATGGACGGGTGGCTTGGCGTTCGCGCCGGCGGTTTTTTCCCGCTGGCGGATTTGCCGCGCGGTCTCGTAGCCGTCCATGATCGGCATATGGCAGTCCATCAGGATCACGTCGTAATCGTGCTGTTCAAGCGCCTGGAGAACCTCGGTGCCGTTGATGGCCGTGTCCGCCGCGTGGCCGAGCTTGCGGAGCTGGAGCAGGGCGACTTTCTGGTTCACCGAATTGTCCTCGGCCAGCAGAATCCGCAGCGGCTGCCGCGCCGCGCCCGCGCCCGCGCCAGAGTCGCCGGCGGCGGGCATGAGAAACGTGGTGTCGCCGGCCAGCACGGACTTGAGGCATTCGAGCAGCCGCGCGCGGCGCACGGGCTTGAAGAGGCACGCGGAAACCCCCGCCGCCCGCAGCGCGTCCGGCTCGGCCCGGCGCGTGAGCGAACTCAACAAAATCAAACGCGCCCCCGCGCCGGTGGCGGAAAGTTCGCGCGCCAGCGTCAGCCCGTCGGCATCCGACAAGGTCAGATCCAGCACGGCAAGGTCAAACGGGTTGCCCGCCGCCGCGCCCTCGCGCAGAAGTTTTTTTACGTCTGCTCTGCTCGCGGCCTCGGCGCACTCCAGGCCCGCCGCCACCAGTTCCGTCCGCAACAGCACCCGCAGCCGCTCGCTCCCGGCGGCGATGAGGATGCGGCCCCCGTTCAACTCGGCAGGCGCGGATGCTTCGCGGGCGGAAGTCCTTTCCAGCGGCACGGTGAACCAGAAGGTCGAACCCCGGCCCGGCTCGCTCGTCACGCCGATTTCCCCGCCCATGAGGTTCGCCAGTTTCTTGCAAATCGAGAGGCCCAGGCCGGTGCCGCCGAACCGCCGCGCCGTCGAGCTGTCCGCCTGCGTGAAGGCGTTGAAAATCATCCCCTGCATCTCCGCCGGGATGCCGAGGCCCGTGTCCTCGACCTCGACGCGGAGCAGGACGCCGGAGGCGGTCGCGTTCGCCTGCGTGACGCGCACGGACACTTCGCCGCGTTCGGTGAACTTCACCGCGTTGCCGCCGAGGTTGAGGAGAATCTGCCGCAGCCGCCCCGGATCGCCGCGCAGCATCGCGGGGATTCCCGGTGCGATGCCGGACATGAGTTCAATCCCCTTGATCTGCGCGCGGTGGGCGAGCACCTCCACCGTGCCCTCCACGAGGTCGTGCAGGTCGAAGTCAATCTTCTCCAGCGCGATGCGCCCGGCCTCGATTTTGGAGAAGTCGAGGATGTCGTTGATGATGTGCAGCAGCGCCTCGGCGCTGGCGCGGATGGTCTCGCAGAAGTCGCGCTGCTCCGGCGTGAGGTCGGTTTCGAGCAGCACGCCGACCATGCCCATGATGCCGTTCATCGGCGTGCGGATTTCGTGGCTGACGGTGGCGACGAACTCGGACTTGATGCGCGCGGACTCCAGCGCCACGTCGCGCGCGCGCGCGGTCTCCTCCTCGGCCTGCTTGATGGCGGTGATGTCGCGCGAGATGCCGATGATGCCGGTGGCCGTGCCGGTGCGGCTGCGGAGGGGAACCTTGGTGACGGACGCCCAGATGATTTTCCCCTCCGGGGTGGTCTGCTGCTCGACCTTGTTGATGAGCGGCTGGCCGGTGAGGAGGATGCGCTGCTCGTCGGCGAAAAATTCGCGCGCTTTTTCCGCCGGATGAAAATCAAAGTCCGTCTTGCCGATGACGTGCTCGGGATCGGCCGCGCCCAGCCGCCGGGCCAGCGCGAGGCTGCACCGCACGAAGCGCGACTCGGTGTCCTTGAAGTAAATGCGGTCCGGCACGTTGTCGAGCAGCGCCCGCAGCAGGTCGCGCTCGAAGGCCAGCGCCTCCTCCATCTTCCGGCGCTCGGTCACGTCCCAGAAAATCCCCTGGATGCCGCAGACGTTCCCGGCGGCGTCGCGCAGCGGCGTCTTGACCACCTGCACGTAGGCCTTGCCGTGGTCGGGGGCCTGGAGCGCTTCGATGGTCTCGAAGGTCTCCCCGGTTTCGATCACGCGGCGGTCGTCGCGCTGGTATTTCGCCGCCAATTCAGCGGGGAAAAAATCGAAGTCCGTCCTGCCGAGCACCTGCTCCGGCGTCTTGCCCATCGTCTCGTAAAACCGCTTGTTCCCGAAGGTGAACCGCTCCTGCAAATCCTTGCGGAAGATGTTTTGCGGCAGCGTTTCGACCAGCGAGTGGTAAAGCACCTCGGACTCCTGCAACGCCTTTTCCGCGCGCTTGCGGGCGGTGATGTCCTCGACCGTGCCCTCGTAGTAGAGCAGCGCGCCCTCGGCGCTCCGCACGGCGCGGGCGTTCTCGGAAATCCAGATGACGCTGCCGTCCTTGCGGAAAATCTCCGACTCGAACTCCGCGATGACGTCGTGCTTCTCCATCAGCCGGACGAACTCGTCGCGGCGCTGCGGATCCACGTAGAGCTGGCGCTCCACGTCGTTGAGCGACTGGATCAGCTCCGCCGGCGAGGCGTAGCCGTAGATTTTCGCGAGCATTCGGTTGGCCGTGATGAACTGCCCGGTGGGCGAGGTCTGGAAAATTCCCTCGACCACGTTCTCGAAGATGCTGCGGTATTTGAACTCCGCCTGGCCCAGCGCCGCCTCGGTGCGGCGGTGCAGCGTCGCCTCGCGCTCCAGTTCGGCGGCGTGCCGGCGCAGTTCCAGCTGCGAGATGACCTGATGGCCGAGGATTTTCAGCGCCTCCATTTGCTCGGCGGAAAGTTTGCGCGGCTTCCGGTCAATCACGCACAGCGTTCCCACCGCGTGGCCGTCCGGCGTCACCAGCGGCGCGCCGGCGTAGAAACGCACGTGCGGTGCGCCGGTCACCAGCGGATTGTCCGCGAAGCGCGCATCCTTTTGCGCGTCCCTCACCACCATCACGTCGCGGCCGTGGATGGCGTGCGCGCAGAACGCCATCTCCCGCGCGGTTTCGGTGGCTTCCAGACCGACCCTAGACTTGAACCACTGGCGGTTTTCATCCACGAGGCTGACGAGCGCGATGGGCGTGCCGCAAATCTGCGCGGCGAGCCTCGTCAGGTCGTCGAACGCCGCCTCCGGCGCGGTGTCGAGAATCTGATACCGGCGCAGGGCGTTGAGCCGGTCGGCTTCGTTGCTCGGTGGGGCGGCGGGTTTCACACGGCTCTTAATAATTGAACGAGGCGGTTCGTAGTTCGACGACGCGGCGCGGCCAATCGGCCAACACGAAAACACGGTCAAATGAAGTTCTATAAGTTGCTTGCGATGCTGATGCGTTCAATTCCCACCAAGAAGAAACCTTGTTTGTCTCGGCAACAATCAAAAACCAGACTTCGTTGCATAATGATCGGTAGCCAGTGACGTGTTTTTCCTTTTTCGTCACACAATCTTGTAAAATTGATTCATCCTTTTCAGGAACGGCAGCTGCCTTGGAATTTTGCCAAAGCCCTTGGTGAAGCTTGGGCCATCTATGAATTCCGACTCGATGCAATATGCTTTGCCACTCCTTCGGCAGGTTGTGCCATCCCAAATCCACTTCGTCGCCGATGTTCGGATTGTTCTGCAAAACCAAGTTGACCAAGCCTGATACGAGTTGACGTCGGTTGGACTTTTTTGGTTTGAAATTATGGCTCCAGAACACTGCAACCAATAAAGGTGGCCCTCCTTGGCCTTCAAATGTGCTCTGTGCTTCGGCCAGAAGTCTTTCCAATTCCTCCTCGACTCTGCGGTCTTCTTGGTTGCTGACGATCCGGGTGATTTCCAACCCTATTTTCCGCTCCCCATCGCGAAAGACAATGTCAGGTGCAGGCGGTTCGAGTTGTTCCGCCAATGAATCAACGATACGTCCTGACAGTTCGCAGAAGCGTTCATAGAAGTATTTCTCTTCCCGCTTTAGTGAATCAATTGGTGACACAAGCCTACATTCTAATACCCAGCCCCAGCGACTCCTTGCAATGGCGAATGCTCCGCTCCACCTGTTCGCGCTGATACTCCTGTTGCGCCTTCGCCTTGTCCGCGCCTTCGGGAGCCTTGAACGGCGCGATGGCCTTGCCCTTTTTCGCCAGCGCGAGGAAGCGTTTGCGGCTCGCCTCGCTCTGCTTGGGAAACATTTTCCAAAACTCCGGGTCGTTCGTCGGCATCTCGCGCGCGAAGCCGGAAATCGTCTCGATGTTCACCGCCACGCCGGGGCAGCGCTTCTCAAAAATGTCGAAGTAGGCTTTCAAATCCACGCAGCCGTCGCCCATCGCCGTCCATTGCGCGGTCACGCCCTTGGCCGATTCCCAAAGCATCGTGTCGCGCAGGCTCGTGGTGATGACGTAGGGCGCGAGCACTTCGAGATTCGCAATCGGGTCTTCCGCCGTCCACACCGCGTTGCCGGAATCAATGTTCGCGCCGACGTAGTCCTTGCCCGCGGCCTCGATGAGTTCCTTCAACTCGACCGACTGCATGTCGCCCGCGTGATTTTCCACCGACACCTTCACGCTGGCGTCCACCGCGCGGCTGCGCTGCGACTTGAGCACCTTCACCGTGTTGGCGATGCGCGCCTCGATGCCGCCCTCGCTCTTGCGGTCGTCCTGCCGGCCAAGCACGACGCGAAAAGCGTGCGTGCCGAGCGCCTTCGCCATGCGGATGCCCAGCGCGAGATGCTCCTCCGCCGTGCCCCAGTCCTTTTTGAACGCCTTCGACGTGGGGCAGATGCTCCACGAGCCGAGTTGAATTTCCACGCCCTTGTCCGTTGCGTATTTGCGGTGCTCGCGCAGCGTGGCGTCCTCGAACTTGCCCTCAAACGGGCCGAGGTCGGTGATGAACACCGTGTCACAACGCAGCTTCTCGGCGTAGTCCACGAGCTGGCGCGCGTTCCACTTCATGTCGCGCACCGCGAAGTTGTCGAAGCCGAGCTTGATGCCGCGCTTGCGCGGCGCGGCTTGAGTGGTCAAGCCCGCCGCCAGCGCGGACGCGGCGACGGCGGTCGTATGAACAAACGAGCGGCGGGAAAGCGTGTTGGAATTCATTGCCGCGAGTGTGGCAAACGCGCGCCCCTTTGCCAAGCTCGCAGGGGAAAAAGTGGCTCGCAGGTTGAAAACCATCGCGTCCTTGTCGAGCAGAGCAGCGGTGGCGGGTTTGTGACGACAGACTCCACTTGCCCGGCACCATTGGAAATCAATTTCCCAGCAGGCGGAAGAAGCGATTGGTCGCAGTCAGCGGGACGATGGCGCTTTTCATCGCGCCATTGGTGATGATGGGAAAATCCGCGTTGGCCCAGCCGTTCGTGTTCATCGCGTCTGAACTGTGTTGCAGCAGCTCAAGGCCGCCGTAAAACCTCGGCCAGGAAAGGGTCGCTCCTTCGCCGGACCGGAGTATGGAAAATGTGAGTTCTCCCGTGTAAGCCAGCGCCACCCGCGCCGATGTTTCGCTGCCCGCCGTGGTGAACCTTCCCCCCGCATACACGTTCTTTCCCGACACCGCCAACGCATAGACGTTGCTGTTCATTCCCGAACCCAGCGCGCTCCAACTGCTCCCGTTCCACTTGGCGATGCCGTTGACCGGAACTCCACCCGCCGTGGCGAAGCTGCCGCCCGCATACACATCGTTGCCCGACACCGCCAATGCACTCACCGAGCCATTCATCCCTGAACCCAATGCGCTCCAACTACTCCCATCCCATTTGGCGATGTTGGAAGCGGAAATGCCGCCCGCCATGTCGAAACTGCCGCCCGCATACAAAACGTTGCCCGCTGCCGCCAGCGCCAGCACAGCGCCGTTCATCCCTGATCCCAAGGCGCTCCAACTGCTGCCGCTCCAGCGGGCAATGTAATTGCACGTGGTGCCACCTGCCGTGGTGAAATATCCTCCCGCATAAACACCACTGCCCCACGGCGCGAGCGCCCTTATCATTGAGTCGAATAGTGACGCGTCGGGATCAGTTGCCAAGCCGAGAATATTCCAGTTCGTCCCGTCCAATCGGGCGATGCTGTCAATGTAATACCCGGAGTTTCCGCCGACGTATTCCACCCAACCTCCCGCATACAAGTTGGTGCCTGACACCGCCAGCGCATGAATGAGCATATTGTTCGCATCAAACGGCCACGACCCCGGGGCGCTCCACTCGGTGCCATCCCATATGACGACGCCGTTGGCGGTTCCACTCCCTGTAAACATGCCTCCCGCATACAGGTTCGTGCCTGACACCGCTAGTGCCCAAACCGAACCAAGCACACCCGAGCCCAGCGCGCTCCAACTGCTCCCGTTCCATTTGGCGACGTTGGTCGCCGGCACCCCGCCCACCACTGTAAAACTTCCGCCAATGTAGAGATTGCCCGCTCCATCCACGGCGACGGCGCGCACTTCACCATTCGCGCCGGGAAAAACATCCGGCTTGGCCCAGTTGGCATCGCCAATCTGCGCGGAGGCCATGCGCGGCAATAGCGCACACGCCAGCAGGAACCACAGCACCTGCATCCGGGAATTCATGGTTTTCATATGACACAAGTCGTTTGAATCGGCACGCGTTTTCTTCTCACTCCCAGCCCTCCCGCCGGGGGAAAGGAGCAACGCGGCGGCGACGAGCGGGCGCGCGCTCGAACAACGCCGTGCTGGATTGGCTGTCCCTTCTCCCCGGTGAGCGCCAGGGTGAGGGGAAAGCGCGCGGCTTCCCATGCAATTCCCCTCTTTCCCCGCCGCTGGTTTGTGCTACGGTGCCGCGCGACACGATTTGAAAGCCCTAGTCTCGACAGAAAAAACACGCCGGACAGAACGGGTCTTCCTCGTTGGCCTCGAACTCAAGTCCGGCGGCGACGTGGACATCCGCGAATCCATGGACGAGCTCGCCGAGCTGGCGGCCACCGCCGGGGGCAAGGTCGTCGGCGCCGGCACGCAGAAGGTCGAGTCGCCCCACGCCGCCACCTACATCGGCAAGGGCAAGGCCGACGAATTCACCAAGCTGTGCCAGCGCGATAAGGTGGACACCGTCATCTTTGACGACGAACTTTCCCCCGCGCAGACGCGCAACCTGGAAAAAATCCTCGCGGTCAAAATCCTCGACCGCACCGCGCTCATCCTCGACATCTTTTCGCAGCGCGCCCGCACACGCGAGGGCAAGCTCCAGATTGAACTCGCGCAGTTGCAGCACCTGCTGCCGCGCCTCACGCGCTTCTGGGGGCATCTGTCCCGGCAGTCAGGCGGCATCGGGATGCGCGGCGGCGAGGGCGAGTCGCAGCTCGAAGCCGACCGCCGCAAAATCTCCGAGCGCATTGACAAAATCACGCGCGACCTCGACGCCGTGCGCCGCCAGCGCGAGACGCAGCGCGCCGGCCGCCAGCGCAACCAGTGGCCGCTCGCCTCCATCGTCGGCTACACCAACGCCGGCAAGTCCACGCTGCTCAACCACCTCACTGGCGCCGAGGTGCTGGCGAAGGACATTTTGTTCGCCACGCTCGACCCGACGACGCGCCGGCTGAAGCTGCCGACGAACCAGAATGTTCTGCTCACCGACACCGTCGGCTTCATCCGCAAGCTGCCGCACCGGCTCGTCGAGGCGTTCAAGGCCACGCTCGAGGAGGTCGTCGAGGCCGACCTGCTGCTGCACGTGGTGGACATCGCGCATCCGCAGGCCGAGGAGCAGATTCTCTCCGTCAACACCGTGCTCGATGAAATTCACGCGGGCGAAAAGCCGGTGCTCATGGTGCTCAACAAGATTGACCGCGTGACCGAGCGCGAAGTGGTGCAGCACTGGCTCGCGCGCTTCCCCAAGGCCGTCGCGGTTTCAGCGAAGACTGGCGAGGGCTTCCCCGAACTGCTCGCGGAACTTGGCACGCAACTGCGGCCCATCCGGCAGTTTGTGGAGCTGGCGGTGCCGCACGACCACGGCGCGGTGATGGCGCGGCTGCACGCCGTGGCGCAGGTGGTGGAGAGCGACTACGCGGGGCCGGCGGCGCGGTTCAAGGCGCGCATCCCGCCGCATCACGTTGCCGAATTCGCCGCCTTCGTCACGCGGGAGGTGCAGGCGGCGTGAGGTGACGGCGGGAGCGCGGGCCGACCAGCCCGCGCTTCGCCTTTTTCAATCGTCAAATCACCGGCCCGCCGCCGCCTGCTTCAAGATTGGCCCCAGCACTTTGGCAAACGCGTCGGCCTGGCGCATGAAGCCAAGGTCGTTCGGATGCGAGCTGTCCACCGTGCCTTCGCCGTCGGCGCCGAGCAAATCAGCCCCCTTGATGTAGGAAAGATTTTTGACGCCGGATTTTTTGAGCCGCTCGTAGGCGGCCTTGAGCGCGACGCGGCTCGTGTCGTTGCGCTCGCGCTTGCTGGTGACGAGAAACGAGTCGGCGTAGGTGCGATCCTCGACCAGCACAATCGGCGTCCGCGGATGCGCGGCGCGGAGCTTGTTCACAAACGGCTCGACGCGCTCGGTGACTTCGGCGGCGGTCATGTTCGGCAGGCAATCGAGGACGTAGACGCTTGGATCCAGCTCGGCCAGCAAGTCCGCCAGTTCCGGCTCCATCTTGCCATTGCCGGAAAAGCCGAGGTTGAGGTGCGGGAAATGGAACCGCCGCCCCAGGATCGCACTGTGCACCATGCCGGGCCGCGACGCGCACGCGCCGTGCAGGATGGACGTGCCGTAGAACAGCACCGGCCGGCGCGCCCCGCCGCCCCACGGGCCGGCCTTCTCGATCACCGCACCCTTGGACACGCCGACCTGCACGAACTCCGTGCCGTTGTAGAGCGGCAAGTAGAGGAGAAACTCGCGCCGGCCCGGCGGCAGGCCGGTGACGAGCTGGGCCGTGTTCGTCCGCTGCGTCGGGCGGCCCACGGCCAGCCAGCGCCACGCGCCTTGGTCATCCTTCACATAAAGATCAACACCGCTCACGCCCGTCGCCGCCATGTGCGGCAGTCCGAGGTTCGTGGAGGTCACGGCCCACCGCGCGTGAATCGTCGTGGCGTCAGTCACGAAGCGCGCGTGCATCCCGGCGGAATGGCGGCTCAAGCTCCACACCGCGCCGCGCACCTTGCCCTCGGCCTTGGCGGGCAGGCGGTCAAACGGCGCTTTCGTTTCGCCCCAGCCCTGGCCCTCGACCCCGAGCGTGCGGATGTCCGTCCACACCGGCCCCGCCGGTTTTTCGGCGGCGGAACAAAAAACGGCGGTGGCGAGGAGCAGGGCGATGGATGGCGCAACAAATGTCGAGTCGTGCATGGGGAAGTTGTAGCAGGCCGCGCGGCGCGTGCAATGGCTGGATTTCGTGGCCGGCATCGGGGGGGCACCTCTGGTGAATTCACGTTCGCCCGGAACCGTCAGCCAATCACCACCACATGAAGAGCGCGCCTGCCACGATCCTTGTCTTGCTGATGCCTGCGTTCGCCTCCCCACGTGTCCTCACGGGCATGGTGCTGCTGTTGAGCCTGGCGTTTTGTCCGTCGAGCTTCGCCGCCGGCGCGCCGCACTTCGTGCTCGCGTGGGGGCAGAAGGGCTTTGGGGCGGGCGAGTTTCGCTCGCCCATCGGCATCGCCATCAGCCGCCGGGACGTGATCCTCATCGCCGAGTTCAACAACAGCCGTGTGCAGAAGTTCGACACGCAGGGAAAATATCTCGGCCAGTTTCCCGTCGTGCCCATGCCCGGCGGCATCGCGGTGGACGACAATGAGGAAGTCTTCGTCACATCCATGACCACGCCGGAAATTTGCGTTTACGACCTCAACGGGATGCCGCTGCGCAAGTGGGGCAAGGCCGGCAAAGGCGACGGCGAGTTCGACAAGCTCGGCGGCCTCGCGCTCGGCCCCGACGGTGTGCTCTATGTGGCCGACCAGGGAAATCACCGCGTGCAACGCTTCACCCTCGACGGGAAGTTTCTGTCGAGCTTCGGCGGGCACGGGAAAGAGCCGGGCCAGTTCGGCGGCGGCGACAAGTTTGGCAGCCGCTTCGGCGGCCCGCACTTCCTCGCCTTCGACGCGGGCGGGAACCTTTTCACCACGGAATCACACGACGGGCGCATCCAGCGGCTTACGTCCAACGGCAAACCGCTCGCGGCGTGGGGCAGCAACAGTAAGGAACCCGGCGGCTTCGGCGGGCGGGAGAAGCCAACACGCACGCCGCTGCCCGGCCCGATCGGAGTGTTCGTGGATCGTCGCGGGCGCGTATGGGTGAGCGCCACGAACAGCCGCGTGCAGCTTTTCACGCCGGACGGAATTTTTCTGATGAGCCTCAACGAATCAGAAGGCGACGCGCCGGGCCAGTTTCATCTGCCGCACGCGATGGCGATGGACAGCAAGGGTTTCATCTACGTCGTGGACGCGTCGAACCAGCGCATCCAGAAGTTCGCGCCGTGATGGCGGGTCAATTTCGAATGCTTGAAACCGCACTGGCCAACCGCCAATGCCGGATGGATGCTGGACACGAACCTGCGTCAAGATTACCGTCGCGACATGAAAAATGCTCGACTGCAACTCCTGCAGCGAATCTGAATGTTTGGTGTCATTCACACGGTTCACGTCATGAAGCCCTCACTTTTACTCGCTATCGCGTTCGCTTCCGCAGGCGCTTGCATTGCGGACACGACAAACGATTTCAAGCCGCTCGGAGATTTGACCATGCTACGTCAGCTTCCGAACGCGCAGTCGGTATCCAATATCACACTGACTGCCGGACTGAACGCCAAGCAGGCAAGGGCATTGGACGCTACCGGTTTTCGGAAGATACTGGAGAGTGCATCACCAGCTTCGCCTGACGTCGCGAAGTCGTGGCACTTCGCCGATTGGTATCGCGGCACGTTTGTTTTAGACGGTCGCACCAACTCTTTCACACTTTATCTCGGCGGCCTCGGTTTGCTCTCGCAGCCAGACGGCACGAGAGGTTTATTTCGATTCAAGCAGTCAAAGAAACCCAAACTATGACAACCTAACCCCGAGAGAGGCTGCAAAATTTCTTCCTCTCGCTTCTGACATTTCAAATCTCCTTCCACGCCCCCGGCACGGGCAGCGGGTAGCGGCCCTGCGCGTCAGACTTGATGGGCGCTTCGCTTTGGTGCGTGAGCGCGTCCTTGCCGGGGAACCACTGGAAGTTCGACGCCATCGCCTCCTCCCACGTGATCGTCCGGCCCATGTGCATCGCCGCGCGACCCATGATGGTGGCGAGATTCGAGTAGGCGGCGCGCTTGGCCTGGTTGAACGGCTTGTTCGTGCGGATGGCGTCGAGGAAGTCGTTCCACTGCGCCTGGTGCGGCGTGAATTCCTCCTTCGGCGCCTGCCATTCGATGTGTTCGCGCCCGATGCGCTGGTCCTTGTAGGTCTGCACCGTGCCGGCATGGATCATGCCGGAGAACTGCGCCGCGCGCTTCGTGCCGTGGACGAACGTCGCAAACTCGCCCTCGCACTTGGGAATGTAGCGGACGGTGTGGTAGGCCTTCGAGCCGTTGGGGAACGTCCACTCGACGTTGAACGAATCGAAGTTCTGGCTGCAATCGGTGCTGTTGGGCGCGCGCCCGCAGATGCCGTGCGCGCTGACCGGCCACGCGTCGTGCAGCCAGCACAGCTCGTCCACCTGGTGGATGTCCATCTCCGCCCACAGCCCGCCGGAGACCCAGAGGAACTTGGTGAAGTTGCGGGTCTGCCACTCCAGCTCGGACTTGTTCGCGGGCTTCGGCCCGAGCGGCCCCACGCCCTGCATCCGGTAGGCGCGCGTGTGAAGAATCTCGCCCAGCTCGCCCGCCTTGATGCGGCGAATGAGTTCCTGCCGGTTGCGCGAATGCCGGCACATGAGTCCGGCGGCGATTTTCACGCCCTTCTTCTCCGCCGCCTCGCCCGCCGCGATGACGCGGCGCACGCCGACGGGATCGGTGGCGAAGGATTTTTCCATGAACACATTCACGCCGCGCGCCACGGCGTATTCGAGCTGGTGGGGACGGAAGCCCGCGTAGCCCGTGAGCATCGCGATGTCGCCGGAGCCGGGCCGCAGCGTGTCAATCGCCTTCTTGTAGGCGTCGAAGCCGACGAATTGGTTTTCGCTCGGCACGTCAATGCGCTCGCCGAACTTGCCCAGCAGCGCGCGATGCGAGCCGACCAACCGGTCCTCATACAGGTCGGCCATCGCCGTGAGCTTCACCGTGCTGCCGGTGGCCTCCATCGCGTTGGCGACCGCGCCGCTGCCGCGGTTGCCGCTGCCGATGATCGCGAGCCTGATGTGGCTGCCGCCCGCTGCGCCGTGGACGTGCGGCAGCGCCACGCCCGCGAGCGCGGTGGCGGCGGCGGTGCGGGAAAGAAATTCGCGGCGGGAGGTTTTTCCCGGGAGTTTGGTGTCTGGATTCATGCTGGGAATGATGTGCGTTTGGAAATTTTGAGTCAATCGGCTGACGCGATGCGGCGGGGGCAAATTCATTCTAGCTTCGGCCCGGCCCGTCCATGTTCGCCGCCGAAAAGATTCTTCGTGCGAATTTCTGCAATTCGTGTCTCCTAGCCCACGCGCATGGCGAAAGTGTATTTCTACTACTCGGCGATGAATGCGGGCAAAAGCACCGTGCTCCTCCAGTCCAGCTACAACTACCGCGAGCGCGGCATGAACACGCTCGTGCTCACCCCGGCGTTTGATGTCCGCCATGGCAAGGGCAAGGTGCGCTCGCGCATCGGCATCGAGGCCGACGCCCACGCCTTCACGCCGCAGGACGACCTGCTGGCGCTCACGCGGCTGACCCTCGCGCGGCATCCGGTCAGTTGCGTGCTGGTGGACGAGGCGCAGTTCCTGACCCGCGCGCAGGCGCATCAGCTCACCGACATCGCCGACGAACTCGGCATCCCCGTGCTCGCCTACGGGCTGCGGACGGATTTTCAGGGAAATCTTTTCGAGGGGAGCCAGTGGCTGCTGGCGTGGGCGGACAACCTCATCGAGCTGAAAACCATCTGTCACTGCGGACGCAAGGCCACGATGGTGCTGCGCGTGGACCGCCACGGCAAGGCGGTGAAGGAAGGCTCGCAGATTGAAATCGGCGGCAACGAACGCTACCTCTCCGTCTGCCGCCGCCACTTCAAGCACAACGCGACGGGTTAAAATTAAATCCGAGTGGAGCGCCGAATTCCAATTCGGCGCAATGCCAGCTTCAAATTCATTGCCCGGCCTTCGCTCCGCGCCTATTCTCCGCGCCATGCAAATTCCGAATCAATTTTCCGCTCCTCCGCGTCTGCTGATGGGCCCCGGCCCCAGCGATGTCGCGCCCTCCGTGCTCAAGGCCATGGCGCAGCCGCTGCTCGGCCACCTTGATCCGGTGTTCGTGAAGATGATGGAGGAAATCAAGGCGATGCTCCGCGCCGTGATGCTCACGAAGAACGACATGACCTTTCCCATCAGCGGCACCGGCAGCGCGGGCATGGAATTCTGCTGCGTGAACCTCATTGAGCCGGGCGACGAGGTCATCATCGGCGTCAACGGCGTGTTCGGCACGCGCATGGTGGACGTGGCGGAGCGTTGCGGCGCGAAGGTCACCAAGGTCGAGGCGCCGTGGGGCCGCATCATCGAGCCATCGCAGATCGCCGACGCGCTCAAGAAAGTTTCCAAGCCCAAGTTTGTCGCCATCGTCCACGCCGAAACCTCCACCGGCGCGCTCACGCCGGTGGAGGAAATTTCCAAGCTCGCGCATAGCGCGGGCGCGTTGATGGTGCTCGATACTGTCACGTCGCTCGGCGGCTGCCCGGTGCGGCTCGACGACTGGGGCATTGATGCCGTCTACAGCGGCACGCAGAAATGTTTGAGCTGCCCGCCGGGACTTTCGCCCGTGTCCTTGAGTCCGCGCGCGCTCGAAGCGGCGACCAATCGCAAGAGCAAGGTGCAGAGCTGGTATCTCGACGTGAATCTGCTCGCCAGCTATTGGGGCCAGGATCGCGTGTATCACCACACCGCGCCCATCTCGATGAACTACGCGCTGCACGAGGCGCTCCGGCTCGTGCTCGTCGAGGGTTTGGAAAATCGCTGGCGTCGCCACGAGCAAAACCATCTCGCGCTCAAGCGCGGCCTCGCCGCGATGGGCCTCGCGCTCACCTCGCAGGAGGGCCATCAGCTCTGGCAGCTCAACCCTGTGGGCGTGCCCGAGGGCGTGGACGAGGTCACCGTGCGTAAGGCTCTGCTCACCGACCACAATATCGAAGTCGGCGCGGGACTCGGCCCGCTCAAGGGAAAAATCTGGCGCATCGGCCTGATGGGCGAGACCTCGAAAAAGGAAAACGTCCGCACGGTGCTTGACGCGCTCGGCGAAATCCTCAACGCCGCCGGCCGCAAGACGGACACGGAAGCCGCCGTGAGTGCCGTCGGTGCTTGAGGCGTCCAATTCCGCAACCACAACTCAAAAGGAACCCACCATGAATCGCCGCCAGATGCTCACCCGCACCGCCGTTGCCGCCGCCACACTCGGACTCGCCAGTTGGCCCGCCGCTTTCGCCGCCGACACGAAGAAGAAGCGCCGCGTGCTCTTCTTCACCAAGTCCTCCGGCTTCGAGCACTCCGCCATCAAGCGCAACGGCGGCCAGCCGAGCTTCGCCGAGCAGGTGCTCGCCGAACTGGGGCCGAAGCACAACCTCGAGTTCACCTTCTCGAAGGACGGCAGTTTGTTCTCCAAAAAATATCTCGCGCCGTTCGACGCGTTTTTCTTCTACACCACCGGCACGCTCACCGAGGAGGGCACGGACAAAAATCCGCCGATGACGCCGGAGGGCAAGCAGGCGTTCCTCGACGCCATCCACGGCGGCAAGGGCTTCATCGGCTCGCACAGCGCCACGGACACCTTCCACACGCAGCCCGACCCGCAGGACAAATCCGCTCGCTACCAGCACAACGGCGAGCGTTCCGACCCGTATCTCAAGATGATTGGCGCGGAATTCATCAAGCACGGCCCGCAGCAGGTCGCGCGCATGACGGCGGTGGACGCGAAGTTCCCCGGCTTCGCCAAGCACGCCGCCGGCTTCGAGTTGAACGAGGAGTGGTATTCGCTCAAGGAATTCCAGCCGAACCTCCACGTGCTGCTCGTGCAGGAGACCGCCGGCATGAAGGGCAGCGAATACCAGCGCGGCAGCTACCCCGCCACCTGGGCGCGGATGCACGGCCAGGGCCGCGTCTTCTACACCTCCATGGGCCATCGCGAGGACGTGTGGACGAACCCGCTCTTCCAAGAAATCCTCTTCGGCGGCATCCACTGGGCCGTCCGCAACGTGGACGCCGACGTGACGCCGAACCTCGAACAAGCCGCGCCGAAGCACGGGGAACTCCCGCCGCCGTCATCCGCGCCCGCCCCGGCGAAGAAAGAGAAGAAGGCGAAGAAGTAACGGCGGCGGGATTCGCCCCGGAACCCCACCAAAACCCCGCTTGCGGCGGACGGGCCGCGCGGCTACTTTATGAACGATGAAACTCCGACTGGACCTGCTGGAACACCTGACGGACGAGGACATCCTGGAGGAAGTCCTGGCGAACAATCACCGTTACAAGCCCGAGCCGCTTTTCTCAAAAACCGGAGTTGGGAGTTTGTCGTCAGCTACAACCGAGGAGCGTGCGCAAGAGGCGGCGCGCAGCACGGCCAGAATTCAGAGAGCCATGGAGCGGTTGAAGCAGAGTGGCGCCGCCGACAAGGAGAAGTCTCCACCCTCAACGAAGCCATAGAGTTTCTCCGGCGCTGCCATCGCCGCGCTCCGTTCCTTTTCTTCAACGGCAACACTTTTGCGGATGTGGGGCGGGCCATTGTTGATTTCGTTTTCGCCGATCTTCCCACCGTCCGCCGCCGTGAAGTCATGTCGGCGGTGGCCCACTACATCGCCGGTGTGCTCGACCATGAGGCCATGGTCAATATCGTCGAGAGCCTGTGGAGCAGCGCGGAATTCCAGCCCGGCGACCGCGTGAAAACCCTGCGCGGCTCGGCGCACGGCACCGTGAAGCGGCTGCTGCCGGACGGGCGCATCGCCTTTCAGCCCGATGGCAGCGACTCGGAACTCATCGCCCTGCCGGAAGGGCTGCTGCGCGAGGAGCAGGCCGGCTGACCGCCGGCAACCTTCGTCCCAACGGCCCTCCGCTTCACCCCTGCTTCACCGCGTCCAGCCGCAGCAGGCAGTGCCCGAAATCCGCGACGCGCTCCCCCGGCTTCGGCAGATGCTGCCGCTGCATCTGGAGGAGGCCCCCGCGCCCGCGCACGATGAGACCCGCCTTGATCAGCACCGCGATGTGTTTCAGGGCCGAGTCATAGCTGCAGCCCGCCGCCCCCGCCAGCTCGGCGATTTCCCGCGCCTCGCCGAGGCTCAACTCCCGCAGCATCCGCCAGCGCGCCACGTGGCTGATCGCCCCCAGCATCGTTTCCAAGTCCGGCCACGGCATCGCCGCCGGGCCGCCCGCGTTTCCAGCAGAATTATCCATGCCCAACACTTACCAAAACCCGGTTTCCCAAGGCAATCACGGAATAATAACTCCGTCCCACGGAAGAAACATTCAATCCCACGGATGGAATGTTTTTTCCCACGGACGGCAGATTCACCCCCACATATGATTGCATCAGTCTCACAGAAATGAAATCACAGCTGTCCCCCAGGGTTGACGGTTTCGTGAGGTAAAAAAAGAGTTGGCCTGCGGCTTTGAACCCGGCCACAAGGTCGGGG
>JACRJY010000059.1 GCA_016235585.1 Verrucomicrobiota bacterium | reverse complement strand
GCCGTCCCGTTCGCGTTGCCCACCGGCGTGTAGCTGATGCTCCCCGTCGCATTCGCACTCGTGTAGCTCACCGTCGGTGTCGGGATCAATCCCGTGTTGCTCGAACTCGCCGTCACCGTCAATGTCTGCGTCTCGTTGGCCGCACCGCTGCCAATCCCGCTCAAGTTCACCGTCTGCAACCCCGCGTCCTCCAGGATCGCCGTCGGATCCGCGATCGCCGCCAGCGTCGGCGCGTCGTTCACCGCCGTCACCACCACGCTGAACGTGTTCGTCACCGCATCCACCCCGCCGTTGGAAGTCCCGCCGTCGTCGCTCACGATCACCGTCACCGTCGCCGTCCCGTTCGCGTTGCCCACCGGCGTGTAGCTGATGCTCCCCGTCGCATTCGCACTCGTGTAGCTCACCGTCGGTGTCGGGATCAATCCCGTGTTGCTCGAACTCGCCGTCACCGTCAACGTCTGCGTCTCGTTGGCCGCACCACTGCCAATCCCGCTCAAGTTCACCGTCTGCAGCCCCGCATCTTCCAAAATCGCCGACGGATCCGCTATCGCCGCCAGCGTCGGCGCGTCGTTCACCGCCGTCACCACCACGCTGAACGTGTTCGTCACCGCGTCCACGCCACCGCCTCCGGTCCCACCGTCGTCCTGAACAACAACAGTAATCGTAACTGTTCCGTTCGCGTTGCCCACCGGCGTGAAGTTGATGCTCCCCGTCGCATCCGGACTGGTGTAGGTCACGCCCGGCGTCGGGACCAGTCCCGTATCACTCGAACTCGCCGTGACGGTGAGAATCTGGCCGCTGTCGCCCGCCCCAATGTCAATACCGGACAGGTTCACCGTCTGCAACCCCGCGTCCTCGTTGATGGTCAAATCAATGATCGGATCCAAGGTCGGCGCGGCATTCGCCGCCGCTGCGCGATAAGTGGCAGCCGCCAAAACAAACGCAACAGTGACTGTCAACCCGAAGCCGCGCACGGCGCGTCGGGCTGCGACGCGAATTGTATCGAGTGCAGATAGAAAGATTTTCGTTTTCATAAAAAATCCACGTTGAAAAAACCAACCAATGACAACTGCGGGATCGACAAAGAAATGCAACGAAAACCGAACGAAGGCCCACGGCCCGCGATCCGTTTCCCGTCCACTGACAAATTGATGTTTGAGGTCAAGCTTTGAATGACTCCGCCGCGTTCAAAGTGCGGACATAGTGTTCAAAAAGTATGCACAGACTAGAGCCTAACAAGGTTGAAAAGTCAATTCCGAACTGCGCTTAATTGAGCCACGCAGCAGAATTTAACCGAAGAATGAAAAAGCCCCCGATGATGCCATCGGGGGCTTTGCCACACGGAGATTAAGAAGCGCGGGCCTACGGCCTGTTCAACCGGTAGAACACGCGATTGGTGGTGAACTGCGTGTTCGTCACCACGTTGTTCGTGCCGATGACGACCGGCGTGCCGATGACGTTGACCCAGGTGGTCGGGCCGGTCGGCAGCATGTTGGTCGTGGATTGCAGGACGAAGCCGGCGGCATCCACCGACCAGGAGACCACCGCGTTGCTCCCGCTGGAGCGCGACACGGTGAGCGTGCGGACGGAGTTCGGCAGGATGACGACGCGGAAGGTGCTCGCCACAGAGTCCACGCCGCCACTGGCGGTGCCGCCATTGTCCTGCACCGTCACGGTGATCGTGGCCGTGCCGCTGGCGCTCGTCACCGGCGTGAAGGACAGGCTGCCGGTGCTGCCGGCGGTGTAAGTCACGTTCGGATTCGGAATCAAACCGGTGTTGCTCGACGACGCCGTGACCGAGGAGATCGTTTGGCCGCTTTCATTCGCCGGGCCGGTGGCGATGCCCGTGAGGCTGACCGTGGTCAGGCCGGAATTCACGAAGTTCGTCACGTTGTTGATCGCCGCAAGCGCCGGGGCGTCGTTGATCGCCGACACGGTGATGGTGAAGGTGCGCGTGACCGCGTCCACGCCGCCGCCGGTGGTGCCGCCGTTGTCGTTGAACGTGACGGTGATGGTGGCCACGCCGTTCGCGTTCGGCACGGGCGTGAAGGTCAGGTTCATCGTCGAGCCGCTGGTGTAGGAACCCGAGGGCTGCGGCACAACCGCCCCGTCGCTCGTCGTGACCTGGAGGCCGGAGATGATCTGGCCGCTCTCGTCCGCCGGGCCGGTGCTGATGCCGGTGAGCGTGATCGTCTGCTGCGCGGCGTCCTCGGCCACGGTCACGCTGGTGATTGCATCCAAGGTCGGCGCGTCGTTCACCGCCGTCACGGTCACCGTGAAGGTGTTCGTGGTGGAATCTGTGCCCGTGCCGACCGTGCCGCCGTTGTCCTGCACAATCACCGTGATGAGGGCCGTGCCATTGGCGTTGGCCGCCGGGGTGAATTGCAGCGTGCCAGTCGTGGCCGGGCTGGTGTAGATCGAGGCCACCGACGGGATGAGCGCGGGGTTGCCGGAGGTGGCGGTGATGCTGGTGATCGCCTGGCTGCCCTCGCCGGCCCCGGCGGTGAGGCCGGAGAGGTTCACCGTCTGCAGGCTGGCATCTTCCGCGATGGTGACGCTGGCAACCGCATCCATCGTCGGCGCGTTGTTGCCGCCCACGGCCGGCTGCACCAGGCGGCTGGCCGAGACGGAGGCCGGGAAGTTGCCGTCGGAAACCGTGAAGACCACGGTGCGCGCGGCCATGGACGCGCCGGTGGACGCGGTGTTGCGATACGTCACCGCGCGCAACGCCGCCTCGTAGGTTCCCACCGACGCGATGCCGGAGAGCGTGAGCACGCCCGTGCCGGAGTCATAGCTGCCCGTGATGCCGAACTGCGCCGGCAGGGCCAGCTCGTCCTCACTCGAAACGAAGCCCGCGATGATGCTGACGGTCGCCCCCGGCAGATGCGGATTGTTCCGATCCACCAGCGACAGGCCGCTGTCCACCGGCCGCGCGCCGCTGCCGAGGAAGTAGTCGAGCGCGGCCACCGTGGTGGCGATGACCGGCGGCTCGTTGGTGCCGAACACCGCCAAGCCCTGAATCGGCATCGTATTATCGAGCGCGCCCATGGCGTTGAACGAGCCGCCCACGTAGAGCCGCGAGCCACTGGCGTGAACCGCCGTCACGATGCTGTCAAAGTTCGGGTTGAACCCGCCGGTCGTGCCGATGGTGGACTGCAACTCGGCGAGACGGTTGCGGGCGACCCCCGTGCCGCCGATGGTGTTCGTCCAGGAGGTGGCCACGCCGCCCGCGTAGAGGTTCGTGCCGTAAATGGCGAGCGTCTGCACGACGTTGTTCGCGCTGGCGATGAAGCCGGGAATCAGGCTGCCCGTCACCGGGTTCAGCGCGACGAGCCGGCTGCGGTTGGTCGCCCCGGCCACGTTGGTCACGGTGAGGAACGTGCCGCCGGCATAGAGGCTCGATCCACTGGCGGCCAGCGAGAGGACGTTCGAGCCGATGTTGGCGAGGAAGCTGGGGTTCAACGCGCCGCTGTCCGGGTTGAGCGCGGCCAGGCCGTAGCGCGTGGCCCCGGCGATGTTGCTGAACGCGCCGGCCACATACAGGTTCGTGCCGTTGTAAAGGAGCGCGTTCACGTTGGTCGCGCCGCCCGCCAGCGAATTCGTGATCACGTTGGTCGTGGTAAAGCCGGCATTGATCGCGCCGTTCGTCAAGTTCACCGCCACGAGGCCCACCGCCGGAGCCGCGACCCCGCCGTTGGTGATCATGGCAAAGTCGCCGCCCACGTAGAGGTTCGCCGGGCCGACGGCCAGCGCGCGCACGGTGCCGTTGAACGCGTTGGTGAACGCCGTCGCCACCAGCAGATTGCTGCTCACCTGCGCGGTGTCGGTGCTCAACTGCACCAGCCGGAACCGGTTCGATCCGGCAACGGTGGTGAACTGGCCGCCCGCGTAGAGCACGTTCGAGCCGCCCACGCTCGCCGCCGCCAGCGAGAAGACGGTGTTGTTCGCATTCGGATTCCACGGCAGCAACTGGCCGGTGGCCGGGTTCACCGCCGCGAGGCGGTTGCGGATCACGGGCTTCGCGTAGTTGAAGGTGCCGCCGAGGAACAAATTCGTCCCGTCGCCGGCAACGGTGCTGACCTGATTGCCGAGTTCGGGGTTGAACGTCCGCAGTTGCGCGGACGATCCCAGATTGGTGCTCAAGGCCAGCGCACGGTTGCGCGTCACCCCGGTGACGCCAAACTGGTTGGTGACACTGGTGAAGGTGCCGCCGACATACAGGTTTGACCCGCTCATGCTCAACGCCAGCACGACGTTGTTCAACGTCGGGAACCACGTGCTGTTCAGGGCGCCGGAGATGGCGTCCACCGCCACGAGCCGGCCCACGGGGATTTCCGCCGGCCCGGCGTTGGTGATGCGGACGAAGTCGCCGCCCACGATGACGTGAGTGTCCGTCGCGATGAGGGCGCGCACGCGCGCGGACAAGTCGGCCTGGAATCCGCCGATGGGCGCACCGCTCACGGCATCCACCGCCGCGAGGTTGAAGAGCGGATACGCCGTGCCCGCGTTGGTGATGAAGCTGAAGTCGCCGCCCATATACAGCCGGCTGCCGTCCGGGCTGACCGCCAGCGCGCGTCCCGTGGCCACGTCCATGTCCGCCTGAAAGGCGGTGGGGGTGCCGTCCGCGAGGTTAATCGCCGCCACGCGGTAGCGCAGGTTCTGGTTCGTGCTCACGCCGACCACGATGTTCGTGATGTTCGTGAACGTGCCGCCCACATAGAGAGTGCCGCCGGATTTCGCCAGCGAACTCAAGGAGTTGTCGAACGCCGGGTTCGACGGCAGGGCCACCGGGGTGCCCGTCGCCGCGTCCAGCACGGCGAAGCGCAGGCGGCTGTTCGTCGCCACCGGCACGCCGTTGACGAGGTTGGTGATGCGGATGAACGCGCCGCCCACGTAGAGGTTGGTTCCATCGAGCAGCAGCGCGTTGGCCGCCGCGTCGAGGTTCGCGCTGAAGTTCGGGTCAATCGTGCGGTTCGCCAGCAGATGCACGAGGCGCACGTGCGGGCGGTTGTCCACGTTCGGGAAGTTGCCGCCCACATACCAGCCGCCGCTGCCGTCCGGCACCGCCGCGTTCACGTCCACGGGGAACACCGGGCCGCGCCCGGTGGAAACGCCCGTGACGCCGTCCACCGTGAAGCCCTTGCCGATGTTCGTGCCGAACTCGGTGAAGGTGCCGCCGAGGTAGAGGACGCCGTTGGTCTCCACGATGGCGTTGATCTGGCCGTTGTTCACCAGGAACTCGTTCCGGGCAAAGTCGCTCAAGCCGTTCGGCAGGACGGTGACGGTGAAGGTGCGCGTGAGCGCGTCCACGCCGCCGTCCACCGTGCCGCCGTTGTCGCTCACGGTGACGGTGATGGTGGCCGTGCCGCTGGCGTTGGCGCGCGGCGTGACGTTGAGCGTGCCGGTCGTGTTGCCGTTCGTCGTGTAGGTGACGACCGGGGTGATCAACTGCGGGTTGCTCGACGTGGCGGCCACGGTGATGATCTGGCTGCCCTCGGGGAAGCCCAGCTGCGCGTTCGTGCCGCGCGTGATGTTGGCCAGCGGGAAAGTGATCGTGCCGGGATCCTCGTTCAGCGTCAGGTTCACAAAATTGGCCGTGAACGTCGGGCGCGCGTTCGTGGTGACGGTGACGACGAATGTGCTCGTCGTGGTGTCCACGCCGCCCGCCGTGGTGCCGCCGGTGTCCTGGAGGACGAGCGTGATCGTCGCCGTGCCGACCGCGCTGGGCACGGGTGCCAGCACAAGCTGGCCCGTGGTGTTGCCGTTGGTGTAGATGACCGTCGGCACCGGGATCAAATCCGGATTGCTGGAGGACGGCGTCAGGGTGAGCGTCTGGTTCCCGCCGCCGGCGCCGGCGGTGATGTTGGCGAGCGGCACGGTGATGTTGGTCACCGCCGTGTTGGTGAGGATGTCGAACAGCGGATCAAGGGTCGGCGGCGCGTTCGGGAGGATCGTCACCGAGAACGTGTTGGTGACCGCGTTGATGCCGCCAAAGTCCACATTGCCGCTGTCGGTCACGACGACGGAGAGCGTGGCCACGCCGGTGGCGTCAAGGTTGGGCGTGAAGGTCAGCGTGCCGGTGGCGTCCGGGTTGTTGTAGGTCACGACCGGGTTCGGAATGAGCAGCGAGTCCGTGGAGGCCGCCGCAATCACGAGTGTCTGCCCGGATTCGTCCGCGCCGCCGCCGACGAAGATGCCGGACAGGCTGACATTCTGCGGGCCGACGTTGGCGTTGATGGTGAGGCTGGCCAGTGCGTTGAGCGTCGGCGCGTCGTTGACCGCGTTGACGACGACTTCAAACGTCTCGACCACGGTGTCCTGGCCGCCGTTGGCGGTGCCGCCGCTGTCCTGCACGGTGATGGTGATGGTGGCGGTGCCGTTGGCGTGCGGCACCGAGGTGATGTTCAGGCTGCCGGTGGTGTTCGGGCTGGTGTAGGTGAGCACCGGGGAGACCACGCCCGGCGCGCTGGAATCCACGGTGATCGTGATGACCTGATCCTCGGAGCCGCCCGCCGTGATGCCGCTCAAGCTCACGGCGAACGGCTCGTCCTCGTTGATGACGACGTCGGAAACCGGGTTGATTGTCGGCGCGACGGGCGAGAAGATCATCTGGATGCCGCGCGTGGCGCTCACCGGCAGGGCGAGGTTGTCGCCCACGGTGAAGGTGACGGTGCGCGGGGCGAAATTCATGTCAAAGCCCGCCGGGTTCTCATAGGTGACGCTGCGGAGCGCGGCCTGGTAGTTTTCGACCGAACTGAAGCCGCTCAACGACAGCGTGCCAGTGGCGGAATCATACGCGGCGTTGATGCCGAGGCTGTTCGTCGCCAGCGCGAGCACGTCCTCGCCGGGCAGGTAGCCGCCGGTGATCTGCACCGTGGCGTTGGTGATGTATTCAGTGTTGTAGTCGCGCAGGAGCAGGCCCGGATCGAGCGCCTTGGGCGGATCGAAGGTCGAGTAGGTCATGGAGCCCAGCGTGGTGATGAGCACCGGCAGGCTGTTGCTCTCGAACACCGCGAAGCCCTGCCTCAGCATCCCCTGCGCCGTGCTGGAGAAGACCGCGAATGCGCCGCCGACATAGAGGCGGTTGCCGCGCGCGACCATCGAATAGACCTCGCCGTCCGAGTTCGGATTCCACGGCGTGACCGCGCCGGTGGTCAGGCTCATCTCGGCGAGGCGGTTGCGCCCGGTGCCAATGGCGGTGCCGCTGTTGGTGACGGAGGTGAAGACGCCGCCCAGATACAGGTTCGTGCCGATGCTTTCCGTCGTGAACACGCGCGCCTGCGCGCCGGGGTTGAAGGCGTAGTTGGTGCCGACATCGGCATCCACGACCGCATAGCGCGCGCGCGCCACCCCGTTGGTGGTGGCCAGCGAGTTGGTGTTGAGCGTGAAGTTGCCGCCCACCACCAGGTTCGAATCAAACGCCCGGAGCATCAGCACCGGCCCGTTGCAGTCGTTGGTGAAGTTGAAGTTCGGCTGGCCGTTGACCGGGTTGATCGCCCCGAGGGATATGCGGGTGAACCCGCTCAAGTTCGTGAACGCGCCGCCCACGTAGAGGTTCGTGCCGTTGTAGGCCAGCGCCAGCACGTTCGTGCCGGAGCCGTCGCTGATGGCGTCCGCCACGAAGTTGGCGTTGATCGCGCCGCTGGCCGGGTTCACCGCCGCGAGGCCGAGGCGCCGGTTGTTCACGGCGGCGCTGTCGAGCACGTTGGTGAATTCACCGCCCACATACAGGCCCGCGTCGCCCACCGCCAGCGCGCGCACGGTGCTGTTGAACGAGTTCGAGAAGCCGGTGATCAGCACGTTCGTGGTCGCGTCGTTCACGTTCGTGGTGAAGGCCGCGAGGCGGTTGCGCGTGAGGCCGCCCGCCGAGGTGAAGGAGCCGCCGGCATAGACCACGTTTGCCCCGCCGCCGTTGTCCGCCACGAGCAGCGCAAAGACCGTGCTGTTCAGGTTCGGATTCCACGGCAGCACCGCGCCGGTCGCGGTGCTGATCGCCGCGAGGCGGTTGCGGACGGCGCCGTGGATGAAGTTGAAGTCGCCCGCGAGGAACACCTGGCTCCCCTGCACCGCCACCGACGTGACCTGCGCCGAGGCCGCCGGGTCGTAGGCCGGATCCACCACGGCGGTCGCGGTCACATCCGTGCTCAACTTCACCGCGCGGCGGCGGGCCGTCACGGTGGCGTTGGTGTCGAGCACGTTGTTCGTCACGTTGAGGAACGTGCCGCCGAGATAGAGGCCGGTTCCGTCAATCGCCAGGCCGGCGGCGACGTTGTCGAGGCTGGGCTTCCACACGGGGTTCGGCACGCCCGTGGCCGCGTCGAGCGCGGCGACGCGCAGGCGGCTGTTGGTGGCGACCGCCGTGCCGCCCACCACGTTGGTGATGCGGACGAAATCACCGGCAATGAACAGATTCGTGCCGCCCGTGAGCGCCATCTGGCGGATGCGCGCGTCGAGATAGGCGGTGAAGTTGGGGTTGAACGCGCCGCTGGCCGCGTCGAGCAGCGCCACGCGGCGGGCGAGATTCGTCGCGATCCCGGCGTTGGTCACCGCCACGAAATCGCCGCCGACATACAGGCCGCCGCTGCCATCGAGCAGCACCGCGCGCACAATCGCGTCCACGTTCGCCGAGAACGCCGTCGGCAGCGCCGTGGCGGTGTCCAGCGCGGCGAGGCGCACGCGGCTGTTCGTGGCGGTGTTCTGGTAGTTGGTGCCCCCCGGCAGCCCCGCGCCGACCACGCCGGGAACCCAGACGGAGTTGGTGACGCGCACGAAATCGCCGCCCACATACAGGGTCGTGCCGGTGAGGGCAAACGACTGAATCGCGGCATCGAACGAAGGCTCGCCGTTGGCCGCGCTGAATGTGAGCGGGACGCCGGTCGTGGGATTGAGCGCGGCGAAGCGCACGCGGCTGTTGGTCGCGAACGGAATGTCATTCACCGCGTTCGTCACGCGGATGAAGTCGCCGCCGACATACAGGATGTTGTTCACGGCGTCGAGCAGCAGCGCGCGGAGGGTGTTGTCGAAGTGCGCGTTGAAGTTCGGATCCACGGTGCCGTCCGCCAGCACGTGCGCGAGGCGCGGCTTGTTCTGGCCGCCCGCCACGATGTGCGCGCCGCCGAGATACCAGCCGCCCGTGCCGTCGGGGATGACCACCACGGAGCTGCGATCCACATAGGGGAACGGCAGTGACGCGCCGCTCGTGGAGTCCACGATGGCCGCGCGGCCCGAATTGACGCCCAGTTCGGTGAAGGTGCCGCCGAGGTAGAGGACGTTGTTCGTCTCGGCGAGCGCGAAGACCGTGCCGTTGGCCACGGGGAACGCCTTGCTCGGGTTGTCCGTGATGCCGCCGCCGAGCACGGTCACACGGATGGTCTGCACGACGCGATCCACGCCGCCGCCGGCGGTGCCGCCGTTGTCGCTCACGGTGATGGTGACGGTGCCGACGCCGCTGGCGTTCGGGCGCGGCTGGAGGTTGACGCTCGCGGTGTTGTTCGGATGGGTGTAGGTGACGACCGGGGCGATGAGATACGCCGGGACGCACGTGGCGGTCACGGACATGATCTGGCCGACTTCCGAGAAGCCGTTTTCGAGGTTGTCACCGCGCGCGATGTTCTCCAGCGAAATCAACAGCGGGCCGTCCTCCAGAATCGTGAAGTCCGTCTGGGGATTGACCAGGGTCACCTGGGGCGGGGCGTTGGTCGCCAGGGAGACGTTGAACGTCTTCGTGACCGAGTTCGCGCCGCCGCCAAATGTGCCGCCGTCGTCCTGCAGCGTCACCGTGATGTTGGCGCTGCCGATGGCCGTCAGCACCGGGGTGATGGACAGCAGGGCGGTCGTCTCGCCCTGGACATAGCTCACCACCGGGTTCGGGATGAGGCCCGTGTCGCTCGACGTGAGCGTGAAGGCCAGGTTTTCCACCTCGTTGCCGGAGGTGATGCCGCCCAGTTCGATGTCCACCGTGCCGGGGCTGGTGTTCACGAGGATGTTGCCGAGGTTGTTGAGCGTCGGCGGCGTGTTGGCCAGAATGGTCACTCCGAACGTCTTGACGACCGTGTCCGAGCCGCCATTGGCCGTGCCGCCGTTGTCCTGCAGGGTCACGACAATCTCGGCGTAGCCCGTGGTGTCCGCCACCGGCGTGAAGTCCAGCCGCGCGGTGGACTGGCCGGGGGTGTAGGTCACGACCGGATTCGGCAGCACATCGGTTCCGAACACGAAGGCGGAGCCGGGCGTGGAGACCGCTGTCAGGCTGGTCACGCTCTGGCTGGCCTCGTCGGGGCCGCCGCCGGGGGTGATGCCGGTGAGAGTGACGGCCAGCGGGCCGTAGTTGACCGAGCGGGTGAAGCTCTCCGGCACATCCACCGTCGGCGGGTCGTTGAGCTGGAGGACGGTGACGGTGAACGTGTTGGTCACGGCATCCACGCCGCCGTTGACCGTGCCGGCGTTGTCCCGCACTACGACGGTGATGGTCACGGTGCCGAAGGCGTTCAAGACCGGGGTGATGCTGACGCTGCCGGAACTGGCCCCGGTGTTGTAGCTCGTCAGCGGCGTGATGATGGACGGGTCACTGGACGTGGCCGTCAGGAACAGCGTCTGATCCGCGCCGCCGCCGGCCGTGATGCCGGTGACCGGCACGCTGGCCGCCTGATCCTCGTTGATGGTCACGTTCGCGAGCGCGTCCATCGTGGGCGCGTCGTTGTTCAGGAAGAGGTTCAAATACTTGGTGTCCGACACCGGGATGCCATAGTCGTCATGCACCTGGAAGGTCACGCCGCGCGCTGTCACATCCAGGGCCAGCCCCGCCGAGTTGGTGTAGCTGACGGAGCGCAGCACCGCCTGGTAATCCGCGATGGTCGCGCGGTTGGTGAGGGACAGGACGCCGGTGGCCGGGTCAAATGCGCCGGTGACACCGCCCTGCGGAGTGAAGGTGAGAAAATCCTGCGTGTTGTTGTAGTTGACGGAGATCGTGACCGTCGCGCTGACGAGGAAGGCGTTGTTGGCGTCCGTCACGCGCAGCAGCGGATCGAGCGGGCGCGGGCCGTCCGTGGCCGTGTAGCTGGCCGGCCCCGGCGAGAGGAGGAGGGACGGCAGGGAGTTGTTCTCAAACGCCGCAAAGCGGCCAAGCGGCCGGGCGTTGATCAGGTTGCCGCCCGCGTTGCCGCTGGCGTTGAAAAGGCCGGCGACGTAGAGCCGTCCGGGCGTCTGCAGGAAGGCCAGCGCCGAGTTGTCCAGCGCCGGATCCCAGCCGGTGAAGTTGCCGCCGGACTGCGTGGCCGAGGACTCGGCGAGACGCTGGCGGGTGATCGTCGTGGCGGTGTTGCCGTTGGTGACGGCGGTGAAGGTGCCGCCCAGATAGACATTCGTGCCGCTGTAGGCGAGCGCGAAGACCTGCGAGCCGGGCCGGGGCGCCCAGTCGTTCGTCGCGCCGGTGAGCGGATCAAGGGCGATGGCGCGGCGCACCAGCGCGTTGGTGACGAAGTTGGTGGAATCCGGCACGCCCGGAATGCCGTTGGTGAAGGTGAACACGGTGTTGACCATGTTGGTGAATTCGCCACCGACATAGAGATTGGTGTCCACGCGGAGCAGCACGTTCACCGCGGCAATCGCGCCATTCAGGTCGTTCGTGCTCACGGAGGTGATGACGCCCGTGTTCGTGTTCTGGATGTTGAAGCTGCCGAAGTTCGTGCTCACGCCGCCGTTCACGGGATCGAGGCTCGCCAGGCGGGAGCGGAGCACGTTGCCCTGCGCGACATTGCTCACGCTCGTGAACGCACCGCCGATGAACAGGCTCGTGCCGTCGTAGTTGATCGCCAGCACGTTCGTCGTCACCGCCGAGAAGGTGTTCGCCACGAAGGCCGGGTTGACCGTGCCGTTCGAGGGGTTCACCGCCGCGAAGCCGCGCCGCAAGATGGTGCCGCCGTCGCCATTGGTGATGGCCGTGAACTCGCCGCCGACATACAGCCCGGCGGGGCCAATGGCCAGCGCGCGGACGCCGTTGTCCGCGCCGTTCCGGAAACCGGCGACGACGAGCTTGTTGGTGTTCAGCTCGTAGGCGTTGGTGTTGAGCGCCGCGAGGCGGAACTTCGGCGTGTTCGTGTTGTTGGCGGCGGTGAAGACGCCGCCCGCATAGAGCACGTTCGACCCGCCGCGGCTGCCGATGGCCAGGGCGTAGACGTTGTTGTTCATGTTCGGATCCCAAGGGAGAATTTCCTTGGTGGCCAGGTTCATCGCCGCAAGGCGGTTGCGGAGGATGGGGTTGATGTAGTTGAACGCGCCGCCGATGGCGAGCGCGCCGCTGTTGTCGGAGGCGAGGGTGAGGGCCGTGTCGCCCACGTCCGCGCGCCAGCCCGCATCCACCGCGCCCGGCAGGTCAACATCGGAACTGATCTTCACCACACGCCGGCGGGTGAAGATGTTCGCGACGTTGGTGTCGTTGAGCGCGTTGGTGACGGTGTTGAACGAGCCGACCACATACAGGTTCGTCCCCTCCACGACGGTCGCGCGGATCACGTTGTCAAACGCCGGACTCCAGCCCGGGTTGACCAGGGCGGTCGCCGCGTCCAGTGCGGCGATGCGGACGCGCGCGTTGGTCGCAATGTTCGTGTAATTGCCGCCCGGCGCGCCGGAGCCGACGACGCTCGCCGTCCAGATCGAGTTGGTGACACGGACGAAGGCGCCGGAGACGAAGAGGTTCGTGTTGCCGGGGCCGCTCAACTTGAAGTCCCACACGGCGGCGTCCACGCTCGGCTCGCCGTTCGTCTCGCCGCCCAGCGAGATCAGCCCGCCGGTGTTGACATCCACCGCCGCGAGGCGGAAGCGGGAGTTGGTGGCCACCCGGGTGCCCGCATTGAGAACGTTCGTCCAGAGGAAGTTGGTGACCGAGGTGAAGTCACCGCCGACGTAAAGGCGGCTGCCATCGAGGAGCAGCGTGCGGATCTGGTTGTCGAACGACGGTTCGCCGTTCGTGCCGCCGAGGCTCTTCAGCAAGCCCGTCGCCAGGTCAATCGCGGCGAAGCGCGTGCGGTTGTTGATGAAGCGGTTCGTGTAAGTCGCAACGCTCGGCGCCCCGGCCGCCACCCGCCCCGGCGCCACCAGCATATTGGTGACAAAGGTGAAGTCGCCGCCGACGTAGGCGACGCCGCCGCCGACCACCACGGACTCGGTAAGCAGGTTGAAGGCCGGCTCGCCGTTCGTGCCGCCGATGCGGCGCGGCTCGCCCGTCACGGTGTCCAGCACGGCGAAACGGAAGCGGCTGTTGGTCAGCACCGAAATGCCGGCGGCGTTGACGTTCGTGATGCGCGTAAAGCCGCCCACCACGAAGAGGTTGGTCTCGCTCAAAAACAGGTTGGTGACCGCCGCGTCGAAGTTCGCCGAGAAGGCCGGATCGATCGTGCGGTCGGGGAGGATTTTCGCCAGCCGGGTGAAGGCCCGGTTGTCGGCGTTGAAGAATTCACCGCCCACATACCAGCCGCCCGCGCCGTCCGGGATGATGATGTTCACGTTGCGGTCAAACACCGGTCCGCCGGCCAGGCGGGCGCCATTCGTGGCGTTGAGCCAGAAGGCGCGCCCGGTGACGTTGGAACCCTGCGCCGTCTCGGTGAAGTTGCCGCCCAGATACATGATGCCGTTGGCCTCCGCCAGCGCGTTGATCTGGCCGTTGAACATCGGGAAGCCGGTCAAGGGCAGATCGCTGATGCCGCCCAGAACCGTCACGGTGAAGGTGCGCGTGATCGAGTCCGGCACGCTCACCGCCCCCTCCGCCAGCGTGGCGGGCGCGGTGCCGCCGTTGTCCTGGAAGGTCACGGTGATGGTGGCGACGCCGCTGGCGCTGGGCCGGGGCGTGATGTTCAGCGTGCCGGTGACCTGGCCGTTGGTGTAGGTGAGGATCGGCGCGATCAGGCCGGGGTTGCTGGAGGTCACGGTGGCCGTGAGCGTCTGGTAAGTCTCCACTTCGCCCAGCGAGTTCAAGCCCGGTGAAATGCTCGTGAGAACCAGAATCTGGGTGCCCGGATCCTCCAGAAAAGTGAGGTCGCCAATCGGGTCGAGCGTGGGCTGGCCGTTCTCCAGCACGGTCACGGCGAACGTCAGCACCAGGGTGTCCACCCCGCCGCCGGAGGTGCCGCCGTCGTCCTGCACGGTCACGGTGATGACGGCGCTGCCGACGGTCTGCGCCTGCGGCGTAAAGGTCAGCGTGCCGGCGGAGGCCGGATTGGTGTAGTTGACTGTCGGATCGGGAATGACGACGGGGTCGCTCGAAACCGCCGTGATGGTGAGGAGCTGCGCGGCCTCGTTCGTCCCGCCGCCCGGGCTGATGGCCAGGAGGTTGACGGTCGTGGGGTATTCCACGGTGACGGTGCGGTCGGGAATCGCCGTGAGCGTGGGCTGGTCATTCACGGAATTGACCGTGACGGTGAAGGAGTTGGTCACCGCGTCCGCGCCCAGGGCCGAGCCGCCGTTGTCCCGCACGATGACGGTGATGGTGGCGGTGCCGAACGCGTTCAAGAGCGGCGTGACATCCAGGCTGGCCGTGGTGTCGGGATAGACGTAGGAAACCACCGGCACCACCAGCGCGGGGTTGCTGGAGGCCGCCGTCACGGTGAGGAACTGGCTGTCGCTGCCGCCGGCGGTGATGCCGGTCAGAGTGAGCGGGGTCGGCTGGTCTTCATCCACCGTGATGCTGGCAACCGCATCCAGCGTCGGCGCCTCGTTGGCCAGGAGCAGCTTCAAGGTTTTCACCGCCGTCCCCTGCACGCCGAAGTCGTCGTCCACCGTGTAGGCGAGGGTGCGGTCGGCGAGGTTCTGCGCCAGCCCGGCGGTGTTGTAATAGCTCACCGAGCGGAGCGCGGCCTGATACGCCGAGATGAGCGCGCGGCCCGTGAGCGTGAGGACGCCCGTGGTGGCGTCGAACGAGCCGGTGATGCCCGGCTGCGGCGAGTTGGTCAGAAAATCCTGCCCGGCCGCGTAGCCGCCGGTGATGCTCACCGTCGCGCCCACGAGGAAGATGTTGTTGTTGTCCGTCACCGTCAGGCCGGTGTCCACCGGGCTCGCCGGGCTGGTGGCCACGTAGCTGGCGGGGCCGGGCAGCGGGGTGACGACCGGCACGCCGTTGTTCTCAAACACCGCGAAGGAGGCCATCGGCCGGGCGGTCAGGCTTGATCCCACCGCGCGGAACGCGCCGCCGATGTAGAGCCGGGTGGGCGTGGTCAGCACGGTGAACACGGAGCCGTCCAGGTTCGGATCCCAGCCGGTCGCCGCGCCGTTGATCTGCGTGGTGCTGCGCTCGGCGATGCGGTTGCGGGTGATGGTGGTGGCGCTGTTGCCGTTGGTGACCTGGGTGAAGAGGCCGCCGATGTAGAGGTTCGTCCCGATGAGGCCCATGGAATACATCTGGCCGGCGGTGGAGTGCCAGAGGTTGCTGTTGCCGATGACCGGATCCATGTTCATCATGCGGCTCCGCACCGAGACGCCGTTGCCGTTGGTGCTGGTGAGGAAGTTGCCCGCGACGTAAAGGTTGGGGCCGCTGGGGAGGATCGCCGAGACTGCGCCGCCGCCGAGGTTGTTGGTGAAGGTCAAGTTCACGATGCCGCTGTCGGGCACCAGCGCGGCCAGGCCGAAACGCACGGTGAGGCCCTGCGAGGCGTTGCTGATGCTGCCAAACACGCCGCCGACAAAGAGGTTGCCCGAGGGCTGATCGTAGGCCAGCGCCAGCACGTTGGTGATGCTGGTGGCCAGGGCGGCGTTCGTGCGGACGTCCGCGACGAAGGCGGGGTTGACCTCGCCGTTGGTCTGGTTGACCGCCGCGAGGCTGAAGCGCGTGTTGGTGTTCGTGATGCCGCCGACGATGCTGACGATGTTGCTGAATTCACCGCCCACATACAGCCCGGCGGGGCCGGTGGCCAGCGCGCGCACGCCGCTGCCGTTCACGGAATTCGAGAAGCCCATGACCAGCACATTGGAACTGACCGCCTCGTTCACAATCGTGCTCAAGGCCGCCAGGCGGTTGCGGGTGAAGCCGCCCACCGTCGTGAAAACGCCGCCGGCATAGATCGCGTTCGAGCCGCCCGCGTCCGCGATGGCGAGGGCATAAACCTGGCTGTTCGCGTTCGGGTTCCACGGGAAGATTTCGCCGGTCGTGGTGCTGATCGCCGCCAGCCGGTTGCGGAGCACGGGCCGGATGTAGTTGAACTGGCCGCCGATGGCAATCGTGCCCGCGCCGTCCGAGGCGACGGTGAAGGCGGTGTCGCCCAGATCCGGATTCCAACTGGCGTCCGTCACGTTCGGCACATCGGGATCCGCCGAGATTTTCACCGCCCGGCGGCGGGTGAGCACATTCGTGTCGCCGGCGTTGTTGGTGGCAATCGTCATGGTGCCGACGAGGTAGAGGTTGGTGCCCTCCAGCACCGCCGCGCGCACGACGTTGTCGAAGCCGGGGGTCCAGAGCTGGTTGGGCAGGCCGACATCGGGCGTGACATCCAGCGCCATGATGCGGGCGCGGCTGTTGGTGGCGACGCCCGTGTAGTTGCTGCCCGGCACGCCGGAGGCAATCACGTTCGGCGTGAAGAGGTTGTTGGTGACGCGCACGAACGCGCCGCCGACGATGAGGTTCGTGTTGCCCTCGCCAGTCAGCTTGAGATCCCACACGACACCGTCCACGCCCGGCTCGCCGTTCACGGTGCCGCCGAGGTTGATCTGCGTGCCGTCATCGGTGTTGATCGCCGCGAGGCGGAAGCGGGAGTTGGTCAGGACGGGGATGCCGGTTCCAGCCACGCCCGGATTCCACACCACGTTGGTCACCGCCGTGAAGTCGCCGCCCACGTAGAGGCGCGGGTTGAGGTCGTCGAGAATCATCACGCGAATCTGCCCGGCGAACGACGGCTCGCCGTTCGCGCCGCCCAGCGAAAGGGGCAGGCCGGTCGCCAGGCTGATGGCCGCGAGCTTGACGCGCGAGTTGGTCGCGGTGTTGGTGTAGAGGAGGCCCGGCGCGCCCACGGCCACGACCCCGGGGACGAACACCGCATTGGTGATCGTGTTGAAGTCGCCCACGACCCACGCGACGTTGTCGCGCACGATGACCTGCTCCGTCAGCAGGTCGAAGGACGGCTCGCCGTTCGCGCCACCGATCCGGCGGGGCGCGCCCGTCGCCGCGTCCAGCACGGCGAAGCGGAAGCGGCTGTTCGTCAGCACCGGCACGCCAGCGGGCGTGAGGTTGGTGAGGCTCGTGAAGCCGCCGACGACATAGAGGTTCGTCCCGTCGAGGAAGAGGTTCGTCACCGCCGCGTTGAAGTTCGCCGAGAAGGCCGGGTCAATCGTGCGGTCGGGCAGGAGGTGTGCAAGGCGGACATACGCGCGGCTGTCCGCGTTCTGAAACTCGCCGCCGACATACCAGCCACCACTGTTGTCGGAAATGATCACATTCACGTTGCGGTCGAAGATCGGGCCGCCCGCGAGGCGGGCGCCGTTTGTGCCGTCCACCCAGACGGCCCGGCCGGTGATGTTCGTGTTCGCGCCCAGCTCGGTGAAGGTGCCGCCCCAATACATCACGCCGTTGGTCTCGACCATCGTGTTGATCGTGCCGTTGGCCATCGGGAAGTTCACCAGTGGCGTGTCGTTCAGGCCGCCGATGATCGTCATCACAAAGCTGCGGCTGATGCTCTCCACGCCGCCGCCCTGCGTGCCGCCGTTGTCCTGCACGGTGACGGTGATCGTGGCGGTGCCGCTGGAGCTCGTCTTCGGGGTGAACGTGAGCGTGCCGGCGGTCAGGCCCTGCACCCACGGCGTCGGTGCCACGGTCGGGATCACCAGGCCGGGGTTGCTCGAGGTGGCCGTGACCGTGATCTGCTGGTTTTCATTCGGGCCCGCGCTGATGCCGGTCAGGGGCGCGGTGAGCGCGCCGGGGTTCTGGTAGAGCGTGACGTTCACCAGCGTGTTGTCGAGCGTCGGCTGGAGGTTCACCGTGGTCTGCACGGTGAAGGTGCGGGTGACGCTGTTCGCGCCGCCGTTGGCCGTGCCGCCGGTGTCGGTCGCCGTCAGGGTGATGGTCGCCACGCCCACGGCGGTCAACTCCGGCGTGAAGCTCAACACCGCCGTGCTCTGGCCGGGGACGTAGCTCACCGTCGGATTGGGAATGACCTCCGGCGCATCCGAGACGGCGGTGAAGGAAAAGCTCTGCTGCACGTTCGTGCTGCCGCCAGCGGAAAGCCCCGTGAGCACCACCGTCACGAGGCCGGGCGAGACGTTGGTGGTGATGCCGGCCACGGTGTCAAACGTGGGCGCGACGTTCGGGCGCACGGTCACGTTGAAAGTCTTGGTCACGGAGTCCACCCCGCCGCCCGCCGTGCCGCCGGCGTTCTGCGCCACGAGGGTGACGAGCACCGGGCCGCCATTCGCGCCGGGCGCGGAGCGGAAGGAGAGCGTGCCCGTGGTCGAGGCGGCAAAGCCCCCGGGATTGTAGCTGACTGTGGGATTCGGGAGAATGGCCGGGTTTCCGGAGGTGGCGGTGAAGGTGAGGTCGCTGTTGCCGCCGGGATCTATGCCCGTGAGGGGGAGGCTCACCTGTTCATCCTGATCCACCGTCAGGCTGGCAATGTTGTTGAGCGCGGGGGCCGTGTTGAGGTTGTTGACCGTCACGGTGAAGGTTTGAACCACCGCGTCCACGCCACCATTGGCCGTGCCGCCGCTGTCCTGCACCGTCACGGTGATGGTCGCGGTGCCGGTGGCGTCGGCCACCGGGGTGAAGGCCAGTGAGCCGCTGGTGCCGGGGCTGGCGTAGGTGACGACCGGGTTGGGAACGACCGACGGATTGCTGGAGGACGCGGTCACGGTGAGCCCCTGGCCTTCGCCGCCGCCATCGGTGATGCCGGCGAACGCGATGGTTTTCTGGGCCGCATTTTTCACGAGACGAACGTCCACGATTCCGTTGAGCGTGGGCGCGTCGTTGACAGGGGTGACGTTGATCGTGCGCTCCACCGGCAGGCTCACGCCGCCGTCGCGATCCGTGACGGTGATCTGGATGACCCGATCGCCCGCGCCGGGATTGTTGCCGCTGCTGAAGGTGGTGTTGCGCAGCACCTGCTGCAAGTCATACAGGCCGATGAAACCGTTGATCGTCAGCGTGCCGAGCGCGGCGTCCCACACGCTGCTGTAGGAACTCCCGGTGACACTCGGCGGCGCGAGCACATCCTGGCCGTTCACATAGCCGCCGATTATGGCGACCACGGCATTGGTGAAGGTGAGGTGGTTCGCGTCGGAAACCACGAGGGCCGGGTCAATCGAAACGATTGAGTTTTCGGTGAAACCCAGCGGCGCGGCGGAGATGGAAACCACCGGCAGCGGGTTGGTGAAATCCACCACGGCCAGCGAGGCCACCGGCTGGACACGGGTGAAATCCCCCTGCCCGGCCAGCGTGAAGATGCCGCCCACGTAGGCGCGGTCAGAACGGGCGTGGAGGGAAAAGGCGTTGTTGTCCAGATCGGCGAACAGGGAGGTGACCACGTTGGTGCTGCTGGTCGCCAAGTCCCAGGGCAGGGCGAGTTCCGCGAAGCGGTTGCGGGTCGGGCCGTTGATGGTGGTAAAGAGGCCGGCGGCAAAGACGTTCGTCGTCGTGCCGTCCGTGGCCATGCCCAGGGCGTTGACGGCGTTCTGCGCGTTGGGATTCCACGGCATGACCAGGCCGGTGGGCGCGGCGGCGGACGACGTGTCAAGCTGGGCAATGCGGTTGCGGGTGTTGGTGGCGATGGGGGTGCCGCCGGCGTTCATGTTGGTGATGGTGGTGAAGCCGCCGGCGACAAACACGTTGGTGCCGACCACCGCGATGGACATGACGTTCGTGGCCGTGCCGCCCACGTGCGGGTTGAAGTTCAGATCCACAGCGGCGGAGTTGGGGTTCAGCAGGGCGAGGCCACGGCGATGGAAGCCGGCCACGTTCGAGAAGCCGCCGCCCACGAAAAGGCGGCTGCCGGCGATGGCGAGGGCATTTACGTTCGTGCCCGCGCCTGCGAGCCGGTTCGTGACGAAGTTGGCGGTGAAGTTGGTGTAGATGATGCCGCTGGTGAGGTGCAGCGCCACCAGGCCGGTGCGGGAGAAGTTGACAACCACATTGGTCACAATGGTGAAATCGCCGCCCACAAACAGGTTGGTCTGCCCCACCGCCAGCGCCCGAACGGTGTTGTTGATGTTGTTGCTGAAAGTGGTGACGACCGTGCCGTTCGTAGTCAACGCGACGAGACGCTGGCGGTTGGTCAGGGCCGGCCCGCCGCTCACGCCGATGGAGGTGAACGCGCCGCCGGCGTAGATGATGTTGGTCGAACCGTTGGCCAGCGTGGCCAGGGCCTGCACGGTGTTGTTGGCGTTTGGATCCCACGGCAGCAGTTCGCCCGTGCCGACGTTGACGGCGGCGAGGCGGTTGCGGACGACGGTCTTGATGTTATGGAAGGCGCCGCCGAGATAAATGATGCCGGTGTTGGTGTCCTTGGCAAACCAGTTGACCGTGTTGCCGGCGGCGGGATCAAAGGAACTGAATGCCGCCGGGTTGCCGGTGCCGGGATCCACCGGTGTGCAGGCCGCGATGCGGCGGCGCGTGAGGAAGGCGCTGCCGCCGGGAGACTGGGAATTCGTCACCAGGGTGAACGCGCCGGCGAGATACAGATTCACCCCGTCATACTGCATCCAGTTGACGTTGCCGCTCACGCTGGGCGTCCAACTGTTGTCCGGCTCGCCCGGGCTGGGGTTCAAGTCCGTCGTGATGTCCACCGCCGCGAGGCGGAAGCGGTTGAAAGCCGTCGGGCCGCCGCCCTGGCCGTTGTCGTTCGTCATGGAGGTGAAAGTGCCCCCCACCATCATTCGGCCCCGATCTTCGAGGAGGATGAGGCTGTTGACCTGCGCCGAAAAATCCGCGTTGAACGGCGCGGGCACGCCGGTCGCATCCACGGCGGCGCAGCGGAAGCGGTTGACCACGGTGGAGCCGTTGGTGAGCGCGATGAACGTGCCGCCCAGGTAAATCGTGGCCCCGTCCGCCGTGATCGCAAAGCAGCGCACGCTGGCGTCCACGTTCGCCTGAAACGACGTGATCGGCTGGAGGGTGTTGATGTCCAGCGCCGCCGCGCGGAAGCGCCGGGTGATATTGGTGGTGACCCCGATGGTGTTGGTGATGGCGGTGAAGTTCCCGCCCAGATAAAGCCTGTTCCCGTATTGCGCGAAGGCGAGGACGCCGTTGTCCAGGTCAGGATAGCCGACATAATTTCTCGGCGAACCGGTGGCGGGATCGAGCACGGCGAAGCGGAAGCGGTTGTTCGTCGCCACGTTGACCGTGGCCACCACGTTGGTCACGCGGACGAACGTGCCGCCGACATACAGGTTGGTGCCGCTCAAAAACAGCGCGGTCACCTGTGCGTCCACGTCGGCGGAGAAGGCCGGATCCACGCGAAAGTCGCTCAACAAATGCACGAGGCGGAACTTCGGCGTGCCGCCCACGTTGAGGAAGTCGCCCCCCAGATACCAGCCGCCGGCGTTGTCGGGGATGATCACCTGCGGGGCGCGGTCGAACTTCGGAAAGCCCGCGTGCGGATAGCCGGCCAGCGGGTTGCCGGCGGAGTCCACGGGCACGGCGCGGCCGATGTTCGTGCCCACCTCGGTGAACGTGCCGCCGAAATAAAGCACGCCGTTCATCTCGGCGATCGCGTTCACCTGTCCGCCGCCGGCGGCCACGATGTAATCATGGCGCGGCGAGGAGTTCAGGCTCAACGAATTGGTGGTCTGCGCGCGCGCAGACGGCGACAGCAGCAGGCCGGCCAGCAGCGCGCCCGCCGCCAGGCCCCCGCGAAGGGAGGAAGTGAATTTTGAAGTAGCCATAAGCCGTGTCGGGTTGGTTGGTTGGAAAAAACTAGCTGGATAAAATTGAAATCAATTCACTGAAATCAGTTTGCGGGCCTCGCCGAACGGGTAAAACCAGCCCGCCAGCCTGTCCATTTGGACAGGGCGGAATGCCGAATAAATCGCTGCGGTTGCACTTGCCACGCCGTTGTTGGTTGTCAGTTACAGGGTTGCCGGGCAAACATACACGAACCGAAAACTTTGTTAAGTTATTTTTTTGCCCCGTCATCTACGGAAAAGACCGTAGGGCCGAACACGCACTCCTCCTAGGGGAATGTTCGGGGGCTATTTGCGGGCCAGCATGACCACGCTGTTGAACAAACGGCGGCTAAAGTGGTTGCGAAGGCGGGAGGGAAGCAAGCGAAAAAAATCCTCCAAACAGAGAGTCGCCTGGTTCACGAGCCAGCCCTCCCGCACCCGGCCCCGGCGAAAAACGCGGCTCTGCGAAAACCCGGCCCCCCGCAGCAGCGCCGCCATCTCGGTGAACGTCCACTCCTTGAAATGAAAACACTCCGGCTGGTCGGAGAAGCATGACGAAATGTCGTGCGGCCCGGAAAATGCGTGCGGCGTGGAGAAAACATACACCCCGCCCGGCCGCAAAACCCGCCGCGCCATTTCAAAGTGCGGCATCACGTCCTCCGGGTGCAGGTGCTCGATGAACTGGTAGCTGAACACCACGTCCACCGACTCGTCCGGCACGCCGAGGTTGTAGCCGTCATAGACGACCAGCTCAAAATTGTCCGGCCGGCGATCCGCCGCGCTGCTCTGGTCGGAGATGTCCACGCCGATGACTTTGCGGACGTGGGCGCACACTTCAAACGCCAGCCGGCAGTCGCCCGGTGCGAATTCGAGGAAGGTCTTCTCCGCCGACAACTGCCCGCGCAGCAGCGCCATGCGCCCGGCCACGGCGGCGCGGCTGCGCTCCGGCGTGTCGCGCCGCGTAAGCCGCGGATGATCCGGCACGCGGCGAAACAGCTCGCCGTAGAGCGTGGCAAACAGCCGCGTGCGCTCTGCGCGCGTGGAGTGCAGGAGGCGCTGCGCCAGCTCTTTCTCCACTTCGTAGTGGCGCCGGATGCTCTCGAACGGACGGGGATCCGTCTTCAAATACTCTTTGCCGCGGGGCGTCATGGCGGGGACGATAGCTCGGGATTTGTTTTCCGTGAATCAATTTTCATCCGGAGGGAATTGAACCACGGAAAACACGGGAGGGAAAAGCGGCGAGGATCAACAAACTCCCTCCGTGTGCTCCGTGTCATTTGCCGTGAAATAACGGCCGTGTCCCCTGCCCCGCTCCGCACCGCGCCATTCTTTCTACCGCGCGGGATTGGAAGCCTCGACGGCGGGCGCAACGGCTGCGCCATCCGGCCGCGCGCCCACGCTCCGAACCGTCTCATAGCGGGGAATCTGCTGCTTGTGCGCCTCGCCCAGGCCGCCCTTCAGGATGATCCGCACCGTGTCGAGGAGAATGAAGGCGTCGAGGAAAATGCTCATGTGCTTCATGTAATACAGGTCATACTCCAGCTTGCGGCGCGCATCCTCCACGCTGGCGCCGTAGGGGTAGCAGACCTGCGCCCAGCCGGTGATGCCCGGCTGGATCATCAGCCGCTCCCGGTAGAACGGAATCTGCGCCGCCAGCTCATCCACAAACTCCGGCCGCTCCGGGCGCGGCCCCACGAGCGACATCTCGCCGCGCAGCACGTTGACGAGCTGCGGGATTTCATCAATGCGATACTTGCGGAGGAACCCGCCCACCGGCGTCGTGCGCGGATCCTTGGCCTGCGCCCAGACCGCGCCGCCCTTCTCGGCATCCACGACCATCGTGCGAAGTTTGATCATGCGGAACGACCGGCCAAACCGCCCGCCGCGCACTTGATGGTAAAACACCGGCCCCGGCGAAGTGAGCTTGGTGGCGATGATGCCAAACAACAGCGGCGGCGACAGGCACACCAGCCCCGCCAGCGAGGAGGCGATGTCAAAGCCGCGCTTGAGCTTCTTGATGTAGAGCATATGCGGCAGGCTGCTGGCGTTGAGCAGCCATTCCGTGGTGATCAGTTCCAACGGCACGGACTGGTGCGCCTCCTCGCACAGGCTGATGAGCGGCATCACCGTCACCCCGGCGTAGCGCAACTGGCAGAAAAGCGACGACAGCCGGGCATCCCCGTAGCTGGCGTTCGTGCACAGCACCCGGTCAATGTCGTGCCGCGCGACGATTTCCATCAGGTCGCTGACGGAGCCGAGGTTGCGCGTGTCGCCCGCCGGCTGGAAGCCTTCCACCGGGGCCACGCCCACGAGTTCAAACTGCCGCCGCCACAGATGGGAGTTGGTTTGGATTTCCGCCTCGTCAAACGGCCCGGTCACGATCATCACCAGCCGCTCGCGATAGCTCTTGAGCCGGTTCATCAGCACCATGTGGTGCAGCAGGGCCGTGAGATAGGCGCACGACGCCCCGAGCACCATCACGCCGCGCCCGATGCGGCTGGAGAAATTCACGTAGAACATCCCCAGCAGCAGCACCAGCGCGATGCCGAAGCACACCAGCAGCGTCAACGCCCGCTTGAACACCCCGTGCGTCGCCGTCTGCGGCGCGTAAAGCCCGAAGATGTAGACCGTGCAGGGAAAGGCGACCGCCCCCAGCAGGATGCTGGGGTAATACTCCACAAGCTTGCCCTGCCAGTCCGCGCCGAACCGCAGCGCCATGCCGAAGACGAACGCCAGGGCAAACAGCACCGCGTCCAGCGCGAAATGCCGGAACACCGTCACCCAATGTTTTTGCCACAGGCCGTTGTTCATTTTTGGTTCGGGACGGTGATTCAACACCACGCAAACCAAAATGTCCAGAAATGTCTGTTGACTTGACCGGCTCCTTTGCTACCTTCGCCGCTCCTAATTTTAGGATTGTCCGGGTTTGAAATGAAAACACATCTGCCGAAAACACATCTGCCGAAAGTTAATTTGGCGCAACGCAAGTGGCACGTCGTGGACGCCAGCGGCGCGGTGCTCGGTCGCCTCGCCGCCCAGGTGGCTGACATTCTCCGGGGCAAAAACACCCCCGTCTTCACCCCGCACCTTGACGCCGGCGGCTTCGTCGTCGTCATCAACGCCGAGAAAGTAAAGGTCACTGGCAACAAGGAGGAGGGCAAAAAATACATGACCTACTCCGGCTGGAAAGGCGGCGAGAAATACACCACCGTCGCCCAGATCCGCGCCCGGCACCCGGAAAAGCTCATCACCCACGCCGTCAAGGGCATGATTCCGAAGAACCGTCTGGGCCGCGTCCTCCTCACCAAGCTCAAAGTCTACAAGGGCGACAAGCATCCGCACTCGGCCCAGCAGCCCGTGACCATCGCCGCCGCCAAATAATTTTCCACCTCCACCAACCAATCATTATGGCAGCCATTCAAGAATTCCTCGGCACCGGCCGGCGCAAGACCGCCGTCGCCCGCGTGCGCCTTGCCGCCGGCAACGGCAAAATCACCGTCAACGGCCGGCCCTACGAAACCTACTTCGTGACCGACGGCCAGCGTGGCCTCGTGACCCAGCCCTTCGCAACCACCGCGACCACCGGCAAGTTTGATGTCCGCGTCAACGTCTCCGGCGGCGGCCCCAACGGCCAGGCCGGCGCCATCCGCCACGGCATCGCCCGCGCCCTGCTCACCGTGGACGCCGCCCTGCGCCCGCAGCTCAAGGCCGACGGCCTGCTCACGCGCGACCCGCGCATGAGGGAGCGCAAAAAATACGGCCAGCCCGGCGCCCGCAAGCGCTTCCAGTTCTCGAAGCGTTAAACGAAGCGAAAGTTTGCAAGACCCCGCCGGCAACGCTGGCGGGGTTTTTCCTTTTCGTTCCAGGTTTTCAGGTTATCACGTTATCAATCGCGTCGGGCTTGCAACGTAATAACCTGACAACTTGAAACCTGAAAACATGACAACCAAGAAAGTCGCCATCATCGGCGCGTCCGGCTACTCCGGCGAGGAACTCGTGCGGCTGCTCCTCCACCATCCGCACGTCGAGCTGGCCGCCGTCACCTCGCGCCAGAACGCCGGCCAGACCGTCGCGCAGATTTTCCCGAAATTCGCCAGCCATCCGATATCTAAGACGCTGCGCTTCTCCGAGCCGAACGCCGAGGTGCTCGCCCGGCAGGCCGACATCGTGTTCCTCGCGCTGCCGCACGGCGTCGCGGCGGAGTTCGCCGTGCCACTGCTCGACGCCGGCTGCGTCGTCATTGATTTGAGCGCGGACTTCCGCCTCAAGAGCGCGGCGGCCTACAAGGAATTTTACGCGCACGACCATCCCGCGCCGAAGCTGCTGAAAAAATCCGTCTATGGCCTGCCGGAAATTTACCGCGAGCAGATCAAGACCGCGCTCCTCGTCGCGTCGCCCGGCTGCTATCCCACGAGCATTCTGCTGCCGGTCATTCCCCTGCTCCGCGCCGGCATCATCAAGCCCACCGGCATCATCGCCGACTCGTTGAGCGGCGTGAGCGGCGCGGGCCGCAAGGCCGAGGCCGACTACCTTTTTGTCGAATGCAACGAAAGCGCGCGCCCCTACGGCGTGCCCAAGCACCGGCACCTTTCGGAAATCGAGGAGCAACTTTCCTTTGCCGCGAACGCCAAGGTGACGATTCAATTCACCCCGCACCTCATCCCGGTGAATCGCGGCATCCTCACCACGCTTTACCTCGCGCCGGAAAAACATTTCGCGAGCGCCGCCGAAGTCGTCTCCCTCGGCGAGGCGATTGCCGAGTGCTACCAGGACGCCTACGGTCACGAGCCCTTCGTGCGCCTGCTCGACGGCAACTCGCTGCCCGACACCAAAAACGTCGCCGGCACCAACGTCATCGAAATCGCGTGGCGGCTCGACCGCCGCACGGGCCGGCTCATCGTCATGTCCGCCGAGGACAACATCGTGAAGGGCGCGAGCGGCCAGGCCGTGCAGAGCATGAACCTCCTCTGCGGCTTCCCCGAAACGGCGGGCCTCGTTTGAGGACAGTGAAGCCCGCGCGCGAGGAAGCGCCGAGCATTGCTCGGCAGGGAGCGGAACAACGGCCGTTCGCGCCGGGCAATGCCCGGCGCTTCGCTGCCCGTTCGGATTTGTCCACCAGCCGGGCTGGCATGGTTCCCAGCCTGTCCGGCGCGCCTTCCGGCCTTTCAGGTTCCGTCAAAATATCCGCATGAGCGAAGAAATCTTTGATGTCGTCAACGAGCGCGATGAGGTCATTGACCGCCGCCCGCGCCCCGAAGTCCACCGGCTCGGCCTCCGGCACCGCGCCGTCCACGTGCTCGTCTTCAACCGGCGCGGCGAGGTGCTGCTCCAGCGCCGCTCGATGAAGAAGGACACCGCGCCCGGCCTGTGGGATTCCTCCGCCTCCGGCCATCTCGACGCGGGCGAGGACTACGACGCCTGCGCCGTGCGCGAGCTGCGCGAGGAAATCGGCCTGCACGCCGCCACGCCGCCCGTGCGCCTTTTCAAAATCGCCGCGTGCGACGACACCGGGCAGGAATTCGTCTGGGCCTACCGGCTCGAAGCCGAAGGCCCGTTTGTGATGCACCCCGACGAGGTGGATGAACTGCGCTGGCTCGCCCCCGCCGCGCTCACCGGCTGGATGCGCGACCGCCCGCAGGACTTCGCCCGCGCGCTGCGGCTGATTTGGAAAACGGCCAACGCCGGGCGGTGATGCTCACCGGTGCAACGTGCCGGACAACCGCGCCTCATCCCTTCTTGACCAAAAGGAAAGCGGGAAATAACCTCTAATCATGCCCGCCGAAATATATTGTAATGTGCAATTTACCTAAATGTTAGGCGATAACACCCACATGAGAATTCTTACGTTTTCTTTCCTTCTGTTTCTCGTCGGCGGTTGCTCGATTATTGACCCGACTCTAGGCGGACGCTCGGCTGAGAAACCAACCGAGGCCCAAATGCGTTTGGCGGGCACGCTGAACAATTACCGGCTTCCCGAACAGTCTATTCCACCAACTCAGCACCCTGATTCTGCGGTCGACGCTGCAATCAACGCGATGTCCAGGATCGCCCAGCAACAACATTTGATTTTTGATGGCAGTCGGGCCACGGAAGGATACGTGATTGTGGGGCGCATGGGATCCACTGCTCAGATGCTTCTCGGACTGAATGTTTATCCAGTCGCTGGACGAGTAGGTTTTCGGGATGTCACGAATTGGAAAATGTCCGACATATCTGAAGGAAAGCAGATGCGGCAGCGTTTCCTGAACGCGCTTAAATGATTACGTCGCGTAACAAGTGCGCGGCAGCGAACCAGCGCTGCGCGTTTCAGTTTATGATTCACTGGTTTTACAACATCATCAGCTTTGGCGGTCGTGCGCTGCCAGCGCCGGTCGCCGAGCTTGGTCGGCGGCTACAACCACAAATGAAAATACTCACATCATTATTCCTCGCAGCCCTGCTTGTCGGCTGCGCCACAACTCCACGCGATACCAGCATTCGCGCCGCCGCTGTGCAGACCTTCGGCAGCGACACCAACCTCAAGATTCACGAGGTGATGTATACAGGCCCGCTCAGCAGTGCGCTATCGAGCATGGGCACCAGCGATGAGTTGGCGTTGGCAAGCACCATGCAGAGAGGCGCGACTCAGAATCTTGATTTGGTTGTTTGGAGCGAGTCATCGTCGAAGGTTGCCTCGACACTTTTACGTGCGCTTCGTTATCCCGGATCGCAGAAGTTGCCACACTTACGCCTCCTGTTCGTCGGCAAGGCACAAGACGGAGAGCGTGTCCGTTCGGCAGTTGAGGCGACCGGAGCGAAGTTTCATTTTCATCAGAGATGAGTTACACGCGGTCTAACCATGCTCTGGGTCGTTAGGCCCACTTTCGCACTTCAACGCGGGCATTCCCCCAAGCAAAACGCCGGGCGCGTGGCGCGGCGTTGACCGAATCGGTTGTTGAGCCGCCTCACCACGCGCGTTCGATGGAGCGGCGTTTCCAGAGGAACTCGAACATATTCCCCTCGTGCGGCTGGTCCCACGAGATGCTCATGGTGGAGACGGGGCCGAGGTTGAGCCGCTCGATTTCCGGGAAGGCCTGCAGCTCCCCGATGAACGCCGCGTCCTTCGTGATCGCGCTCACGGCCAGGCTGTAGCCGATCTGGTGAAGCATCTCCCGCTGCGGCACCTGCACGACGCTGGCGTAGGGGAAGAGGTATTCCTTGTGCGCGAGCGGGTGCTTGAACGTGTCGCACAGCACGATGGTCGGGCGCAGGTAGGTGCCGCCCTCGAACACAACCTTGCGCGGGCCGTGGCGGTGCCGGGCGGTCACATCCACCGCGCCGGGGGTCTTCAGCTCGTCCTCGATCTGCGCGTCAATGTGCTCGGCCATCTTGACGTTGGCGAAGCCGGAGAGGCGGGCCTGCTCGTCGTCGGCGCGCGTCGGCTCGACGGGGCCGAGGCGTTTCGCGAGGGCCTCGGCGATTTCGGCGGCGTGCTTGGGCACGACGATGGACGAGGCGTTGATGCACGAGCGCCCGCCGTTGTCGCTGATGGAGGCGACCATGACGTCGAGGTAGTCGCGCCAGTGCTCGACGCAGTCGTCGCCGATGAGAATTTTGCTCCAGCCGGGGCCGTGAAGCTGAATGGCGGGGTTGTGGGCGTATTGGGCCATCGTGTTTTTGTCGCCGAAAATCAGCGCGCGCCCGCACGTCTTGAGGATGACGCCCGCACCCTCGTGATCGGTCGGATAAAACCCGAACGCCTCCGCCGGCACGCCCGCCGCGATGAACGCCTGGATCAGCCGATACGGCGTCCACGGCTCCTCCTTGCCGGGCTTGATGATGACGGGCGTCTTGAGCGCGATGGCGGGGAGCCAGAGGGAATTCACGGCGGGCGAATTGCTCGGCATGACGAGGCCGAGCGCCTGCGTGGTGGGGCAGAAACTCAACTTGGTGCCGAACTGTTCGCCGTAGCCGTGGTCGAGGACGGAGAGGTCGAGGCCGCGCGAGAGGCCGTTGAGAATTTCGCCGAGGTGCGTGAGGGCGTAATGCACCTTGGCCATGTTGCGGCGCACCATCACGTGCGGCAGGCCGCTGGTGAGGCCGAGCGTCTCGAGGTATTGCTGCGGCGACTGCGTGTGGCCCTTGTCGCCGAGCGGCAGCGTGCCGTGGAGGAACAGGTCGCCGGCCTTGGCGCTCATTTTGATGAGCTGCGCGACGGTGAACTTGTTCAGCGCGGCGCGGCTGGCGGAAATTTTCTGCAAATCCTTCTTGATGATGCCGGAGTTGACCGAGGAGACGACGGCCTTCACGTCGCCGGTGCGGTGGTCCTTGACCTTGTAATGCTCAAGGCTCTCGTAGGGCCGGCCGAGCCGGAGAATGGGGAGGTGGGGGATATTGGTCATGGATAAAAATCAGGCGGAGGTTTGTTCGCTGGCAGGCGATGGTGTTCGTGGCCGAGGCCGGCGAAATTTCATGCTGCCGTCATCACCAGCAGTTGCGCCGGCTTCGACGAACTCGGTTGAAGCTGACGAAATGTTTCACTCACTTGCGCCGATTGGATGGCTTCATGTCTTCGAGGGCCGTGATGTGGAGCGCGTCAATGCGGGTGGCATGGTCGTCCTCATCCATCACCACCACCGTATTTTTGCTCACGGCAATGAAGTCCGGGTGGGGAACAGGCACTTTTTTGCCGCTCGACAGTTCAATGAAGAACGGCTTGAACCCGTTGGCCAGCCGTTCGCGAATGTGTTCCAAGTTCATGCCGGGATTATGCCACCTGAAATTCGCCGTCGCAAATCAATACACGCCCTCAACAATGGTCTTCTGCATCGCGCCGAAGGGCCGCACGTCGCCGACGCCGTCCCACGCGTAGGGCGGACGCGGGGCGCGGCGGATGACCTCGTCGCGTTCGAGGAAGCGCGGCATGAAAAACTCCTTCGTCAAGGTCGTGAGTTCGGCACGGCCCCATTCGCCGTAGGCCACGGTCTCATTCGTCTTGTCGGGGTTCACGACGCGCAGCACGGCGCGCGGCTGCGGGGCGTAGTAGGTGATGGAGAAATTATCCTCCGGCACCAGCGGCACGCTGGCAGCGAGGCCCATGAGGGTGTTGCCGTAGGTCGGGTAGAAGCCGATTTTATTTTCGAGCAGTTCCTCGACAAGGAAGCGCACGTATTGCGGCGTCATGGAAGTGCCGCCGACGAACACGCCGCGGATGCCGATGTCGTAGAGATTGATTTTCTCCGCGAGCGCCTCCAGCAGCTTGGGCGTGGTGAACAGGCCGGAAACTTTGCGGTGCTTGAGGATCGTCACCGCCTGATCCACGACGTGCTCCATGTAGGACTTGGCCACGTCGAATTGTTTCGCGCTGATGACCTTTTTCACGAAGCGCGGATCGAGGTCAATGAAGTAGCACGAGCTGCCGCGCACGTTCGCGAGGTGCTCGATGGCGAGGCGCAGACGGCGCGGGCCGGTCGGCCCCATCATCAGCCACGCGCCGCCGCGCGGGAAATGCGCGTCGGTGATCTTTTCGCTGAACTCGGAGTAGTCCACCTTGTAGTCGTTCCAGCCGATGCGCTGCTTGGGCATGCCGGTGGTGCCGCCGGTCTCGAAAATGTTGAACGGCTTGCCCTTGAACTGCGCGGGCACCCAGACTTCCGGCTGGAGGTCACGCAGCGATTCGTCGGCGAAGTGCCCGAACTTCATCATGTCCTCGAACTTGGTGATCTCCTTGCGCGGATCAAAGTTCTTCTTCGCCCAGTCGAGCCAGTAGGGGCAGCCGGTTTCCGGGCTGAAGTGCCACTGGATGATTTCGAGCAGGTGCTTGTCGAGTTCGGCCTTCGCCTTGGCGACGAGTTCAGGGGATACGGTGGGGATGGGCATGGTTCGTTCTGGTTAAATTAAGGGCTGTGTTTGAGATGCTTCGTTGAACGGAACACTCAAGGCTTCGGCAGGTTGGCCTTCGCCGTGTCATGCAGCGCGAAAAGGTGCGTGTTGCTGGCGATGTAGATGACGCCGTTTGCAACGACCGGCGTGGAATAGACCGGCGAACCGACGTTGCACGAGCTGATGACTTTCTTCTCCTTGCTCGCGGCGAGCACCACGAGATCGCCGTCCTCACTGCCGACATAAACCTTGCCGTCCGCGACGAGCGTGCTGCCCCACATATGGGCCTTCATGTCGTGCTTCCAGTAGAGCGTGCCGTTCTCGGCGTCGAGGCAGTGCACGAAGCCGGAGAAATCGCCAAGGAACAGCAGCCCGGTCGCCGGGTCGATCGAGACGGTCGAGATGCTGCGGTTGACGCCCTTGTAATCCCAGATCACACCGGTCTTGGTGATGTCGCCCGTCTTGGTGGGATCAATGCACGCGAGCCGGCCCACGCCCTCGCCGTGCTCGGGATCCTGCCCGGTGGCGACATAGACGCGGCCCTTATAGATCACCGGCGTGGCGTTCACTTCGCTGGGACCTTCGGCGGCGGGATACTTGATGGGCTTGCCGTCCTTCGCTTTGTATTCGGGCGGGTTCATGTCGAGCTTCCACACGACCGGCATCACGTCGCGGTCCTCGACTTTTTTCGTCGCCGTGTCGAGGGCGTAGAGCCAGCCGTCGCCGCCGCCGGCGAAAACCAAGTCCTTGCCGTTGATCTTCGCGTGGGAGAGCGAGGTCCACTGGCCGTGGAAAATTTTCGGGCCGATGCCCGCGTCATCCTCGCCGACCAGCTTGCCGGTCTTCTTGTCGAGCGCGATGAAGCTCGGCGAGAGCGGCGAGGGGATGTTCACGTGCGTCCAGTCCTGGCCGTTGGAAGTGCAGACGTAGAGGCGGTCGCCAATCATCAGTGGCGAGCTGTTTGAGGCGTTGTGCGGGAAGACGCCCAGTTCGTCCATCATGTCATAGACCCAGAGAATGTCCGCGTCCTTCGGGCCGACTTTGGCGGGCGCGCTGCCGACGTCCTTCACCATGTAGGCACCTTCGTCGGTCATGCCCTGATTGCCATTGGCCTGACCGTTGAGGTCGAGGCAAATCACCTCGCAACGGCTGGTGACGAGATAAACGCGGTCGCCCTCGACCAGCGGCGACGAAAGGATGCCGAGGTTTTCCCAGTCGTTGACCTTGCCGGATTTCAGCTTGGGCACGATGAGCTGCCAGAGGAGTTCGCCCGTCTTCTCGTCGAAGCACATGACGGTCGATCGGTCGCCCTGGTGTGCGGGGTCGCGGGGTGAATCATTGTTGGTGCCGATGAGCACCCTGCCCTGCGAGATGACGACGTTGCCGTAGCTCTGCGAGCCGAGCTTGGCGGCCCACTTGACGTTTTTCGTCGTCGCCATGTCCACCTGATCGCCCTTGAGCTTGCCCGGCTCGAAGCGGTCGGGCAGCCCCTTGGCGGGCGAATACATGTTGCGCGCGTTATTGCCGCCCCACATGGGCCAGTCTTGCGCGTTGGCGACGAGGCCGGCGGCCATGAGCGATAGAGTGAGAAGACGAAGTGTTTTCATTGGTTTGGTTTGTCGTTCAGAATCAAAGCTGCATTTTTATCAACCGGCGCAAAATCGTCTTTTGCCATCCGAATAAGTCCGTCCACACTCAAGTCTTCATCCAAGGCAGGCCAGTGAATCCCGTAGCCGGAAGGCGAAACTTGAAACTGCCCGCGCTGTTCAGCGGTGGCCCGCGCCAGCCGCCCGGATACGGCGGGCACCGAAAGCCGATACACGGAGCCGTCCACGGCCAGACGCATCACGTCGCCGTCGAACTCAATCCGTTCCACTGTATGGAATCGCTTGTTCATCAGTTGCCTTGCACTCGCCGCCACTCGGCGACGATGTGGTCAAAATGCTCAAAAATCAATTGCCGCACTTCGCGCGTGTCACGCGGACTCATGTTGTAGCCAAATGCCTCGCGGATTTTGAAACCGTCGGCATCAATCCAGTATTTGCATTCCTTCTCGGCCTTCACGGCGTGTATGTGCATCGGTTCGTTGCCTTCATTGGCATAAAAATGGAACCGCCAGCCATTGATCATCAAAACCGTCGGCATGGGGTCTCAATGTGCCGGAATCAATTCGCCGTCACTTTCACATTGTCAATAAACACCGGCAAATCCTGCGGCGCGAAGCCGAACAGCCCCGGCGAACCCTGCTTGTGCGCCGTCTTGTGCGGCACCTCGATGTTCCACGCCGCCGGCTCCGGCTCGCCGCGTTTCCACGCCTTGGCGCGCACGATGCCCGAACCGTCCGCCGCGATGTCCACGCGCGACTTGAGCGTCATCCACTCATTGGCCTTCCACTTGAACGGCACGGCGACCTTGAGGCGCTCCTGGTTGGAGTTCACTTCGATTTCCTGCGCGTTGCCCTTGAGAATGATGAGGTAGCGCTGGTTGACCTGGCCGACCTCGGACATCTTGCGCGGCTTGCCCGCGCTCATCACGTCGGACTGCACGGTGTAATTTCTCATGTCCGCGTCGCCGATGAAGACCGTGCCGCGCTGGAAGAACTTGTTGTCAATCGTCTTGGTCAGCGCCTTGCTGCCGTCCGCGTCGCGCACCTCGAAGCGAAACCGCGCGCCAATCCACGGCAACGGCGGATACGCGAACTTCGTCGGCGGCTCGACCGTGTTCGTCGTCGTGTCACTCAACATGAACGCCTCGAAGTCCTGCGTGAACGGCAGCCCCGGCAGCACGCGCCCGCGAATGTAGCCCTTGAGATTGCCAAGCGTGCCCTCGAACGCGCCGGCGGACATCTTCGCGTCCTTCGGCGCTTCGAGCTGGCCGTCGGCGTTGAACGCGCCGTTCATCGTCGCCTTCACCAGTGCCGTCGGCGGGATGTAGCTCGCCCACTTCACCGATTTCGGGTCAATGCCCTCCTGCACGACGAAGCCGTTCGCGTCGAGCGAGCGGATGCGGAAGTTCACCTTGTCGCCGGGATGCAGCAGCGCTTCGTTCGGAATAATTTGCAGCGACGCAGCGGGGCCGGGCTTGGGCCACGCTTCCACAACTTCGTTCTTCGGCAAGCCCGCATTGTCGCCCTTCTTGCCGAAGCAATAAATTTTCCGCGTGGTCTGAAGGTAAATTTTCCCGTTGTAGGCGACGGGCGTGCCGAGGCAGCGGCCATCCAGTGAAATTTTGCTCAAGATTTTCCCCTCCGTGTCGCTCGGCTTGATGACGTAGAGCGCGCCCTTGGTGCCCGTGTCGCCCGCACCATCACCGCCGCCGCCCTTGACATCCGGGTCGTCGAGAATCGGCACGTAGATTTTTCCGTCGGCGTAGAGCGGGCAGGCGTTGCGCTGCTCGATGCCGAGCGTGACCTTCCAGAGAATTTTCCCCGTGTTCACGTCCACGGCGACGAGGTCGCCTTTTTCCTTCACGGTGTAGAGGCGGTCGCCCGCGAGAATCGGCGAGCTGGTCGAGGAGGAGATTTCCGCCGTGTGCCACAGCTCGACCTGCGCGCGGTCGAGGTTCGGGAAAACGCCCGGCGCGACCACCGGTGCCTGCGCAGGGATTTTCATGCACACCGTCTGGCCTGGCTCGTAGGGCGTGCCGAATATGGTCACGACCTTGTCGTTGTTGTGAACGACCGTGGTGGAGTTGATGCCGGCCTTGAAAATCGGCACGCGCCACAGCGTTTCGCCGGTGCGGGCGTTGACGCAAATCACCGCACCGTCGCCCGTCGCGGAAACGAACACGCGTTTGCCCTGGTAGAAAAAGAAATACGGATGCGAAAAGGAATTGTCCTTGGGCCGGTCGCCGGGCGTCGTGGCCCAGACGAGTTCACCCGTCTTCTTGTCGAGCGCGTAGAAACGGTCGCCCGCCACGCCCTGCGCGCCCCAGTTGCCGGTGATACCGCGAATGATGCAGTAGTCGCCGTCAATCGCCGGCGACGCCGTGCGGGAATTGGGGAACGTGAGCCGCCCCAGCTTCTCCATCAGCGAATGGCTCCAGAGCAGTTTGCCGTCCGCCGTGAAGCACGCGAGGATGCCCTGCGTGCCCTGGATGTAAACATTGCCCGTCTCCGGATCCACCGCCGGGCTGCTCGTGGCGTAGCGCAGGTAAATCGTGTCGGAAATGAAATCGTTGAACAGATGCTTCCACAGCAGCTTGCCCGACTCGGCGTCGTAGCAGGCCACGCCCTCCTGCAAGTCGGGGCCGTTGTCCACGTAGCCCATGATGTAGAGCTTGCCGTTGGCGATGACGGGCGTGGACTGCCCGGAGAACTCCGCCGTCCACAGCGCCGCCTTCACGTCGAGCTGGTCGGGCAGACCCTTCTCGCTGGAACTGCCGTTCTGGTTCGGGCCGCGCCAGGCAAGCCAGCCCTTGGCGGGCGCGGCGTCCGTGACCGAGGCGAAATAACCGGCGACCACGACCGCGAGCACGCCGGAGAGGAGCGATGACTTGAGTTTCATTTTCAAATGCCAGATTAAGTTGCGACTGCGCCGAAAAACCAGTGCCCGGTCAAACTAATTTTCTTCACAGGACGCCGCGAGTGTTCTACACGTTAAAACCGTTTGCAACCAAAATAATACTTACACGTATCATTGTTCTGACTGACTCATGCCCGCCGCCCGCTATTCATCCCGCCCGCTGCCCGTGGACTCCCCGGAGCGCCGCCGCCTGCCGCCCCTGCTCCGCCGCGCCTGGTATGGATTGAACCAGGCCTTCCGCCGCCGCATCCGGCACACGGGCGCGACGCCCGACCAGTTCACCGCCCTGCGCTCGCTGCTCGAAGGCGACCCCAAGGGCATGAGCCAGGGCGAACTGACCAAGGCCATGAGCAGCGACCCGAACACCATCGCCTCGCTGCTCCAGCGCATGGATGAGGCCGGCTGGATCGAGCGCAAGCCGCACGAAAGCGACCGTCGCGCCTACCGCATCCGCCTCAAGCCGACGGGCCAGCGGAAGTTTGAAGAGCTGCGCGAAATCGCCATCACCCTTCAAAGTGAAATCCTCGCCGTCCTGCCCGAGGCCCGGCGCGAAGAATTTCTCACCCAGCTCGGCACCGTCGCCGACGCCTGCCGCGACGCGGCGGAAAACTCGCCGGGGCGGCAGAAGTAGGCGGCGGCCCGCCGTCAATTTGGAGTGCCGCGACTTGTCGCCGCTTTCGGCAGGCGACTCGTCGCCGTCGAATTGCGACACGCGCGATTATCCCACGAGCCGTCGAACTCTGCCTCTCGCCCGGCACCGCGCGCGTGGTCGTGCACCGGCTGCGCCAGCGTGATCGTGAACTCGTGCGGGCCGAAGTCGCCACCACTGTCGGCGGGACGCCAACAGGGGGCGACCGGAATGGTCGCGCCCTCCGTTTCAACTGCATCGTTCCGGCTTGAATCGTTTTGTTGCGGGACGTTCTGCAAAGATACCGCGCCGCTGGCGCTCGGCATTTCAGTTGGAAATCCAAGAACCCATGCCGCGGCGGAGGAAGTATTTGTAGGCCTTTTCGCCGAGCGCCTTCTGCACCGTCCGGGCGGTTTCGTCGGCGATGACTTTGAGCGTGGCGGTGCGCTGCTCGTCGGTGAGCGCGGGGTCGGCGAGAACTTTCGCGCGCTGATCCAGCACGGCGAGCTTGATCTCATAGATGGTCGCCGGCACGTCGGCGGGCAACTGGTAGCGCGTGGCGGTGGCGTTCAGCTCGCGGAAGTCCGCGTCCTGCCCGCGCTCGAACTCCGCGTAGCGCTGCTCGCCGAGCTGCGCGCGAATCTGCTGTTCCATCTGCATGCGCTCCTGCTCCCATTTGGCGCGGGCGTCGGCGTCCTCCGGCGGAGTTGAGTCCGGCCACGCGTCGTCGAACTTTTTTTGCAGGCGGTAGATTTTCTGGAACTCGTCCTCGCTGGCGTTCATGCCATAGACGGCGTCGCGCACGGCGTTGGCGGAGGGCGAGAGCCAGAGTTCGTATTGGCGGAGTTCCTCCGGGGAAAGGAGGCGCGTGAGTTCGGCCTGCTGCTGTTCGCGGAGCTGGCGCAGCTTCGCGGTGTCGGCGGCGGTGAGCGGCTCGCCTTCCTCCCAGACCTTGCTGCGGATGGCCTGCTCTTCATCGGTGAATTTCTCCAACAGCAGCCGCGCCTGGCCGCGCTTCTCCTCGGGGAGAAACGCGAGGCGGCGTCCGTAGTAGTCTTCCTGGCCGAGCACCTTCATCCGTTCGCCGACGAGGTCCACACCCATGAGTTCGCGGATGATCTCGCGCTTCTCGAAGTCCACGTCGCGCTGCGCGCGGAGCGAGGCGCGGGCGTCGAAGTTGTTCAGCAGCTCCTGCTCCTCCGGCTGCCAGTAGGTGAGCGGCTCCTTGCGCGGCGGGCCGGCGGCGCGCAGGCGCGGGGCCATGAGCTTGTCAATGTCCGCGATGAGGATGTCGCGGATGGTCTGCTCCGGGCAGCCGATGGCGCGCAGGCGCTGGATGTAGGCGCGGTAGTCCTCGGACTCAAGCTGCACCCAGCGGAAGTCGTTGGTCTTTTCGACGGTGAGGATTTGCGTGGTGATGCGCGGCTCGAAGGCGCGGGACTGTTCGCGCGAGGGCGGAATGATTTCCGGCGCGACCGGCGCGGGGGTGCGGAGGTAAAATTGCAGCAGGTAGGCCACCGCCGCGACGAGGCCGACGTTCATCACCAGCAACGCCAGCGTGAATTTGGAAGGTCTCATGCGGCGCAAGCGAAAGGGCAAAGGTGTGTTTCAAAATCCGGCATCGCAGTTTTTTCTCTCATTAGCACCGGGCTTTAGCCCGGTGAATGGGCGAGCGTGGTTTCAGCCGCTTCAGCGGCTTCTTGTTGCGGCGCAAAAGCCGTTGAAACGGCTAGGAGTTTCGTCGGACGCCAAACCACCGGGCTAAAGCCCGGTGCTAATGAGAGGCGGTGGCGAGCCAGGAGCGGCATTTTGAAAACACGCCTTACGCCGGGGCCGGGCCGGCCTTGATTTCCAGCACCTGCAGCGGGACGCGCGCGATCATCTTCTCGCCGAGCGTGACGTCGATGGAGTATTGGCCGGGCTTCTCGAAGCGCAGCCCCTGCAGGTTGAAGACGAGGTTGCTGGTGGCGAAGAACATTTCGTCGGGCAGGCGGATGTCGAGCTTCGGCTCGATTTTCGGCAGGAGGCTTTTGCCGTCCTCGTTGATGAGAGTGACGCGCATCTGGTGCGGCCCCTCGTCGGTGTCGCGGAAAATAATCCGCAGCGCGAGCGAGCAGAACGGATGCACGACGGGGAACTGCCGCGCCATGATCGTGTCGAACGAACCCATGACGCAGAGCTTGCCGTTGTAGTCGGCGGCGGCGTCGCACAAGACGGCGATTTGGACATCCATAAAGTTGCTTTTAGTTTAGCCGCGGCGCGGGGCCGAGGTTTTGAGCATTAAACCCGCTCTGCCACGCGAACGCAACGCTGGAACGCCAGCCGGATTTTTTAGCCACAGATGAAACACAGATGAAACACGGATGGGAAAAACTACGAAGACTTGCTCCACGAGTTTGCAGAAAATCTGTGTTCAATCTGTGTTTCATCTGTGGCTAAAATTCAGGAAACGAATTGCGAAAACTGGCGGGCGGATGAATGTTGGCCGCCGATGCAACCCAGCGCCATTCCCACGCGCGGCGCGGCGGACAATCCGCCCAACCGCTTCGAGCCACTCGCCCTGGAGCGCGACGAGGAATGGCACGACCCCGACGAACCGCCGCCGCGCACGCAGTTTTACAAGGACAGCAGCGAGAGCATCATCGCCTACAACGACAGCCCGGACATCGGTTTTCGCGCGAGCGTGAATCCCTATCGCGGCTGTGAGCATGGCTGCATTTACTGCTACGCCCGGCCCACGCACGAGTATCTCGGCTTCTCGTCCGGCCTGGATTTCGAGACGAAAATCATGGTGAAGCTCGACGCACCCGCGCTGCTCCGCCGCGAGCTTTCTTCCACGCGCTGGGAGCCGCAGGTCATCGCGATGAGCGGCGTGACGGATTGCTATCAGCCGGTGGAACGGCGCTTGAAGCTCACGCGCGGCTGCCTCGAAGTGCTCGCCGAATTCCGCAACCCCGTCGGCATCGTCACCAAGAACCATCTCGTCACGCGCGACGCGGACTTGCTCGCGGAACTGGCCCGGCACCAGTGCGCCGTGGTTTTCATTTCGCTCACGACGCTGGACACCGAGCTGCGAAAAATCATGGAGCCGCGCACCGCGCCGCCCGCCGCGCGGCTCGACGCCATCGCGACGCTCGCGCAGGCGGGCGTGCCCGTGGGTGTGCTGGTCGCGCCGGTGATTCCGGCGTTGAACGAGCCGGAGATTCCCGCGCTGCTCACGGCGGCGGCGAAGGCCGGCGCGAAATTCGCCGGGCACACCGTGCTGCGGCTGCCGCACGCGGTTGCGCCGTTGTTCGAGCGCTGGCTGGAGACGCATTTCCCGGCACGGAAGGAGAAGGTGCTAAACCGACTGCGCGATTTGCGCGGTGGAAAACTGAACGACCCGCGCTTTGGTTTGCGCATGAGCGGCGAGGGAATTTTCGCGGAGCAGATTCATCAGATGTTCGCGGTGGCGTGCCGCCGGGCGGGCATCGGCGGCGAGCCGGTGCAGCTTTCAGTTGATGCATTCCGGCGTCCGGCGGGGCGGCAGATGTCATTGTTTTGAGAGGAATGAAGGACGCGGGAATAAATTCCGGCTTCGCGCGTCCAACTCGCATGAAAAAAATAATGTTCATCCTGTTGGTGGGATTTGCCGCGCTCGCCGTCGCGGCGGAAGCGCAGTGGCTCACGGATTTGCCCAAGGCGCAGGCGCAGGCCAAGGCGGAGAAGAAACTCGTGCTCATGGATTTCACCGGCTCGGACTGGTGCTCGTGGTGCATCACGCTGAAGAAGGAGATTTTCGACACGAAGGAGTTCGCCGACTACGCGGACAAGAACCTCGTGCTCGTGGAGGTGGACTTCCCCCAGCGCAAAAAGCAGTCCGACGCGCAGAAGAAGGCCAACGAGGCGTTGAGCGACAAATACAAGATTGACGGCTATCCCACCGTCGTTGTGCTCGACAGCGCGGGCAAGGAAGTGGGCCGGCTCGGTTACGACGAGGGCGGGCCGAAGCCCTTCATCGCGCTGCTGGAGAAACTGAAGAAGAAGTGAGCCAGTGAGCCGGTTTCCAGGAAGAGAAAGTGATTTTTGAAATGGCGCGGCAACATTGCCGCGCCATTTTTCTTGGGAAAAACTTGACCCTTCCGCCGCCGCCCCTAGCATCGCGCGCGTCCGCTGACAAATTCATGAACGCAGTTCTAGCCCTTGAAGACGGCACGGTGTTCCACGGCGCGGGTTTCGGCGCGCGGGCGTCGGCCTGCGGCGAAGTGTGCTTCAACACCTCGATGACCGGCTACCAGGAAATCCTCACCGATCCCTCGTACAAGGGGCAGATCGTGACGATGACCTACCCGCACATCGGCAACTACGGGATCAACCGCGTCGACATGGAATCCTGGAAGCCGCATGCGGCCGGCTTCGTCGTGCGCGAACTCTCCCCCGTCGTCAGCAACTGGCGCGCCGACCTTGCCCTCGCCGATTACCTCGTCGAGAACGGCATTCCCGGCATTCAAGGCATCGATACCCGCGCGTTGACGAAGAGGCTCCGCGTCACGGGTGCCAT
>JACRJY010000061.1 GCA_016235585.1 Verrucomicrobiota bacterium | reverse complement strand
GCGGGAGTTCGTGCCGCCGGCCAGTTGCAGGGCGCGCTGGCGGATGACAGGCACCGTGGAGCCGCCGCCCATGATGACGAGATGGCCTTTCGGTGAACCGGCTTCCGCCGCGCAAACCACGCCGCAAAGTGCCAGCGCGAAGACAAGAGCTGTGAAAACAGGCAAGCGCTTCCCGCCGAGCGCGGGCGAATGGTTGCGGAGTGGAATCACGGCGGAAGTTGACCGCCGGGCCGCGCGGTTGTCAACCAGCGCCTGCCCGGCCGGCGCGGCCCTTGACTTCCCAAACGGTGCGGGGCCAACTTGCGCCGCTTGGCGTCGAGCCAACCGACAGTTGCCGACGGCGAACTCTTCGCCGCCGTGTCGTCCGCTCCCGCCGCGCAGGCCCTGCTGCGGCGCGTGGAGTCGGGCGGCGCATTGTCATGCGACGGCGTCACGCAGGCGGCGCAGCCAGTCCTCGCCGCGCTGCTGCGGTGGAGATGTCCCGCGCGCCCCATCGTTGTCGTCACGGATTCATTGAAGACCCAGGAGAGCTTCCAGCAGGACTTGGAGACGTGGCTGGGCGAAGTGCGGAGTGCGGAATGCCGAGTGCGGAATCAAGCCGCGCCCCAGACCCCAGACCCCAGACCCCAGACCCTATTCTTCCCCGCCTGGGAAATTTTCCCGCACGAGGACAAGCTCCCCCACGCCGATGTCATCAGCGACCGGCTCGAAACCCTCGTTGCGCTGGGCGGCGGCTCGAAATTCAAAACTCAAAATTCAAAACTGATTGTCACGAGCGTCACCGCGCTGCTGCAACGCACTTTCTCGCCGGAGGAAGTAAAGTCTCGCACTCGCACACTGCGGCGTGGCGACCGCGTCAACCCGCTTGACCTCGTCGAGTGGCTGGAAGAACAGGGCTACGAATCCGAGGCGCAGGTGAACGCCAAGGGTGAAATCGCCATGCGCGGCGGCATCGTGGACGTGTTCCCGCTCACCAGTCCGTGGCCGGTGCGGCTGGAGTTTTTCGGCGACGAACTGGAGTCGCTCCGCCACTTCGATCCGGCGACGCAGGTCTCGCGCGAAGGCGGCGAAATCAGCGAAGTCATCCTGCCGCCGGCGGGGGAACTGGGGCTGTTGAAACGCGGAACGCGGAGCGCGGAGCGCGGAGTGGAGCGCGGGCTTCAGCCCGCTTCAACCGCCCACGTGGAAGGTGACTTGGCTGCGCGCAACTTTGACCAAAGTGCATTGAAGCGGCCTGAAGGCCGCGCGCCGCTGGCGACCTTGCTCGACCATCTGCCCCGCGAAACAATTTTTCTTCTGTGCGAGCCAGCGATGCTCGCCCATCACGCCGACGAATACGCGCGGCAGATCCCGGCGGACGACCCGTTCTTCGTTGCGTGGGAAAATTTCCGCGAAGAGATCGGTGAGCGCGGCATGACGGCGGTGGAGTTGAGCACGCATGGCGACGCGTTCCCCCTCACCCCTGCCCTCTCCCCAGGGGAGAGGGAGAATCGTTCCCCGCTGCCCGGCAAATCCACGGCTGAATCCGGCACGGATGACCCTCGAACATCGCAGGACGAGAAGAGGTTTCCCCCTCTCCCCCAGGGAGAGGGCCGGGGTGAGGGGGAAGCGGACGATGCGGAGTTGCGCGGCCCATTTTTTGAAAGCCTCGACGCCTTCCGTCCGCTGGCCGGGCCGGCGCCCGATCCGCAAATTGCCGCCGCCCAGCGCCGTGATTTTTTCGCGCAGTTGCACCGCTGGCTCCGGCAGGGCCGCGCCGTCCACGTCTTTTGCAACAACGACGGCGAGCGGCAGCGGTTTGAGGAAATCTGGAACGAGCTTGGCTTGGGTCGAGAACCGAGAGCCGAGAGTCGAGAGCATGAACGCGCACTTCCACTCTCAACCCTCGACCCTCGACCCTCGACCCATCTCGGCACGCTGGCGCGCGGCTTCATCTGCGACGAGGCGAACCTCGTCGTCGTCACCGACGCCGAGATTTTCGGACGTTACAAAGTTCAGCGTCCGCGCCGGATGAAGTCGCCCCACGCCGCCGCCGCGCGCTCGGCGCTGGACATTGATTTCACCGAGCTGGAGGAAGGTGATTACGTTGTGCATCTCCAGCACGGCGTCGGGCGTTTTCGCGGATTGAAAGCATTGCCAGCCATCAGCGGTCGGCACGGGCAACCTTCAACCTTCAATCTTCAACCTTCAACCTCGACGGAGTGCCTCGTCATCGAATATGCCCCAAGCGACCCAAGCAACGAACCGCCCAAGCTCTACGTGCCTGTCACCGAGGCGCATCTCGTCAGCAAATACGTCGGCGCGGGCAAGGCGCGTCCGCCACTGAACGTCCTCGGTGGCGCGCGCTGGCAGAAAACCAAGGAGCAGGCCGAGCGCGCCGTGCGCGATCTCGCGGCGGACTTGCTCGCGATTCAGGCGAAGCGCGCGACGCAGCCGGGCCACGCCTTCGGACCGGACACGCCGTGGCAGCGCGAGTTTGAAAGCGCGTTCATCTACGAGGAAACGGCCGACCAGATCAAAGCCATCGCCGAGGCCAAGCGCGATTTGGAACTGCCGAAGCCGATGGATCGCCTCGTCTGCGGCGACGTGGGCTTCGGCAAGACGGAGGTGGCCATCCGCGCGGCGTTCAAGGCCGTGATGGGCGGCAAACAGGTCGCCATCCTCGTGCCGACGACCGTGCTGGCGCAGCAGCATTTCAATACTTTTCGTGAGCGCATGGCGGATTATCCGATTCGCGTCGAGCTGCTCTCGCGCTTCCGCTCGCGCAAGGAGCAGTTGCAGGTCACCGCCGACCTCGCGGCGGGCGCGGTGGACATTGTCATCGGCACGCACCGGCTGGTGCAGGACGACGTTCACTTCAAGGAACTCGGCCTCGTGGTCATTGACGAGGAGCAACGCTTCGGCGTGATGCACAAGGAACGGTTCAAGCTGCTCCGCACGCACGTGGACGTGCTGACGTTGAGCGCCACGCCGATTCCGCGCACGCTCTACCTCGCGCTCACCGGCGCGCGTGACATGAGCACGATTCAGACGCCGCCGCAGGATCGGCTGCCGGTGGAGACCATCGTCACGCATTACGACGAACGGCTCATCCGCGACGCCATCCAGCGCGAGTTGAACCGGGGCGGGCAGGTATTCTTCCTGCACAACCGAGTAACAACGATTGACGCGATGAAGCAGCGCCTCGCGCATCTCGTGCCGAACGCGCGCATTGTCACCGGCCACGGGCAGATGGACGGCGACGACCTGGAGCGTGTGATGACCGCGTTCGTGAACGGCGAGGCGGACGTGCTGCTCTCCACCACGATCATCGAGAGCGGGCTGGATATTCCGAACGCGAACACGATCATCATTGACCGCGCCGACCGCTTTGGCTTGAGCGAGCTTTACCAATTGCGCGGGCGCGTGGGCCGCTACAAGCATCAGGCCTATGCTTATCTGATGCTGCCGCGCCACGCGCGTTTGCTCACCGATGTCCGCAAGCGCATGAGCGCCATCAAGCAATACGCGCAGCTTGGCAGCGGCTTCAAAATTGCGATGCGCGACCTCGAAATCCGCGGTGCTGGCAACTTGCTCGGCTCGCAACAGAGCGGCCACATCACGGCGGTGGGTTTTGACCTCTACTGTAATCTGCTCAAGCAAAGCGTCGCGACGCTCAAGGGTGAGAAGGTGAAGCCGCGCGTGGAGGTGACGGTGAAACTGGATTTTCTCCCCGTCGGCGTGGAAATGGAGAGCGGACTTGAACCGACGGCACCACTTTCCCCTCACCCCGGCCCTACCCATGAACCGGGAGGGGCGGCATCCATGCCGCCCGGTCCCAGCGGCGGCAAGGATGCCGCCGTTCCAACCGTATCGGGGCCCGGGTTCACGGGCACAAATCGTGGCTTTTCGCGGGCCGTGGAATCTCTCCACAGAGGAGAGGGGGAAACTCTCCCCGCCATTGGGCAAGCCGAACGCGCGCGGATTGAAGCAAAACCGGCGAAAATTCTCCCTCTCCCCAAGGGAACAGGCCGGGGTGAGGGGAAAGAAAGCGCACGAACCGACGAACCGCTGTCCGCCCACCTGCCGCGCCACTTCATCGCCGAGCCGCAGCAGCGGATTGAAATCTACCGCAAGCTCGCGCTGGCCGAAGACCGCACCGCGCTCGAAGCCCTGCGCGTGGAAGTGCGCGACCGCTTCGGCCCGCTGCCCAAGCCGGCGGAGTTGCTGTGGCTCGCCACGGAAGTGAAGCAGTTGTGCGCCACGCGCGGCATCACGCGGCTGGAGACGCAGTCCGAAAAGCTGATGCTCACGCGCCGTGACGGCTACCTCACGCTCGGCGGCAAGTTCCCGCGCCTGACGAGAAAAACTCCCGAAGCAAAGCTGAAGGAAATCAAAAGGCTGCTGCTGTCGCTGTGAGCCGCCCGCTTTGGCGGAGTTGGAGGGCGTGTTGCCAATTGCCCTCCCGGATTAAACCGAAAATCAGATAGCCCGCGAATCACGCGAAGCACACGAAACGCCCTCTGTCCTTCGCGTCATTTGGCGTGGTTCGCGGGCAAGGAAAACTTTCGCCGCCGCGCCCGCCCGGCGGGGTTTTCAAAAGCCGGATTGCGCCCGGCCCGGCGAACTGCTAGTTAAACCGCCAGCATGGCATCCAAACTGACCATCGGATTTCTCGGCGCGGGAAAAATGGCGACGGCGCTCGCGCGCGGCCTCGTGCGGGCCGGCCTCGCCAAGCCGGGGCAAATTCTCGCGAGCGATGTTTCCGCCGCCGCCCGCGCGGCCTTCGCCAAGGAGGTCGGCGCGAAAACCACCGCCGCCAATGCCGACGTGCTGAAGTTCGCCACCGTGCTCATTCTCGCGGTGAAGCCTGATCAGGTCGCCGAGCTTCTGCGCGAGGCGCGGCCCGGCTTCACGAATCGCCATCTGCTGATCTCCATCGCCGCCGGAGTGACGCTCGCCAAACTAGAGAGCGGTCTGGGAGCCGACGCGCGTGTCATCCGCGTGATGCCCAACACGCCCGCGCTGGTCGGCGCGTCCGCCACGGCGTTCGCCACCGGCAAATCCGCCACGGCGGGAGACGCGCAGCTCGCGCAAAAACTTTTTTCCTCCGTCGGCATCGCGTTTCAAGTGAAGGAGTCGCTGCTCGACGCCGTGACCGGCTTGAGCGGCAGCGGGCCGGCGTATGTGTATGTGATGATCGAGGCGTTGAGCGACGGCGGCGTGGCGGCGGGCCTGCCGCGCGACGTGGCGACGAAGCTCGCGGCGCAGACCGTCCTCGGCGGCGCGAAGATGGTGCTGGAGACCGGCCAGCATCCCGGCGCGCTCAAGGACATGGTGGCCAGCCCCGGCGGCACGACCATCGAGGGCTTGCACGAACTCGAAAAGGGCAAGCTGCGCGGCACGCTCATCAACGCCGTCCGCGCCGCGACCGAGAAGTCGAAGAAGCTCGGCCAGAGCTGACTGATTCCCACCATGCTCGCCCCAACCCAGCGGTTCTCCAGTCGGGTTGAAAATTATGTCCGATATCGTCCGAGTTATCCCAATGAAGTAGTGGACTGGTTGCGAAGCGAGTGCGGGCTGACTGCGGATTCCACCGTGGCAGACATCGGCTCTGGCACGGGCAAGCTGGCGGAACTGCTTCTTCAGCGCGAATGCCGCGTCTTCGGCGTGGAGCCAAACCGGGAAATGCGCGAGGCCGGCGAGAGGGTGATTGCGTCTCATCCGCACTTTACGAGCGTGGCGGCGGCGGCGGAAGCAACGACGCTGGCAGACCACAGTGTTGATCTCATCACCGCCGGACAGGCTTTTCATTGGTTCGACCAAGAGCGCTGCCGTGCGGAGTTTACGCGCATCTTGAAACCGGGCGGATGGGTGGCCCTGATCTGGAACGACCGGCTGACAGACACCACTCCATTTCTGGCCGCCTATGAAGAGTTGTTGCAACAGTTCGCCACGGACTACAAACAGGTCAACCATCGAAACATTGACGCCACAGCGCTGCGCCGATTCTTCCGCGTGGAGCCGAAGCTGAAAACTTTCCCCTACGCGCAGCAGTTCGATTTCGAGGGGCTGCAAGGCCGGTTGCTTTCCTCCTCCTACGCCCCGGAGCAGGGACAGCCCAAGCACCTCGAAATGCTGGAGCGGCTGCGACAGATCTTCGACTCGCACCAGCAGGACGGGCGCGTGGCATTTGACTACAACACTCTCGTTTACTACGAGCGCCTGAAATGAGCACCGTCGTTTTGCGGCGTCCGGCTACAAATTGCCGTCGAAATTCCTGTTGTCGCACTTGAGGAAAGCCGGAAGACTCCGTTCACACAAATGAACTTTCCTCCGCCCTCCGAAAAACAGGCGCGCTTGATCTGGATGGCGCTGACCGGGCTGGCCGTGGCGACGATTGTCGCGCTCGTCGTGGCGCTGGTCTGGGGGCTGGGCCGCGTGCTGGACGTGCTCGCGCCGGTTCTCTGGCCGCTGGCCGTCGCGGGCGTGCTCGCGTGCCTGCTCGACCCGGTCGTGGATTTTCTCGTCCGCAAAAACGTCCCGCGCACGCGCGCCATCGTGGTGGTGTTCGCGCTCGCGCTGGTGATCGTGGCCGGGTTGCTCGCGAGCGTCGTGCCGCAGCTCGTCGTCGAGGCGCGCGACCTTGCAGCCAAGACGGGCGAATACAAAACGGAGCTTCCCACCAAGGCCGGCCGTTGGGCGGCGAACCCGCCGTCGTGGCTGCCCAAGCAGGCCGTGCCCCTGCTGCGAACCTTCAGCGAAAGCGCGCATCCCGACACCAACGCGATGACGGCGATGGCGTCCGTGCCGACGGCTACCGTTCCATCCACGCCCGCCGCCGGTGCTTCGGAACAGACCTCGCTGAAATCCGTGGCGGACTACACCACGAAGCTGCTGCCCAAGTTCGGCCAGTGGTTGTCGCAGGTGATGGGCTTCGTTGGCTCGGTGTTCGGCGTGATTGCGGGTCTGGCGCTCGTGCCGATTTACGCGTTTTACTTCCTGCTGGAGAAGCATGGCATCGCGGCCAAGTGGCGCGACTACCTGCCGGTGCAGAATTCGAAGTTCAAGGAGGAGCTTGTCTTCGTCATCACCTCCATCAACGGCTACCTCGTCGCATTTTTTCGCGGGCAGGTGCTCGTGGCGCTGTGTGACGGCGTGCTCTACACCATCGGCTTCCTGATCATCGGGCTGCCGTATGCGGTGCTGATCGGCGTGCTGGCGACGTGCCTGACGATCATCCCGTTCCTCGGCGCGATCACCACATGCGTCTCGGCGCTGCTCATCGCGCTGGCGGCGTTCGGCGACTGGCAGCATCCGGCGCTGGTGCTCGGCGTGTTCGCGGTGGTGCAGACGCTCGAAGGCACGGTCATCCAGCCGCGCATCATGGGCGAGCGGGTGGGGCTGCATCCGGCGACCATCATCATCGCGCTGATGGCGGGGACGACGCTGCTGGGCGGCCTCCTCGGCGGCCTCCTGGCCATTCCGCTGGCGGCGGTGCTGCGGGTGCTGATGTTCCGCTACGTGTGGCGCAAGCCGCCGGAGCGAGCTTGAAATTGCCGCGTCGTCGCGCGATGATTCTTCGCACGAACAAAACGATTTTTATGAAAACAACTCTTTCACTCCTGCTGCTTGCCCTCTTTAGCCTCGCGGCCCGCGCGGAAATTCGCACCGACCTGATCGTCTACAAGGACGGCGACACCGTGTTGCAAGGGCAGTTCGTCTACAACGACGCGCTGCAAGGCAAGCGCCCCAGCATCCTCCTCGTCCACCAGTGGAAGGGACTTGGCGAATACGAAAAGAAGCGCGCCGTGATGCTCGCCAATCTTTCCTACGTCGTCTTCTGCGTGGACATCTACGGCAAGGGCGTCCGCCCCGACAACGCGAAGGACGCCGGCGCACTCGCCGGCAAATACAAGGCCGACCGCGCGCTCCTGCGCTCGCGCGTGAACATGGGGCTGCGCGTGATGAAAACCAACGAGCGCGTGAACCCGCAGAAGATCGCCGCCATTGGCTACTGCTTCGGCGGCACGACCGTCCTCGAACTCGCCCGTGGCGGCGCGGACGTGTCCGGTGTGGTGAGTTTTCACGGCGGCCTCTCCTCGCCCGCGCCCGACGATGCGAAACAAATCAAGTGCCGTGTGCTCGCGCTGCACGGCGCGGACGATCCGTTCGTCCCCGCCGAGGAAGTGGCGGGCTTCGCCAAGGAAATGCGCGACGCCAAGGTGGACTGGCAGCTCGTTTCCTACGGCAACGCGGTGCACAGCTTCACCGACTGGGGTGCGGGCGGCGACAACTCTAAAGGCGCGGCCTACAACGAGAGGGCCGACAAACGCTCCTGGGAGGCGATGAAGGTTTTCTTCGCGGAAATATTTCGCTGAAACTCCGCGCGTGGACTCGCCGCTATATTTGCAACCTTTGTTGCCGCCTTTGCTGGAAAGAAATTCACCATCGTCATCCGCCAATGAATGGGCTGGACAGCCCCTTGCGTCCAGCGCAGCTTCAAAACCGTGGCCGAAGAGAGGCCACAAAACCTAATGTCTACTAACTGTTAGACCACTCGACCACATCGTGCTATGAATACTCGCATCAATTACTGGAGGCTCGGAATCATCGCTGCCATCGCCGTGCTCGGTGCCCTGACTACAGCGTGGTTCAGTGGCTTGTTCCCGAAGCGTGGAGGCTCGCAGCCTGCGAACGCTCTGATTGTCATCGTGCCCTACCGACACGCCGGGACGTGGGTTTTCGATGACCCAAGCGCCAAGTTGTTACGCGAGCCATTTGTCGCTGGCGTGCCGGAGATGATTGACGTGCTGGTCAGGGACATTCCGGGAGCTACCAATGGCTTTCGCCTGCTCTTCTCCGCCCAGCCGTTTCCCGCCTACCAAAAGAAGCTGACGTGGTTGCGAGGGGACATGGGCGGCAACTACTACAAGATGGAAGAGCCAGCGATGGAGGGTTGGTTATGTCCAGCCATGTTCCGATATTATCAAACCGCACCGAAAGAGTTGTATGTGAAGGCGGAGACCAAGCGATGAGACCCACGCGGCCCAATACACAGGTAGGCTGCAAATATTTCTTCCCCGCCTCTCACTCCCAACGCCGAGCGCAAGGGTCTGAATGGACCAACAGCGCGCGGCGTTGAACGCAGACAGCAACTCCTCCAACCGGCTTCGGCGATTATTCGCCCCACTTCCCGTCACTCAATCGTAACCCGCTTGTTGCCGTCCCGTCATTGTGGAACACTTGGCTCCCGTGGTAACCAAGTCCAAACCGATGCCAAAGATTCTTGTGGTGGACGACGAACCGGATGCCGTCGAGCTGGTGGAGTTCAACCTGCGCGGCGCGGGCTTCGATGTCGTCACGGCGGCGGACGGCGCGGAGGCCATCCGCAAGGCGCGTTCCTCCACCCCCGACTGCATCCTGCTCGATGTGATGCTGCCGGAGCTGGACGGCCTCGAAGTCTGCAAGCTCCTGCGCCGCGACCCCACCACTGCCGCCGTGCCCATCATCATGCTCACCGCCAAGGCGGCGGAGATTGACCGCGTGCTCGGCCTCGAGCTGGGCGCGGACGACTACGTCACCAAGCCCTTCAGCCCACGCGAACTCGTGCTGCGCGTCAAGGGCCTGCTGCGGCGCGGCCAGGCCGGCCCCGCAAAGCTGGAGCAGTTCCGCGCCGGCGAGCTGGCCATTGACGTGTCACGCCACCTCGTGACCGTCGCCGGCAAGTGCGTGGAGCTGACGGCGACGGAATTCAACCTCCTCACCCTGCTGGCCGAGCGGCGCGGGCGCGTGCAGTCTCGTGATCAGCTCCTCAAGGACGTGTGGGAATACGACAGCCTCATTGACACCCGCACCGTGGACACGCACATGAGGCGTCTGCGCGAGAAGCTGGGCCGCGCCGCGCGCCACCTCGACACCGTGCGCGGCGTCGGCTACCGCTTCGTGGAGGGCTGACGGATGGAGCGCGGACAACCGGCCCGCCTCCCCTGCCCCGTTTTACTTGCCACTTCCGCGTCGGAGCCTAGGCTGGCGCGGTGAAAATTCTCTTCATCGGTGACATCGTGGGCGAGCCGGGCCGGCGCGCGGTCAAGACGCTGGTTCCCAAACTGCGCGCCCGGCACGGCCTCGATGTCGTGGTGGCCAATGGCGAGAATTCCGCCGGCGGCTCCGGCATCACGCCGGACACGGCGGCGGAAATCTACTCCGCCGGCGTGGACATCATCACCACCGGCGACCATCTCTGGGATCAAAAGGAAGTCATCGGCCTGCTCACCGACGAGCCGCGCTTTGTGCGCCCGTTGAATTATCCGCCCGGCACGCCGGGACAGGGCAGCGCCGTCTGGCAGGTCAAGGGCCGGCCCGCCGTCGCCGTCGTCAACGTGCAGGGCCGCACCTTCATGCCGCCGCTGGAGAATCCCTTCTGGCGCGTGCGCCCCGAAGTCGAACGCCTGCGGGAACTCACGCCGATCATCCTCGTGGACATGCACGCCGAGGCCACGTCGGAGAAAATCGCGCTCGCGCGGATGCTCGACGGGCAGGTGAGCGCCGTCATCGGCACGCACACGCACGTGCAGACGGCGGACGATCGTATCCTGCCCGGCGGCACCGCGTACATCACCGACTCGGGCATGACCGGACCGCACGACTCGGTGATCGGTGTCGAAAAGGAGGCCGTCCTTACCCGTTT
>JACRJY010000062.1 GCA_016235585.1 Verrucomicrobiota bacterium | reverse complement strand
TGAAGGCCGTCGAGAAGTTCGAGTATCGCCGCGGCTACAAGTTCTCGACCTACGCGACCTGGTGGATCCGCCAGGCGATCACCCGCTCGATCGCCGACCAGGCGCGGACCATCCGCATCCCGGTCCACATGATCGAGACGATCAACAAGCTGATGCGCGTGCAGAAGCAACTCGTGCAGGACTTTGGCCGCGAGGCGACGCCCGAGGAGATCGCCGACGAGATGCAGATGCCCGTCGAGCGCGTGCGCGCCGTGCTCAAGATGGCGCAGCAGCCCATCTCGCTCCAGTCGCCCGTCGGCGACAGCGAGGACACGAACTTCGGCGACTTCATCGAGGACAAGTCGGCGGAAAACCCGTCGGACATGACGAGCTACAGCCTGTTGAAGGACAAGCTGGGCGACGTGCTCTCCAGCCTCACCGAGCGCGAGCGCAAGGTGTTGGAGCTGCGCTTCGGCCTTGGGGACGGCTACAGCCGCACGCTGGAGGAAGTGGGCAAGCAGTTCAAGGTCACCCGCGAACGCATCCGCCAGATCGAGGCCAAGGCGCTCCGCAAGATGCGCCACCCCACGCGCCTGCGCCAGCTTCACGGCTTCCTTGATGTGGAGAATGTGGAATAAAGACGCCGCAACATTTCCGTTGAACCGGCCTTTCGTTCCAGCGAAAGGCCGGTTTTCTTTTTCTCCCGCCCGCCCGGCGGGCTCATGGCCCGAAACAGCGGCACCAACCCAGGTTCCGGGCGCGGCGGGCGGCCAGTTTTTCTTTGCCCCGGCCCGGCGATTTAATTCAAGCTGCGCGCCTGATGTCTGCCACACACCATCCGCCGGACACGGTGGTCGGCGATGCCGCTTCAAATCATTCGCGGCTAATATCCGATTTGCCTTGGGTATTGAGCCTTTTCCTCGTCGCACTGGGGGCGAAGCTGTGGCTGATCCAGCTTTTCGGGTCACCATTGATGCTATGGGATCAATGGATGGACGCGTATTCCACTTTTATCCCTTATGCCGAAGGCCGGCTGACACTGGCGGATCTCTTGAGCCCGCATAGTGAATCTCCGTATTTCTTCCATCGCCTGACCAGCCTGGGACTGCTGCTGCTCAACGGGCAATGGGAAAACTATCCTCAGGTGATTGTAAATGCGTTCCTCCATGCCGGGGGGGCGGCGGCCTTTGGCTGGCTGATGGCCCGGCTGATCGGGCGACGCGACTGGCCGTGGGTGATGATGCCGCTCGCGTTGGCGTTAGTGCTGCCGTTTGCCTGGGAAAACACGCTGGCCGGTTTCCAAACGCCATTCTATTTCATGCTGCTTTTTTCCCTGCTGGCGATCTGGCTGCTCGGCCTGCACCCCGCCGGAACGCCGCAGTGGTGGGGCGGGTGGGGCTGCGCTTTCTGCGCCGTGCTGAACCTGGGAGCCGGGGTGCTGGCCCCCGTTGCCGTCATCGCGCTGGTGATGACGAAAATCATTCTCCGACGGGAGGACTGGCGGCGGCATCTGCCCACCTTGTGCGTGTGTGTGGCAATTGTGGTGATTTGGCTGCCCTTGCGGGTGGAGCAGCCGGCTCACCAAGTTTTGAAGGCCCACTCACTCATGGAATTTCTCATCTCGCTCGGAAAAAATCTGGCGTGGCCGTGGATTGTGCTGCCGCCATATGCGGTGGTTAATTTTTTCCCATTCGGACTGCTGGTCTGGCACTATTGTCGTTCCAAAGAGAAAGAAAATGACCGGCGGGCCGAGGAGATGATTATCGGCGTCGGCCTGTGGGTGCTGCTGCAAGCTGGCGCCACGGCTTACGCTCGCGGTGGAGGCGGGGCTCATCCGCAGTGGCGTTACATGGACTCCACCGTGTTTGCGATGATCGTCAACGGGTTCAGCATCTTGATTCTGGCCAAACGCCACACCGCCACGAACTCGTGGCGGCGAATCACCCATTGGGGATTTGGACTGTGGATTATTGCCACGACGAGCGGACTCATTCTGCTTAATGCACGAGCCTGGACTGTGGACATCCCAGAGCGGCAGTTCAACCAGGAGATGCAAATCAAGAATGCACGGTATTTGATGGCCACCGATGATTATCGAGGATTGGAGACGGCGCGCCGAGAACATCTGCCATTTTTTGGCGATGCGTGGCTCGTGCCCGGTGCCAGCCTCTCCAAGCCGATGGCGGAGTTGTTCCATGAACCACACGTCCGGGCCTGGCTGCCCGCCTGTATCCGCGAGCCGTTGAAGGTGGTTCCCTCCGCAAATGACGATGGGGCTTTTGTCGCCCGTGGCGTTCAACTGGCCCAGCGGGAAGCGCCGACAGAGTTTTCCTGGGGCTCCTATTCCACCACCGGGGCTGCCGCCAAAGGTGTTTTCGAGAGCCAGCCAGTTCGCCGGAGCGGCCTGCCTTATCTAGAAATTCCGGTGGCAGGGCAGCTCGGCAGACCCGGCCTGTCCCTTGAATTGGTGGATTTGACCACGCAACGCCGCATCCCGGTTATTCCCGCCAAACCGCCGGGAGCCGCCTGGCAGAATGTTTATGTCAAAGCGCCGCCCGGCGAATTCAAGATCGTGGCTCGCGATGACAGCGAAACTGGCTGGCTTGCTTTCAAAGAGCCGCGGGAGATGGGGCGCTGTTCGCGGCTGGCGTTGCGGCTGTTGGCGGCGGGGCGCTGGTTGTTTTTCGCGGGGTGCGGCCTTTTCCTTTTTTGCTTTGTCCGCCGTTTCCAAAATCGCGGGGCCGACGTTCCAGGTTGAAATCTGCCGTTTGCAACGGGTAGTGTGCGCGCTTGCCATGAATCCAGAGCTTCCCGCAGAGAAAGTTGTCTTCGACACGAAATGGTTTCAGATCGTGGCCCGGCACCCCCCCGCCTACGCCGAGCCGCATTACTCACTGCACACCCGCGACTATGTGGCCATCGTCGCCACCGATGATCTGGGGCGGCTCCTGCTGGTGCGCCAGTTTCGCCCCGCCGTATGGGGGACAACCTTGGAAATTCCCAGCGGTCACATTGAGGCGGGCCAGACCCCCGAGGAGGCGGCGCGGCGTGAATTGCTGGAGGAGACAGGATACGAAGCGGAAAAGGTGGAATTGCTCTGTAATCTTTCACCCGACACGGGCCGGCTGGGCAACCGGATGTGGTGCTTCTTCGCCGGCAACGCCAAGCCCACCAAGAATCCCCAGCACCGGGCCGAACCGGGCATTGACTTTGTTCTCTACGAGGGTGATGTGCGTTCGTTAGTGGAGGACAAGGAGTTTTACAGCGCTCTGAATTACGCGATCCTGTTCGCCGCCGTGCTTCGGGGAAAACTGTCTGTCTGAAACCTCTGGAGATGTCGCATTGGAATTGGGGCTGTCCCAGATCGCAAAGAAAGTGTTTTCAACTATTTCCTTCGCCGAAAGCAAAAACTGCGTGCCCGTTGGGGCACGCAGTCTGTGAATGCTTGAGTTTCGAAAATACCGGCTAATTGCTCGGCTCTTCGTTAGGGACTATAAGAGTCATAGAACGCTTTAATTTGCGCCCCGGAAAGTGCGGCTTCAGTCGTGATGACATCAGCCATACAACCATCCATGGTGATGCCGTCTTCCGCGCCGCCGATTCGAGTAGGCGCATCTATGCTGGGCAGTGTAATCCAACCTGTTGAACTGGTTCCGATGCATTGCCCATTCACGTAGAAATTAAAGTCAGAGGAATCCGGTTCCCATTCTTGGCTTCCTTCATTGAACGAGTAATTGATCACTCTCGCGACCGCCACATGATACCATTCGTCGACGTTTGGAGAGAAGGGCGCGCTAATAAAAGTGCCGCCGCCTTCGTCCGTGTTAATGTGGAACTGCAAGCCAAGAGTTGCATGCCAAAAGAAAATCCACTTATTGGCATCTCCAGGGATTGTGTCTTTAGACATGATGCCATATCCACTGCCGTTCGTGCTGGCAAATTTAACCCAACAGGCAATGCTAAAATCACCATCGGAATTGAACGGTGACTGATATTGATTGCCAGCCACTACATGGGTTGATCCATTGAAATCGAAAGCCGAATGCCCAGACACAGGGCCGCTGCAATAAGCTGGCGTTGCCTCGGCTCCGTCATACACATACTCCTCTTCAATGATTGCAGGCTCCCTCCATGCGCCATTCATGCTGCCGCCCACGGAATCAGTCGCATCCTCATCTCCATACCAGATGTGGTTTGCATAAAAATTAAGGCTTGTGAGACTGGTAATTCCTGATGCGTTGAGTGCTCCATCATAAACATTGACCTGATCCAGATCTCCTTCCATGCTCCAATCATCCTCCGAGCCACCAATTCTCAAGGGGGCATTTCCAGCTGGCAATGTTATCCATTCCGTGTTGTTCGTCCAAATGCTACTCCCATTGACATAGTAGATAAAGTCCGAAGAAACGGGATACGGATCTTCACATTCGGGGTATTCATAATTGATGATCCGAGTGACAGCTAAATGATACCATTGGTTTGTTTCCGGTGAAAAGGGCGCATCCAAGTATGCGTAGCCTGCCCCGTCCGTGTTGATGTGAAATGTCAAGCCATGCTCTCCATTCCACCCAAAAATCCATTTGTCCTGGCCTCCATAACCAGAATCACGGGACAGGATCGTGTGGGAACCGTTAGTGGTGGCAAACCTGACCCAAGCAGCGATGGTAAAATCACCCGCTTCATCAATCGAGTATTGATTTGGGCTGCCTGCAACCAAATGCGCTCCCCCACCGAAGTGGAATGACTCACCATAGACGCTGTTGCCCAGTGTTTGATAGCTCGGTGTTGCGCTGGCACCATCATAATTGCCGCCACTGGGCTGCACCCAACTGGCGTGAGCGCTGCCAGTGTAGTCTCGAGCGTTATAGTCTCCTCGCCATTGATAAATAAGCGTCTGACAACTGGCCGGCAGAGCAAGCAGGAATAGTGCTGCCAGCAGGCATAGAATGACAAGCGCACGCAGTCGTGTTTGGCAATTCAGAAATCCACCCTTGCTTGTGGTGAGCAGCGGCCGAATGGCCGCTTCCTTATCGAACACTGACGTTTTGGTTTTCATAACTTACTCTTCTTGGTTTTGTTTGTTGTTTTGGTTCTCTGCCTTCGCACCATGCCAACCGGCAGGGCGAAATCTTTTTCCTTCCCGCTATGCCCCCGGCGCGGCGGGCGGCGGCTCCGCCGTTCCGTCCTCATAGACATACACCACGCCCCAGCGGGCGCATTTCGCGCGGCGGCTGGCGGCGTCGGCGTCCTTGCGGTAGTAGAATTCCACGCTCTCGATGATGTCCACCGCCAGCGCCTGCGCCTCGGCGTAGAGGGCCTGGGCCTCCTCGCGCTCGCGGTCGGTCTTCACCACCGCCTGGGTCTGCTGGTCGAAGAGCGTGGTGAACTCTCCGCGCCGCGCCCCCACCTCCGCCGCGCCGGGCATGGCCATGGGCACATGGCCGGAATCGTAGTGGATGCCGCTGTCGTAGGTCGCCCCGCTGTCGTAGTGCAGGGGCGGATTCGCCGCTTCGGCGGTGGCGCGCGCCGCCTCGCCGTCCACGATCTTCTGCGCGGCCTCGGCCACGGCGGCGTAGGTGGAGAGGTCGGGGATGGTGGTGGCGGCGATGTCGCGCCCGTAGTAGCTGCGCGCACCGGCGGCGAAGGTGCCTCGCGTGATGCCGAGGTCCAGCACCTGGTGGAAGTGCGAGATGAACATGGTGAGCCGCGCGGCGGACTGCGAGAGGGCGCTGGTGAGCGGGGCCTGTGCGGCGAGGGCGAGATCCACGTCGTCGGCCTCCTTGAGCAGGCGGTTGAGGAAGCTCGCGGGGGCGGCGTCATCGAGCTTGGCCCAGTGCTCGGCAGTGAGGGCGCGCTCGGCGGCGGCGGTGTTCTTCCAGGTGTCGCGCGCGGTCTTGAGGGTGTGCAGGACGGCGGACATGGAATTGGGCAGGCGGCGGTAGGGCATGGCTAGTTCAAAGTTGAGGGTTGAAGGAGGAAGGTTGAAGGGGTGGTTCGACGGGAGTCCCGTCTCGCCCAGCCGGGAAAGCGGCATTTTTTGACGAGAAACGTGTGTGGTGGCGGTGAAACTGACGGTTTTTGCGTAAGTCCCGTGTTTTCAGGCCCGAAATGGGGCATCCGGCCGGCAGAATTGGGGGTTGCGGGATTGCCGTGGAGCATCTGGCCAGCGGAATACGGGCCGGCGGGATTGCAAAATGGCATCCGACCAGCAAAACACGATCCGGCGGGATGGCCGGAGAGCATCCGGTCAACCGAATGCGGGTCGGCGAGATGGCCGGAGGGCACCTGACCGAGCCGGAATGGGCCGACGGGATGGCCGGGGGCTTTCTGCCGGGTCGAGAGCGGGTCGGCGGGATGGGAAGAACGCTTCGGTCGGACAGCCTGCCGTCCGTCGGCCCTGTGATTCAGACTCTGGCAAATTCGGTTCATGGTTCAGAACTTGAATTTATCAGGCGCGAGATTAGCCGATCCCCGAAAACTGCATATACGTGCAGACCGCCCCCCCCACCCCCCCCTCTATCCGGGCAAGTGGAGGCTAAACAACGCGATGGAAAGCAAGAGAGACGGAGGAGAAAAAAGCGGGCCGCGAGCAGACGGGGAAATTAAGGATTGAAAAGGTTTGGCGGCAGCTTGTAGCTTTCGCCGGATTTTTCGTGGTGCGTTTCTTCCGGGCCACCGTCCGTCTCCGGGCATTGGAATTTTGCCCCCGGCCTTGACCGGGCGGGTTGCGTCGGCGGACGCGAATTTGACTTTACGGCAAACAAATTATGAGCAAAGACATTCTAAAAATTGCGGTAGTGGGCGGAGGCGGCCACGTCGGCCTGCCCTTGAGCCTGATGCTAGTGGAGAGCGGCTTCGAGGTGGTCATCATTGACACCGACGCCGCGAAGATCGAAAAGCTCAAGCAGGGGCATTTCCCGTTTTTGGAGGATGGCGGGCCGGAGCTGCTCAAGAAGCTCAAGGACAACCCTCGGCTCAAGTATTCGACCACGCCCGGCCCCATCAGCGAGTGCCACGCCATCATCCTCACGGTCGGCACCCCGGTGGACGAGCATCTCAACCCACGCCTCTCATCGGTCTATGCGGTGATCGACCAGGTTCGTCCGTTTCTGCGGAATGGTCAGGTGATGATTCTGCGCAGCACGCTCTTCCCCGGCACCTCGGAGAAGATTCACCAGCGGCTGGTCTCGTGGGGGCTGGAGGTCGGCGTTTCTTTCTGCCCGGAACGCATCGCCCAAGGGAAGGCGCTGGAGGAGTTCCGCAAGCTGCCGCAAATCATTTCCGGCAGCGACGCGCGCGCGCTGGAAACCGCCCGGCGGATTTTCTCCTCGTTCGCGGTCGAGGTGACCGAGTTGAACATGACCGAGGCGGAGCTGGCCAAGCTCTTCACCAACACCTGGCGCTACCTGAAATTCGCCGTGGCCAACCAGTTTTACATGGTGGCCGAGTCCAAGGGGCTGGACTTTTACAAGATCCGCGAGGCGATGACCCGGCTGTATCCGCGGGCGCAGGATTTTCCCGGCGCCGGTTTTGCCGCCGGCCCGTGCCTGTTCAAGGACGCGATGCAACTGGAAGCGTTTCATCGGCAGAACTTCACCCTTGGCCACGCCGCGATGCTGATCAACGAAACTTTGCCGGAGTTTCTGGTGGAGCAGGCGAAGCGCGAGCATCGCCTCAATGGCCTGCGGGTGGGAATCTTGGGCATGGCTTTCAAGGCGGACAATGACGACAACCGGGAGTCGCTGGCCTACAAGCTGCGCAAGCTGCTGGTTTACGAAAATGCCACCGTCCTCTGCACGGATCCGTTCATTCAGGAGGCAGGTTTTTTGCCGATGGAGCAGGTTCTGGAATCGGCGCAGTTGTTGTTCATCGGTTGTCCGCACTCCGCCTATCGCTCGATTGATTGGCGCGGGCGCACGGTGGTGGACTGCTGGGGACTGACACGTCAAAAGAAGTGATTGCCGTTTATGCCCGCCCACAAAAACTCCCATTGCCGGTATTGCGGTTCCACGCGCCTGGACAAGTTTCTCTCCCTTGGCGAACACCCGCCCTCCAACAGCTTCCTGCGCCCGGATCAAATCTCTTTGGAAAAACGCTATCCGCTGGAGGTTTATCTTTGCGCGGATTGTTATCTCGCCCAATTGATCGACGTGGTGGCCGCCGAGGAGATTTTTGGCGATTATCTCTATCTTTCTTCGACCTCCAAGGCGTTGAAAAACCACTACGCCGCCTTGGCCTCGGATGTCACCGCCCGCTTCGGCCTCAAGGCGGGGGACGTGGTAGTGGACATCGGCTGCAATGACGGCGTGCTGCTTTCCGGGTATTCGCTGCCGGGACTGGTGCCCGTCGGCGTGGAGCCATCAAAAGTCGCGGATTACGCGGAAGCCGCAGGGTTCAAGGTCATGCGCGGTTTCTTCGGCCCGGACATGGCGCGACAAATTGCCGGCGCATATGGCAAGGCAAAAGTGGTCACCGCCACCAATGTTTATCCCCATGTGGATGACATCGGCAAATTCACCGACGGCCTGCCTTTGGTGCTGGCAGACGACGGCATATTCATTATTGAAGCTTCATATCTGGTGGACTTGATTGATCAAACACTGTTCGACACGATCTATCATGAACATCTCTGCTACTTGAGCCTCACCCCGATGGTGCCGTTTTTTGGGCGTCATGGTTTGGAAATCTTCGCGGTAGAAAAGGTGCCCTTTGGCGCTTCCGGGCCGGCGATCCGCGTCTGGGCGCAAAAGCAAGGTGGTCCGCAGAAAATCCAGCCTTCCGTGGCGCAAATGCTCGTGGGTGAAAAACTCTGGGGCGTGGGAGACTTGGCCCGCTATCGCCGCTATTCCGCACAGGTCGAAAAAATCAGGGCCGAATTATTGAAATTGATAGACAGCTTGCGGGCTTCCGGTGCCCGCGTGGGAGCCTACGGCGCTCCCGCCAAGGGCAACACTCTGCTCAATTACGTCGGACTAACAACTGACCGCATTGAGGGCATTGCCGAGACAAACAAGATTAAGCAAGGTTTGCTGGCTCCCGGCTCCCATATTCCGGTCGTGAGTGAAGAGGAATTTCTATCTCGAATGCCCCAGTATGCATTGCTGTTGACGTGGAACTACCTCGATTTTTTTCTCAAGAACAGCGACTACATTAAACGGGGTGGCCGGTTTATCGTCCCCATTCCCGAACCGCGCATCGTCCCTTAAACCGCGATTATTGTGAGCAGCCGGCCCTCACTCGAACTCTCCGTGGTCATCCCGGTGTATAACGAGCCGGAAAACATCCGCTTGGCGGTTCAGGCGTTGAGTCGGCACATCCCCGTTCCGCACGAAATCATCGTGGTCTACGATTTTGACGCCGACACCACGGTGCCGGTGTTGCAAGCGCTTGCGGGGGAATACCCGCAGTTACGAATGGCAAAGAACACCATCTCTCGCGGTCCATCAGGCGCGCTTCGCACGGGCTTCCATCTCGCGCAGGCACCTTTGATTCTAGTAACCATGGCCGATCTGTGTGATGACGTGAGCCAGATTCCACATATGTTGCAATTGGCGAAGGGCGGGGTTGACCTTGTAATCCCCTCCCGCTACTGCGATGGGGGTGAACAACAACTCAAGGAATCATTGAAAGTATGGGCCCCGCGCACCGCCGGTTGGATGATCAAGAACATCGCCGGACTGCCGACGCACGACCCGACCAACAGCTTCAAACTCTACTCGGCAGCGCTGCTGCGCAGCATCCGCCTCACCAGCACCATCAGTTTTAGCGTCACCTTGGAAATCGTGGCCAAGGCGCATTGCCTGGGCTATCGGATTGTCGAAGTGCCAACGGTGTGGCGCGACCGCCAGCATGGGAAAACCAATTTCAAACTTTTCCGCTCTTTGGCGGCCTATTTCCCTTGGTTCGTCGTCGCCCTGCTCCGCGGGCGGTTCATTCGGTTGCCCTCCCGCTGGCTGCATTCATGGTTTGGAGCGCCGCCTCAATCACCTGATTTGCACCCATGAGTAGACCGTCGTTGATCGTCCTTGGCGCTACGGGCCTGATTGGTTCCTCGGTGTGCGCCCATTTTACTGGCCTTGGACACCGGGTAATATCTGTCAACTCTAGGAATTATGCTGAACACATTGGTTTAGAAGCCGACGTTCTCATCAATTGCAACGGCAATTCCTACCGCTATAAAGCCAATCAAAATCCCCGCTGGGATTTTGACGCCAGCGTCTTGAGCGTAGAAAAGTCGCTCTTTGATTTCAAGTGCGGCCAGTATGCCTACATTTCGACAATTGACGTCTATCCCGAATTGTCGGATCCAAAGCACAATTACGAGGAGGCACCAATTGATCCTAGCAAATTGCACCCCTACGGTTTCCACAAATGGGTGGCAGAGCGTTTGGTGGAAAAGTTCGCCAGCCGCCCGCTAATTTTGCGAACCGGAACCGTGATTGGCCCCGGCATAAAAAAGGGGCCGTGGTATGATTTGCTCGAAGGCGAGCCGCTGCATATGTCTCCCGATTCGTGCCTGTCAATGGTTGACACGGCGACCATCGTCGAAGCGCTGTCGGCTTTTGTCGCCAAACCACCTCCTTGCCACATCATCAATCTGACCGGAACTGGTTCTGCACAGATACGCAAACTATGCATTCTTCTGGGCCTGAAAATCCAGCTTGCCCCCGGCGCAGGGGAGGTGGTTTATGATTATCACATCAACAATGACAGATTGCGAAGCTTGTTGCCGGTGGCGACATCGCAAGAAATGACGGCACGGTATCTCTCCAAGCGTTGATTTCCAGTGCATGAGCCTGCCGTTGTTCACAATATGGTTTGCGTGTTCAGACCCTGTCTGTCCCCATTCCGGCCTGGAAGGACAACAATCCCCATCGGGATGGAGGACACAAGACGGCGTGGCCATTTTGAGACCAGCCTCGTGAGATAGCTGAAATGCAACCGCCCGTCTCCATCGGCGTCGTCGGCCTCGGCTTCGGCCAGCAGGTTCATGTGCCGGCCTTTCGCGCCGACCCGCGCTGCGAAGTGCGCGCCCTCTGCGCGAGCAGTTTGGAGCGCGCCCAGAAAGCCGCGACGGCGCAGAACATTTCCAAAGCCTCCGGTGACTGGCGGGAACTTCTTGCCGACCCGGCCATCCACGCCGTTTCGCTCGCCGTGCCGCCCTCGGCACAGGCGGAAATCGCACTGGCCGCCGCGCGCGCGGGCAAGCATCTCTTCTGTGAAAAGCCGCTCGCGCTGAACGTCGCGCAGGCGCTCGAAATTCTCGCCGCCGCGCAGCAAAGCAAAGTGGCGCACGCGATGGATTTCATTTTCCCGGAAATCCCCGCGTGGCAGAAGGCGCGCGAGTTTTTGCCGCAAGTAGGCCGCATCCGCCACGTCGCGCTCACGTGGCGCGTCGAGACGTATGCCTACCGCGCCAAGTTGCAGAACTGGAAAACGGCGGCGGCCAGCGGCGGCGGCACGCTGAACAACTTCGCCTCGCACACGTTTTATTATCTCGAATGGCTGTTCGGCCCCGTCACGCGTCTCGCGGCAAAACTGATGCCGAGACCGCCCGAGGCCGACGCCCGTCTGGAGGCGTGGTTGGAATTTGCGCCCGGATTTTCCGCGACCGTTTCCATCGCCGCCGACGCGTTTCTCGGCCCCGGCCATTGCCTCGAAGTCTATGGCGACGACGGCGCGCTGCGGCTGGACAACAAAACCGCCGACTACGCGCGCGGCTTCGTGCTGTCCCTCGGCACGCGGCAGGGCGGCAAACTCGAAACCGTCGCCGTGCCGGGCGACGCCGAGGTGCGCGACGGGCGCATCGAGGCCGTCGCGCGCATCGCTTCGCGTTTCGTGGACGCGATTCTCTCCGGCCAGCCCGCGACGCCGAACTTGCGCGACGGCCTGCGCGTGCAGCAGTTGATTGACGCCGCGCGGCTCTCCGGCGCGACTGGCGCGTGGCAAAACCTCCCCGTTGCATGACCGCGCCGGAACTCGACATCGTCATCCCGGTCTACAACGAGGGGCAGAACATCCTGCTCGCGCTCGACTCTTTCCGGCACCACGTGAAGACGCCGTGCCGCGTGCTCATCTGCTACGACCGTGAGGAGGACAACACGCTGCCGGTGGTGCGCGCGTATCCGCAGGAGAAGTTTTCCATCCAGCTTGTGAAGAATCGCGGGCGCGGCGCACTCGGCGCGGTGCTCACGGGCTTCGAGGACAGCACCGCGCCCGCCGTGCTCATGTATCCGGCGGATGACGATTACAACGCGCCGCAGATTGACCCGATGATGGTGAAGTTCCGCGAGGGCTGCGAAATCGTGGTGGCCAGTCGGTTCATCCCCGGCGGCTGCATGAAGGGCTGTCCGTGGCTCAAGGCGTTGCTCGTGCGAAGCTCGGCCTTCGCACTCTATCACTTCGCCCGGCTGCCGACGCGCGACCCCAGCAATGGCCTGCGGATTTTTTCGCGCCGCCTTTTGGACACGATTCACATCGAGTCCACTCTCGGCTTCGCCTACAGCATCGAGCTGCTCGTGAAGGCGCACCGGCTTGGCTGGCGCGTCGGCGAAGTGCCGGCCTCGTGGTTCGAGCGGCGCGCGGGCAAGAGCCGCTTCCAGGTGCTCAAGTGGGTGCCGCAGTATTTGAAGTGGTTCGGTTACGCGTTTGCCACAACGTGCTTGTTCCGTGGCCCCGAAACCGTGAAGCTCAAACCGGGCGCGTCACTCGCGCCCACCCGGAAATGAATTTGAAAGGCCGACATTATCTCGTCACCGGCGGCACCGGCTTCATCGGCGCGGGCCTGGTGAAAGGCCTGCTCGCCGCCGGCGCGCGCGTGCGCTCGCTCGACAACGATTCGCGCGGCTCGAAGGACAAGCTTGGTGCTGCCGCGAAAGACGTGGAGCTGGTCGTCGGCGACATTCGCGACGCGGAAACCGTGGCCGGCGCATTGAAGGGCGTGGACGGCGTATGCCACCTCGCCTACGTCAACGGCACGGAATTTTTCTACACGAAGCCGGAGCTGATTCTCGAAGTCGCGGTGAAGGGCATGATGAACGTCATTGACGGCTGCCGGCTTCACGGTGTCCGCGAACTGGTGCTCGCGTCCAGCTCGGAGGTTTATCAAACGCCGCCGAAGGTGCCGACTGACGAATCCGCGCCGCTCCTCGTGCCGGACGTGTTGAATCCGCGCTTCTCCTACGGCGGCGGCAAAATCATCTGTGAACTCCTGGCCGTGAACTACGGGCGCAACCATTTCGACCGCGCGCTGATTTTTCGACCGCACAATGTTTATGGGCCGGACATGGGCTGGGAGCACGTCGTGCCGCAGTTCGCGCTGCGGATGCGCGAACTGCACCGGCAGCAGCCGCAGGGCGCGCTGAAGTTTCCCATCCAGGGCACCGGCAGGGAGACGCGCTCGTTCATCTTCATTGAGGACATGATTGACGGCGTGCTCAAGGTGATGGAGCGGGGCGAACACCTCGGCATTTACCACATTGGCAGCGGCGTCGAGATTTCCGTCGAGGAACTCGCGCGCGAAGTGGGCCGCTGCTTTGGGCGCGACATCGCCGTCGCGCCCGGCTCGCTCCAGGCTGGCAGCACCTTGCGCCGCTGCCCGGACATCACGAGACTCCGCGCGCTCGGCTTCGCACCGCGCGTCCCGCTTTCCGAAGGATTGAAACCCACCGTGCGCTGGTATGACGAAAACGCGCACCGCCAACTAAAAAAGTAACTGTTATGTTGCGACAGAGAAAGCTTGCCGCAGGGACCAACTCCAGTGTTCCAATAGATCGTTGTCAGGTTTGCGATTCCGCTGATCTCGAATCCATCATCTTTATCGGCTACCTGCCGCCGGTGAACACCATGCCCGCCATCGGCACGCGGCCCGCCGAGCAGCCTGCCTATCCTGCCGAGGTGTTGCGCTGCCGCCAGTGCCAGCTCGTGCAAATCGGGCTGATTGTTGACCCGGCGATTCTCTTTCCGCCGACCTACCCCTATCGCACTGGAACAACAAAAATTCTCCGCGATAACTTCGCCGAACTTTCACGCGAGGTAATGGCGCTTTTCCCCCTGAACCACACGGATCTGGTTGTTGACATCGGATCGAACGATGGAACGCTGCTCGGCAATTTCGCGGATCTATGCTCTGTTTGTGGCATAGATCCTACAAATGCAGGCAAGCTGGCAATGGAGCGAGGTATTCGCACCCATACGTCTTTTTTTAACCGCAGTGCGGTTAAAAAAGTGTTGGCGGATCAAGGTAAAGCCAAGATTGCCGTGGCAACGAACGTCTTTGCCCACATTGAGGATGTTCATGAAGTGATGGATTGCATTTTGGAGTTGTTGCGGGACGATGGCATTTTCATCGGCGAATCGCACTATCTGCCTTCACTGCTTGATTTGCTCCAATACGACACCATTTACCACGAGCACCTGCGCTACTACTCCGTCACCGCGCTGAAGTATCTGCTGGAGATGCACGGCCTCGAAATCATCCACACCAAGCGCATCCCCACGCACGGCGGCTCCGTCCGCGTCTATGCCGCGCGCAAGGGCAAGTATCCCGTGCGCGATTCCGTGGCCGCCTCGCTCGCCGTCGAGGCCAAGGAACTCACCGACGCCAAGCTCAAGGCCTTCAAGAAAAATGTGGTGGACTCCAAGCTCGCGCTCTACGCGCTGCTCAAGGACATCAAGGCGAAGGGCGAGCGCGTCTATGCCGTCGGCGCACCGTCACGCGCCAGCACGCTCATCAACTACGTCGGCCTCGACGACGGCATCCTCGACTGCGTGCTGGAAATCAAAGGCTCCTACAAGATTGGCAAATACATCCCCGGCACCACGATACCCGTGCTCGACGAAAACCTGCTCTTCGAGCACCAGCCCGAATACGCGATGCTCCTCTCCTGGCACATCGCCGATGAACTCATGCCCAAGCTCCGCGCGCGCGGCTACAAGGGCAAGTTCATCATCCCGCTGCCGGAGCCGCGCATCGCCACCGTCTGACGTGCCCGCTCCCCGCGTCATCATCATTGGCGGCGGCATCGTCGGGCTGGCGACGGCGGTCAAGCTGGGCCGACGCTTTCCTGATGCGCGCGTGACGGTGCTCGAAAAGGAATCCGCCGTCGGCCAGCACCAGACCGGCAACAACAGCGGCGTGCTCCACTGCGGGCTTTATTACAAGCCCGGTTCCGCCAAGGCCCGTCTCGCCGTCTCCGGCATCCGTGAAATGGTCGAGTTCTGCCGCGAGAACAACGTCCCGCACGAAGTCTGCGGCAAGCTCGTCGTCGCCGTGGACGACACCGAGGTCCAGCGCCTGCGCGACCTCCACGAACGCGGAAAACAAAACGGCCTCGAAGGCCTGCGCTGGCTCGACCGCGACGCCATGCGCGAAATCGAGCCGCACGTCGGCGGTGTCGCCGCGCTGCGCGTGCCGCAGGAAGGAATCGTGGATTATCCGAAGGTCTGCGAGGCGATGCTCCAGAAAATCACCGCGCAGGGCAGCCGCGTCGTGACCGGCGCGAAAGTCACCGCGCTCAATTCGACCTCCACCGGCTGGGTCGCGCAGACCACGGCGGGCGATTTCGAGGGCGACTTCGTCATCAACTGCGCCGGCCTGCACAGCGACCGCGTGAGCGAACTCGCCGGCGAGCGCCGCGAGGTGCGCATCGTTCCTTTTCGCGGCGAGTATTACAAACTCAAGCCCGGCCGCCAGCACCTCGTCCGCCACCTGATTTATCCCGTGCCCGACCCGCAGTTTCCGTTTCTCGGAGTCCACTTCACGCGGCTCATTCACGGCGGCATCGAGGCCGGGCCGAACGCCGTGCTCGCCTTCGCACGCGAGGGCTACCGCAAGACCGACCTCAACGTCGCCGACCTCTGGGACGCGCTCACGTTCTCCGGCCTGTGGCGGTTTCTCGGCCGGCACAAGCGCATGAGCTGGGAGGAACTGAAACGCTCCTTCAGCAAAAAACTTTTCTGCCAGTCGCTGCAACGCCTCGTGCCGGAAATCCAGATGACCGACCTCGAAACCGGCGGCGCGGGCGTGCGCGCGCAGGCCATGTCGCCCGACGGCACGCTCGTGCAGGATTTCTGTTTCGTGCACCGCCGCCGCGCCCTGCACGTGCTCAACGCCCCCAGCCCCGCCGCCACCGCTTCGCTCGCCATCGGCGAGGAAATCGTGAACCTTGTCGCGCACGAGCTTTAGAACGGTTTCAAAAATGACGTGGCCGCTGATTGAAGAGAGCGGACGCCTCCTCTCCCGCCCTTCGGGCACCCTCTCCTCCACGCCGAGTGGAGGAGAGGGCTGGGGAGAGGAAGTACTCGGTTGGCGAACGGCTCGCCATCAACAGCTACGACAAAAACTTAAAACGCTCACATTCCAACCGCCGGACTGGCACGAACAAGTTCTCCGGTGTTCCGTCCAATCAATGGCATCGGATTGAAGCCAATCCATTCTCCGGCATGAATCTCGGGCACTTGATCAACAAACCGCTGCACAAGCTGCATTACGGACGCCCGTCCGTTGATGGCAGTGTCCGCGTCATTTCCCTTCTTGCACTTGGTCTGCTGGCACTGGCTGGCGTCACCTTCTGGATTTTGCGCGTGCCGCGCGGGGCACCGGACGAGCCACCTGCCAGCGCGGTGCGCGGACGCCCCATCGCCCGGCTTGACGCCACCAACGTGACTTTGGAAACCCCGGCCCCGGCGGCTTCCCGCAAGCGCCCCAAGCCCGGCTCGTTTCCGCAGCGCATGGTGCAGTTTCAGGCGCAGTTGGAGGGCGCAGCCAAGGACACCTCCGGCGTAACGAACCGTTTGGAAATGTTCCAGGCAAATCCCAACGCCCCGCGCGTGGTGCTGCCGCCCGGCGCGCCGCAGGTGGGCGGCTTTCGCGGAGTCGAGTTTGCCCAGCTCTCGGCGTTTCCCTTCGCGCTGACGAACATTTCGCTCATCGCCTCGAACAACGCCGCCGAGGCCGCCGCGCGGACGCTGGCGCTCATCCCCGCCGAGATTCGCGCGCTGGACGGGCTGAAGGTGGCCGTGCGCGGCTTTCTGCTGCCGCTGCGGATGCAGGAGGGGCTGGCGGTGGAATTCCTGCTCATGCGCGACCAGTCGCTCTGCTGCTACGGCGCGGTGCCCAAGGTCAACGAATGGATCAGCGTGCGCGCCACGGGCCGCGGCGCGAAGGTGCGGATGGACCAGCCGGTGACGGTCGGCGGCGTGCTGCGCGTCGGCGACTTCCGCGAGAACGGCTGGCTCACCGGCATCTACCAGTTGGAGGCGGAGAAAGTGCTGGAGGAGTGAGGCGGGGAATAGGAACAATTTTCCTGCTGACCGCTGGAAGGTTGCGCCCGGCGCGAGGCATCCCGTGATAAGTGGGAGGCGCACTGCGAAAAACCGGCTGCCACTCACGTCTCGCAGCCTGCAACCCACAGGAAACGCGGCGCAACTCGCAGGAAACATCCTGCAACTTACGAATTGCAGGATGCAAACCGTGTGTCGCACGACGCAACTCGCGAACAGCGCGGCGTAAATCGCGAAAAGACGCGCAGAAATCAGCGAGTCGCACGAGGTGAATCGTGAGTAACAGGAGGTTTTTCGCACCTCGCGCGAGGTTTCCCGTGCCTTGCAGGAAGTTTATTGCGAGTTGCACGACGTAAATCGCGTGTTGCGCGGCGCAAACTGTGAGTCGCACGACGCAACTCGCGGTTTGCACAGGGAAAATGACGCCTCGCGGGAGGAATAATGCGCTGATTTGCAGGCAAATACAGTCGAACCGGCTGAAAGTGACTGAATTTGACCGCATTCAACCGTCCGGAGAACCTGAAACAAAGTGATTTTGGCTCGCCCTCACCTGTATCCTCTCCCCCGGGGAGAGGATTTTCGCAACCACGCCTCGTTTTTTCCGGCCACCCGCCCGGCCCATCCCGCCGCTGGATTTGTCCAAGACGCTGCGCACGGGAATGCCCTCTCTTTGGGGGAGAGGGCTTGGGGAGAGGGAGGGCGTTTTTCAAACTGAATTCGGCACAACCATTCCCGCATCCGCTGATCCACTAGTAAACAAGAATCTTTTCCCGCATCTCCGGTGGGTCTATTTCCACTCTGCCTCCGAATTGACCCCGCTTATAGACGAGTTTCATGACCCAGTTGCTGTTCGTCTTGCTGAACGAAATTAATTGCCAGTAGGATCCGTTCAGTGCGCTTACGTCAAAGCGGTAATAGTTTGTGACTGTGGGGTCGAAGTGGAGAGTGCATAAATCGGCATAGCTGTTCACCGCAACGTCCCCAAAAGAGCGTTGAAAAACAACAGACCCTTCCGGTAGCGCGTTCGTATCTCCTGACCGCTTGGTGAGGATGTGTTTAGTTTCGTCGGTAATCTTGATGCTCAACCCGCGAAGTGGATAGCCCCCTTTCGGCATCATCATAGCCGATACTGAATTAGGATCATCCCCTTTGCTGAACGATATTTCTGCGCGGGAGTCCCCGCCAGTTGCCAAACCTTTGCCGACTGCTGTCGAGTTGGTCAACGATTCGTTCGCTTGAACGAGCTGCGTTTTCATGTCTTCGGCGGCTTTTTGGAGAACATTCAGTTTTTGATTCTGCTCATGTGCCTTCGATCGTAATTCTTTGAGCTCTAGCGACGGAGCAATACGATCCTTGAGGAAGGACGTCCAAATAAACGACGTAATGCCAATGAGCACGGAAATTACTAGGTAGAGCTTTGACTCGTGTTGCCAACAATACCTCGTTCCCCAGAGTGCCTTCTTTGTGCATTGGCTTTTCGACTTCAGCGTGTGGGCGTTACAGGCACTATCCTTGGGCAGCTTCTTCAATAATCGAACAACCCAGCTCACGCCAGCTTCCTTCCAATCTCCTCGTCCAGAATGTCGCGCACGGTGAAGGCGCGGATGATTTTGCCGGTGCGCTTGAAGAACTGTCCGATCTCCGTCATCGCGTCGCTGGTGTAATCAAAGGAGACGATGAAACCAATGTCGCAATCCTCGCGCATCATCACCGCTTCAAAGGAATCAATGTCGGGACGACCGACTTTGTCCTTTTGCTTCACTTGAATCGGATACCAGCGTTCTTTCAACGCGAGTTCGCCTTCCTGTTTCTTGCGCGGCGTGGCACCGGAGGAGACGGGATAGATGCGGCCATCCACGCCCATGTCGCCGACCTGCACTTTGTTCGGAATGCCGCCGAGGGCGATGACGGCCCAGTTCTCAAATTCAAAGTGGGGATACTTCCGCAATTCGGCTTCGGTCTTGGGCAAATCACGCACGATGAAGCCGCGCTGCATTTTCCAGAGCGTTTCATTTTCAGGCAGGCCGCACACGTCGCGCAACCGCTTTGCCATGACGCGGCAGGCCGTCGGTGAAATATCGATGCCGATCCACTGGCGCTTGAGCCGGTGCGCGGCAACGAGCGCCGTGCCGCAACCGCAGAACGCATCCAGCACGATGTCGTTTTCCTTGCTGCTTGACCGAATGATGCGATCCAGCAACGCGAGCGGTTTTTGCGTGGGATAACCGAGCCGTTCCCTGGCTTGGGAATTGATGGGCGGAATGTCCGTCCACACGCTGTCAATCGGGCGCCCCTCCTGCTCATCGAGGTAACGCTTCAATTGCGGGACGGTGCCGGGTTTGGTTTGGACGACAATTCCATTGGCATAGGCTTCCTCCATCCGGTCTTTCGTCCAGCGCCAGACGCGTGTCACACCCAAGAACTCGTAGGTCAAATTCGGTCGGTCGGGATTGGGATTGATCAGATTGTCGAGACGGTAAATCCGTCCATCCGGGTCGCGGTGGGAATACTTCCCGGCGGTTTTCTCGTCGAGATTGTCCGGGTCGTATGGATTGTAAGGCCGGTTGAACGTGAGTTCGCCACCACCGCCATAAAAGAAAATCGTGTCGTGATTGTTGGGAAAACCGGTGAAGGCGAGACTCTTGGCCAAAGTCCGATGCCAGATAATTTCGCATTGGAAATTATTTTCACTGAAAATCTGGTCGAGCATGACTTTGACGTAATGGCTGGCGTGCCAGTCGCAGTGGTAATAGAAGCTGCCGGTCTTCTTGAGGACGCGCGACAGTTCTGCGCAGCGCGGCCTCATGTAGTCAATGTAGGCGCGGGTGGATTCGTGACGGTCGGCAAACGCGCGCTTCTCTTTGGCCTCGCCCCAGAAGACTTCGTAGTTGCGGTTCGAGTTGAAGGGCGGGTCGATGTAAATCAAATCCACGCAGGCGGCGGGCAGCTTGCGGAGTTGTTCCAAGTTGTCGCCGCAGTAGATGACGCGGGTGTCCACGAGGGAGGAGGGACGCGCGGATCGAGGAGCGCGGGCTTCAGCCAGCTTCACCGGGATGGTGGAATCGGACGTGGAAGCAGCGTGAACGCCGCGCCCCTTGGCAGCTTCGACGGTTTTCTTCTTCGCCATGCGTTTGATTTAACAGTTCCACGCGGCGAGGCAAGGCTGGTGTGCGGCGTGCCTCACTTCACCGGCACGAGCTGCACGCCGTCGGCGATGACGTAGCCGTCGGTGCCGGCGTTGGACACGGTGATGGCGACGGTTTTGCCGGCGGCGAGCCGGAACCTGCCCAGAGAGGCGGCGCTGTTCGTGTCGGCCTTCTTCTGGTTCACCTTCACGGTTTTCGCCGCGCCGCCCTCCACGGCGACGGTCACGGGCACGTTGCCCGCGCGGTTGTTGTTCACCGGGTAGATGAGGAAGATTTCATACTCGCCCGCGCTGGCCACCGATGGGCGGAACGTCGCGGACTTCGCGCCCTTGTCCGTGTTGCCGTCGTGCAGGTAGCCGACGCCCAGCGAGCGGCCTGCGCCGGAGCGCGTCCAGTCGCCCTTCATTTCGGCCTGCTCATCGTCCACCACAACGCCCGCGAGCTTGGCGGGGTCGAAGTTGTTTGCCGTCACGCGGCCCGGCCCGGTCCATTCGAGCACCTGCCCGTCGGCGAGAAGCTTCGCGCGCAGCTTCGCGTAATCCACCTTTTGCACCGGGGACTTCGCATCCAGCGCCATCACCGCCGCCGTGGCCGCGCTCTGGCCCATGGCCATGAACACCGGTTCCATGCGGATGCTGCCGTAGCCGATGTGCGTGGCCGCGAGGCACACGGGCACGAGGAGGTTTTCGCACTGGCCCTGTTTCGGCACGATGGAACGGTAGGAGATGGGATACGGCCCGGCGACGCCGACCTGCACATCGCCTTCGTTGCGCGCGACGCCGTTCTGCACGAGGCGCTGGCAATTGTGCGAGTCCATGCCGTAGGCGCCCATGCCGACGGCGTCCGCAGCCTTGCGCTGCCAGCGGCAGTCGGCCTCGGTCATCACGTAGTCGGAAATCATCCGGCGCGCCTCGCGCACATACATCTGCGCGGGGAAATGCGCGGTGTCGAGAAACTCATCGGCGGCGAGACCCCAGGAATTCATCTCGTCGTGCAGCGCCTTCGGCACGCGCGCGCTGGTGGCGAGGAAGTAGAGGAAGCCCTTGATGTAGTTGACGTGTTCCTGCTCGATGCGCGCGCGCGTGGCGTAGTCACCGTCGGGGAAATCGTAGTTCTCGCCGATGAAGTCGGTGGAGAACGCGCCGTTGTTGTTCGTGTCGGTCTTGTCGTTCGGCATCATCACGGGATTCATGAGCGCACCGACGCGCAGCGGCTTGCCGGCCTTCTCGTGCGCTTCGAGCAGGCGCGCGAGGAGTTCGTATTTCTTCTCGTTGTAGCCGGGCGGCTTGAGGCGCTCCCATGGAATCATGTTCGCCTTCGTGCGTGTCATGCAGAGACGGTAGTTGTAAGTCTGCACGCATTTGTCGCCGTCGCCGGGCTTGCCGCCGTCACCCGGCTGGATGAACGGCAGCAGGCCGCTCGCGGGCTGGCCGGGCTTCACATACGGGTCCACGTCCACGAGGAACTGGTGCTTCGGCGTCTGCGCGCGGATGCCGTTGATGGTCTCGCCATAGGTGGCGTTCGCCTCGCGGCCAACGTGATAGCTCACGCCGGCCTTCGCCATCAAATCGCCCTCGTAGCTCGCGTCAATGAACACCTTCCCGCGAAACACGCGCCCGCTGTCGGTGGTGAACTCCACGAGGCGCGCGCCGTCCTTCTTCACGCTGGCAAGCCGCTGGCCGAAATAGACCGGCACACCCGCGTCCGCGAGCCACTTGCGGTATATGCCCATCGCGACGTGCGGCTCGAACGTCCACTTCGTCGGCCTGCCGGTTTTCGCGACGAGCGGGTCGGCCCCGCGCTCCTGGCCGGAGCCGAGGGCGGCGGATTTCTTCGGCTCCTCCCATTTCCACGCCTCGGGTTTGGCGTAGTGCGTGGCAATCTGCTCGTAAAATTCCCGCGCGATGCCGCCGATGACGCCCTTGTTGCCGATGTCCGTCGCGCCGAGTCCGCCGGTGGTGAGTCCGCCGAGATGCCGCGACCATTCGGCGATGACGACGCTCTTGCCCATGCGCCGGGCCTGCACGGCGGCGGCGACCCCGCCGGAGGTGCCGCCGAAGATGACGATGTCGGCCTCGATGACTTCAGCGGCCTGCGTGGTGACGCCCGCGAGAATGAGCGTCGTGAGAAAAAGATGTTTCATGTTCATGTTGTGGTCGGACGTTGCTGACGGGAACCCTTTTCAATTCCCGCGCCGTTGGAAAGCGATTTCTTCGGCCCGGCGGCCAGCGGGGCGAAATTTCCCTGCTCGCAGCGATGCTCACGACACTGGCGTGAGATTCTCCGCCACGTTCGTGCGATACGCCTTGATGGCCGGCACAATTCCCGCCAGCGCGCTCATGCCGATCATCGCCAGCGGCGTCCAGAGGAGGATCGGATGCACGGCGAACGGATCGAGCACCACGCCGGTTTGCGCGCGGATGACTTTTGCCACCACGGACAGAATCCCGCCGTAGATGACGAACGCCGCGACCATGCCGAGGGCCGCGATGGCGGCGGCCTCCAGCACCACCGTGCAGAAGATCGTGTGCCGCCGCGCGCCAAGCGCCCGCAGGATGGCGATGTCGCGGCGGCGCTCGTTCATCGAGTTGTAGATGCTCGCGAGCACCGAGGCGGTGGCGACGAGCGCGACGAGATACGACACCAGCGCCAGCACGCGGTCGAACCACGCGATCTTGTCGAAGAGCTGCGCCATGATTTGCGCGATGGGCCAGGCGAACGTCAGGCGGTTGCCCTGCTTGTTGTAGAGCAGTTCGAGCGTGCGCCCGGCGATCTGCGACTTGAGCTTGATGAGCACCGCGCTGATGTCTGCCGCCGACTTCGCATCGTGGCCCTTCATGTTCTGGATGCCTTCGAGCGGAATCCAGATCACGCGGTCGGCGGGCGTGTTCGACGGCTCCATGATGCCGGTGACGACGTAGGTTTCCGCGTGCTGGTTCTTCTCGTCGAAAATCAATCCATGAAACGGATGAAACTCATCGCCCACCTTCAACCCCAGCCGTTGCGCGACGAAACTGCCGACGACGGCCTCGGTGTAACCGGCTTCAAACGGCCGCCCCGGCGCGGTGACGCGATAGCGCTTGCCGGGCAGGTATTCGACCTCGGTGAACAGGTTCGTCGTCGTGCCGACGAGCCGGTAGCCGTGGTAGTTGTCGCCGACGGCGATGGGAACGGCGAGCAGCACGGCGGGGCTTTTCTGGATGTCGAGGAAGTCCTGCCACGCGAGGTTGCCGGGCGATTCTTCGAGGTGGAAGACGGCGTTGAGCACGAGCTGGAGCTTCGCGCCGCGCGCGCCGAGCACGGCGTCGAAGCCCGCGTTCACGCCGGTGAAGGCCTTCTGCGACTGCTCCTTCACGATCCAGACGGACATGAGCAGGCCGCCCGCGAGCGCGATGCTCGCCGCCGTGATGCCCGTCGAGAGCGCGTGCTGGCGCAGGCTGCGGAGGACGATGTGGAAGAGGGTCATGCTGTTGGCTGCCTCATTTTGAGGTCTTGCCCTCCTCCATGTTGAGTCCCTTGGCCTTCAAAACGTCAATGACCTTGAGAAACCACGGATACCCCCAGTATTTAGGATCAAGACGCGGCCCAGATCTGTTTATGTCGTAGACAATCGTATGACCATGTTTATCCTTTATGCTCGGATCAGCACCTGCCTCCAGCAGAGCAAACGCCATGTCATATCGGTTATTCATCGCTGCGAATATCAGTGGAGTGTAGCCATTCTCGTTTCGAATGTTCAATTTGGCACCTGCGGCAATGAGAATCTTCAAATTGTTCAACTGCTCTGGCCTTATAGAGTAAGAAACTTCAAAAATTGGCGTCATTTTATTGACGGGATTGAGAAGGTTCGGGTCGCCTCCATATTTCAGAGTTGTCTCTAAATACCAAGTATCTCTATCCTTGGCTGTGAAAGACATTACGGATCTTCCGGCCAGGGCCATGCTCTCTGTCAACCCTGCGGCTCCGTTCTCCATTTGCGCGTTGGGATTGGCACCGTGCTCCAGCAGACACGCAAATCCTTTTTTGTTTTGCTTCAAATAACACCAAAGCAGAACGGTCATGCCGTCCTTCCCTCGGGCATTAACATCCGCCCCCGCCTGAAGCAGCGTGTTTATTTTACTCGTCTGCCCCTTCTCTGCGGCAACCGCAAGTTCAGCTTGTCGTTTCTGTGGGAAGTAATCGGATGCTTTCGTGGATTCGGCAGCAGTGGATTCGCCAATCAATCCAAGCGTAACAAGCAAAATTCCCGCGAGAATGGTTTTCATCGCCTATTGAGCTTCCGCGACAGCGGCGCGGTTGATTTTGTGCAGCTCCTGCACGTTCTCGAACTGCGCGAGCACTTCACGGTCGTGGCTCACGAGCAGCAGGGCCGCGCCGTTTTCGCGGCACGCCTCGCGGATGAGCTGGAGCGCCTCGCGGGCGTTGCGGTGGTCGAGGTTGCCGGTCGGCTCGTCGGCGAGCACGAGCTTGGGCTTGTTTGCCAGCGCGCGGGCGACGGCCACGCGCTGCTGCTGGCCGGTGGAAAGCTGGCGCGGTCGGTGGTTCAACTTGTCACCCAGCCCGACGCGCTTGAGCAACGCCTCGGCAAACACGCGGTTCGCGCCGGGGCCGAAGCTCATGCCGAGCAGGACGTTTTCCAGGCAGGTGTAGCCCTGGAGCAGATTGAAGGTCTGGAAAATGTAGCCAATCGTCGTGGCGCGCAGGCGGTCGCGCTGGGCTTCGTTGAGCGCGGACATTTCCCGGCCTGCGAGCCGGATGCCGCCGCTGTCCGGCGCGAGAATGCCGGCGATGAGATTCAGAAACGTCGTCTTGCCCGAACCGCTCTCGCCGCTCAAGGCGACCTGTGCGCGCTCCTCCAGCGCGAAGGCGGACACGTCCACGACGGTGTGGCGGCTGCCGTCGGGCGCGAGGAACGCCTTCTTGAGCTGGGAGATTTCGAGCAGCGGCATTTGCGTGCTTCTTCAGACGTGTTTGTGCGCGGCGTGCTTCAGCCGGTTTGTGTTTCAGAAAAAAAGAGGCAGGCCTGTTGCCTGCCTCTCTTGTCGGGAAATGGATTCCGCCTGCTCAACTCATCCGCATCGGCATGAGCACATAGAGGAACGGGCCGTTCACACGGACGACGCCGGGACTCAACTCGTCAATCAATTCAAGATAGACCTCGTCGGTTTCCAGCGCCTTGAGCGGGTCGAGCAGGTAGCCGGGGTTGAAGGCGATGGCGAATTCCTTGCCCTTGTAATTGATGGCGATGCTCTCACGGCCCTCGCCGACATCCGGGGTGTTGGCGGTGATGGCGAGGTTGTCCTTGCTGAAGGCCAGCTTGACGGAGTTGGACTTGTCGCTGGTCATCAGCTCCGCGCGGTGCAGCGCCTGCTGAAGCTCCTCGCGCAGCAGCGTGATGCGCTCCTTGGCCTCGGCGGGGATGACCTGCTTGTAGTTGGGAAAATTGCCCTCGACGAGCTTGGAAATCAGCAGCACGCCGGGATTGCTGTCCTTCGTCATGGTGAAGGAGACCTGATTGTCGGTGAACTTGATCTCCACGTCGCCCGTGGGCTGGAGCAGACGGCCAAGTTCGTTGATGGCCTTGGTTGGAACTATGAAGTCGCCCTGACAGACGCTGGACATCTCCTCCTCGGCCATCGCCAGCCGGCGACCATCGGTGGCGACCATCGTGAGTTTGTCTTCCTTCAGCGTGAAGAAGATGCCGTTCAGGACATACCGCGTCTCATCCGTGGAGATGGCGAACGAAGTCCGGCGCAGCATGAGCTTGAGCTTGTCCTGCGCGAGGTTGATCTTCTTGTTCTCCTTGAATTTCGGCAGCGGGGGAAATTCCTCGGCGGAAATGCCGTGGATTTTGTAGAACGACGCGGCAGCGCGCAGGCTGCAGATGTTCTTGTCGTCCACGTCCAGATCAATGTCGGCGGTGGGAAGCTCGCGGATGATCCCGAACAGCCGCTTCACCGGCAGCGTGCAGGCCCCGGCCTTGTGCACTTGCGCCTCGACCGAGCACGAAACCGTCACGTCGAGATCCGTGGCCGTAAGCTCAAGCCGGCCGCCCTCGGCCTTCATGAGGACGTTGGAAAGCACGGGCAGCGTGGTGCGCGTGCTGACGACGTTCTGGACAGCCTGAAGGCCATTGATGAGTTGCTCTTTGGCAATCGTGATTTTCATGGGGGCTATTGATAGATTCAATTCGCGACAAAATCCACTCTTATTAGGGGCTGTGAATAAGTAAAACAACTCACGGTGTCAAGCCGGGCCGGGGCCACAATGGCTGGTGGACTGGTGACAGGGCCGACGCAGAGCCGGGTGAAGCGGAGTGAAGTCGGGGAAGTTCACATTGTTGGAATGTTATTGGCAGGCGTCGCCGGGGTTATTCCGTGCCTTTCGCCCGGCGGATGACCTTGGGCAGGATGGCGGAGAGGGCTTCGATGTCTACGCGTGTAGTCTCTCGACCCAGCGAAAACCGGACGAGCGAGTTTGCCTCCTGCTCTCCGACGCCCATCGCCTTCAAGACATGCGACGGCTCCAGCGACCCCGCCGAGCACGCCGAACCGCTCGATGCGCAAACTCCCTCCAAATCCAGTCCGGCCAGCAGGGCAATGCTGTCCAAACCCTTGACCGAAAAGGAAACTGTGTTCGCCAAACGCGCTGCCCGCGAGCCGCGAAAGGAAACTCCATCCATGCTGTCCAATTGTTTCAGCAACCCGTGCGACAGATTCAGCAGCGGTTCCTTTGGAAACACGGGATTCTTCACAAACAACTCGGCCGCCCGCATGAAGCCCACTGTTCCCGCCAGATTTTCCGTTCCCGCCCGGCGCTCGTTCTCGTGCCCGCCGCCGAAAAGAATCGGGTCGGGATGCAGCGGCGAACGGATGAACAGCGCGCCCGCCCCCTTCGGCCCGTGAAGTTTGTGCGCGCAGACGCTCACCAAGTCCGCGTTGAACTGATGGATGGACGCAAACGGCTCCTTGCCGAACCACTGCACCGCATCCGTGTGAAACAACACCCCGCGCTCGCGGCAGAACGCGCCCATTTCCGCGACGGGCTGGATGGTTCCCACCTCGTTGTTCGCGGCCATGACGGAGACGAGCACGGTGTCCTTGCGAATCGCTTCCGCCAAAGACTCCACCGCCACGCACCCGGTCGAATCCACCGGCAGATAGGTGACTTCAAAGCCTTCTTTGCGCGCCAGATGCTCGAAGGAGTGCAGCACCGCATGGTGCTCGACCGCCGAAGTGATCAGGTGACGTCCCTTGTCGCGCATCAGCCGCGCCGTGCCAAAAATCGCGAGGTTGTTGCTCTCCGTGCCGCCGCTGGTGAAGACGATTTCGCTCGATTTGCTGCCGAACACCACCGCCACACGGTCACGCGCGTCGTCCAGCGCCGCCCGCGCCCGCCGCCCGACGTGATGCACGCTGGACGGGTTGCCCCAGACCTCGCCGAGGAACGGCAGCATCGCCTCGCGCACCTGCGGGTCCAGCGGCGTGGTCGCGTTGTAGTCGAGGTAGATGGTGCGCACGCCGAAGCCTAGCCCCGCGCGCCGCGCGCTGTAAAGCCAGACAGCCCCATTGTGCTCCCCACGGCTGCCCCGCAACCGGGAATGACTCGACAAGCCGCGGGCGTCCCGAAACAATCCGCCCGTCTCCCACGAAGGCGAAACGCGCATGGATCCGCTGTGGATTTTATTTTTCGGGATGGTCGTGGTGCTCGGCGGCATCCTCGCCCTGCGCCTGCACGCCTTCCTCGCGCTCGTGCTCGGCGCGCTCCTCGTCGCCGCGCTCACGCCGGCGGCCGCCATCGTCCAGCACGGAATCAGCAAGAAACTTTCCCCCGAGGCGGCGCAAAAGGTCGCCGGGCAGCCCGCCATCGAGCGGGTCACGCGCGAGTTCGGCAGCACCGCCGGGCGCATCGGCGTGCTTGTGGCGCTCGCGACCATCGTGGGCAAATGCCTGCTCGATAGCGGCGGGGCCGACCGCATCGTGCGCACGACGCTGCGCCTGCTGGGCGAGGCGCGCGCGCCGCTGGCGTTCCTGTCGAGCGGATTCCTGCTGGGCATCCCGGTGTTTTTTGACACGGTGTTCCTGCTGATGATCCCGCTCGGCAAGGCGCTGCGCCTGCGGACGGGCCGCAACTACACGCTCTACGTCCTCTCCATCATCGCCGGCGCGACGATGACGCATTCGCTGGTGCCGCCGACGCCGGGGCCGCTCTTTGTCGCCGCCGAATTGAAGGTCAACATGGGCCTGATGATCCTCGGCGGTTGCGTGGTCGGGGCCGTGACGGCGGGCGTGGGCTGGGCCTTCGCGCACTGGGTGAACCGCCGCTTCGACATCCCGCTGCGGGAAAGCGCGCATACCCCGTTGGCGGATCTGGAAAAACTTTCTCAGCGCGATGAAAAGGAACTCCCGCCGTTCTGGCTGGCGGCGCTGCCCATCGTCCTGCCCGTGTTGCTCATCAGCGCCAGCACGCCGCTGGATTCGCCGGAATGGAGGCAGACCATCGCCTCGTGGCCGCCGGGACTGGTCTCGCTCATCCGCACGCTCGGTGATGCCAACGTCGCGCTCGGCATTTCCGCGCTGATCGGCCTGGGCACGCTCGTCTGGCAGGGGCGCAACCACGGCGAAGTCTTCACCCGCCGCGTGGACAAGGCGCTGGAGGAGGCCGGCTCGATCATCCTCATCACTGCGGCGGGCGGGGCGTTTGGCGGCGTGCTCCAGCAATGCGGCATCGGGCCGCGCGTGCAGGAGCTTTCGGAGGCCTACAGCATTGGCATCCTGCCGCTGGCGTGGGCGGTTTCCGCGCTCGTGCGCATCGCGCAAGGCTCGGCCACCGTGGCGATGATCACCGCCGTCGGCGTGGTGGGCGGCATGGCGACGCCGGAGCTGCTCGGCTTCCATCCGCTCTGGGTCGCGCTGGCCATCGGCTGCGGCTCGAAGATGATTCCATGGATGAACGACAGCGGCTTCTGGGTCATCTGCAAGATGAGCGGCTTCACCGAGAAGGAGTGCATGATGACCTTTTCGCCGATGGTGAGCCTGATGGGGCTGACCGGGCTGGGCGTCGTGATGCTGCTGGCGAAACTGTTCCCGCTGGTTTGAAATCATTCACCGCCGGACGATTTCAAAATGGCCTCGCTCAACGCGCCTTTGCTACCCTGCCGCCATGGACAAAGAAAAAGTCGCCGAGATTCTCACGGAAATCGGCACGCTGCTCGAATTGAAGGGCGAGAACCCCTTCAAGACGCGCGCCTACTCGAACGCCGCGCGCACGCTCGAAGGCCTCGCCGAGCCGCTCGAAAAACTTGTCGCCGAGCAGCGCCTCGGCGAGCTCAAGGGCTTCGGCGAGGCGCTCGTCGAGAAAATCACCACGCTCGTCACCACCGGCAAGCTGCCTTACTACGAGGAACTCAAGGCCTCCGTGCCGCCCGGCCTCGTCGAGATGCTCCGCATCCCCGGCCTCGGCCCGAAGAAGGTGAAGAAGATGCACGACGAACTCGGCGTGGACACGGTGGAAAAGCTCGAAGCCGCGTGCCAGGCCGGCCAAGTCGCCGCGCTCGACGGCTTCGGCGAAAAGACGCAGGCAAAAATCCTCGAAGGCATCCAGTTCAGCCGCACCTACGCGAGCAAACACCACTTGAGCCAGGCGCTCGTTGTGGCCGAGCCGGTGCTCGAAAGCCTGCGCGGGCATCCCGACGTGATTCGGTGCAGCACGGCGGGCAGCGTGCGCCGCTTCAAGGAGGTCATCGGCGACATTGATTTCCTCGTGTCGTCGAAGAAGCCCGCCGCCGTCATCGAATTTTTCACCAGCCAGCCGGGCATTCTCAACGTCAGCGCCAAGGGCGAGACCAAGGCCAGCGTGATTCTCACCGGCGGCATCCAGGCCGACCTGCGCGTGGTGAGCGACGCCGAGTATCCCTTCGCGCTCGCCTACTTCACCGGCAGCAAGGAGCACAACATCGTCATGCGCCAGCGGGCCATCGCGCGCGGCCTGCGGCTCAATGAATACGGCCTGTTCAAGTCCACGGAGGAAACGCGCGACCCGAAGCTGCTCGTGCCGTGCAAGACCGAGGAGGACATTTTCCAGACGCTCGACCTGCCTTACATCCCGCCGGAGCTGCGCGAGGACCACGGCGAATTCACGGCCGGCGAAAAGGACGAACTGCCCCGCCTCATCGAGTGGACTGACCTGCGCGGCTCGCTGCACAACCACTCGAACTGGAGCGACGGCCGCGACACGCTCGAAGCCATTGCCGCGCACATGGCTGAACTGGGCTGCGATTACTGGGCCATCACCGACCATTCGCGCGCGAGCTTCCAGGCCAACGGGCTCGACCCCGCACGGCTGCGCCAGCAGCTCAAGGCCGTCGCCACCGTGAACAAAACTTACGCCGACGAAGGCAGCGACTTCCGCCTGCTCACCGGCACCGAGGTGGATGTTCTGAAGGAACGGCTCGACTTCGACGATGACTTGCTCGCGGAACTCGACGTCGTCGTCGCGAGCCTGCACGTGGCCGGCAGCGACGAGGCGGACAACACGAAGCGGCTCATTCGCGCGGCGGAAAACCCGTTTGTCCACATGATTGGCCACCTGACCGGGCGGCTGCTGCTCGAGCGCGACGCGCAGAAGCTCAACCAGCACGCGGTGATTGACGCCTGCGCCGCGACCGGCACATGGATCGAGCTGAACGCGAACCCCTACCGCTTCGACATGGACTGGCGGCTCTGGCAATACGCCAAGGGCAAGGGCGTGAAGTGCGTCATCAACTGCGACGCGCACCGGCTGGAGCACGCGGGCTTCCTGCGGCTCGGCGCGGGCATCGCGCGCAAAGGCTGGCTGACGAAGGACGACGTGATCAACACCTTGCCCCTGGCGAAGCTGAAGAAGGAGCTGGGAAAGAAGCGGGGCACCGGAGGCCAACCATGATCGCGCGCTTGCTTGAATGAATTATAACCTCAACCCGAACACTTCTGGGCCAATGGTCAACTCCCTCAACGGAATCATGGCCGGTTAGACACTTGCAGCTACTTCTTTATCCACAGCCGCACCAGATGCCGGCGGCGTTCCAGTTCCGGCCAGTCCTCAAAGGCCGTCCGGTTGTGCAGCAGCCAGCGGTTGTTGATGAAAAATATGTCGCCGGGCTTCACGGAAAATTCCGCCATCAGGTCGCGCTGCTTGAGCACTTCATCCAGCGTGTCGAGCGCCTTGGCCTGCGCGGGCGTGAGCGGCTGGCCGACCTTCTCGTGGCCCGCCTGAATCCAAAACCGTAGATAGCGCAGGAGCAGTTCGCCGCCGTCCCACTGCATGACGGGAAAATGCGCCGTCGGCGTCTCGCCGGGCCGCAGCCCGCCGCGGCGATCCACATGGAAGGGCTGGCAGAGCAGCGCGAGTTCGGCGGGATGATGGCGCGCAAGCTCGTCATGCACCGCGTAGCCGCTCATCATCTGGCTCACGCCGCCGGCCTTCGCGACTTCCAGGCAGAGCAGCCCCACGTAGTCGAGCACGTCGCCACCGAAGGAATTGTCCGTGTGAAAGCTGCTCTCGTAATTCGTCACGCTGAAGCGCGCGCCCTTCGTGAGGTCCTGGCCCTTGTCCGTCACGTCGTAGAGCACCGTGCCCTGCACGTTCTGCTCGAACGGCTCGCCCAGCAACTGCCCGGTCAGCCAATACACGAGCGGCCACTCCGCCTTCGGAAAACGCTCGACCGGAAATGTGAGGATGACAAATCCGCGCCCGTCCTCCAGCGCCGCCCGCGCCGGGGCCAAATCCGCGCGCAGGCTTTCGCGCTGCGCGTCGCTCCAGCGAACTTCCTGCACCGGCCTGGGCTGGGGGCGAAGGGCGTCGCACATTTCGGCGATGGCCGTCACGCAGCGTTCGGTGAGCGGCAGATACCAGTTCTGCGGCGAGTCGAGGGTGTTGGCGCGCCAACTTTTCGCGGCAGGGATGCGCGCGGCGGGCTTTCGCGCGGCGGCTTCGGCGGTGGTGGTCATGGACGGCAGAATAGGGACTGGCGCGGGCGCTGGCAAGTTTGCACCCAAGGGTTCCGTTTTTTCGAGCGCAACCGGGGACGCTGCTTCCGTTCGTAGCGCAGCCGTCCTCGGCTGCGGGTTCGCGGGGCGTCCGCGCCCCGTGTCCCTGGCCTGGCCGCGAGACGCGGCCAGAACCCGCAGGCGAGGACGCCTGCGCTACAGGGGCAGTGCGCGGATGCGCTCCGTATTTCCATTGCTTGTGCGCGGAGTCGAATTCGGGCATGAATTTCCCGTCAACTGTTCCATTGCCATGAAAACTCTCTCTCTTTCCGTGGATCGGGCGTTTGGTGTCCACCCTTCAGGGTGCCTGGCGACCGGGGACACGCTAAAGCGTGGACACCAAACGCCGCGTCCAGATGCCGAAGCCTCTCTCGTGAACCGCAGTTCATGGATTCTCTCCCGGAGTCTGCCCGTCTTCACCGTCCTGATTATTTTGAGCGCAGGCTTCGTCGCCGCGCAGACCGGCGGGCCGAACGTGGACCCGTCGCTCGAAGCCTTCGTGAAAAGTTTCAAGGGCAAGGGCGCGCTCGAAGACACCTCGAAGCCGCTCACGCCGGAGGAGACGATCAAGCATTTCAAAATCGCGCCCGGCCTGAAGATGGAGGTTGTCGCGCACGAGCCGGAGGTCACGCAGCCGCTCAATATGCACTTCGACGAGCGCGGGCGGCTCTGGGTCGTGCAATACATCCAGTATCCGTTTCCCGCCGGGCTGAAGATTGTGAAGTATGACGAGTATCTGCGCGCCGTCTTCGACAAGGTGCCGCCGCCGCCGCCGAACCATTTCAAGGGCCGCGACAAGGTGTCCATCCACGAGGACAAGGACGGCGACGGCATTTACGAGACGCACAAGACTTTCCTCCCCGACCTCAACATCGCCCGCAGCGTCGTCACCGGACGCGGCGGCGTGTGGGTGCTCAATCCGCCCTACCTGATGTTTTACCCCGACAAGAACCGCGACGACATTCCCGACGGCGATCCGACCGTCGCGCTGAGCGGCTTCGGCCTCGAAGACACGCACTCGGGCGCGAACAGCCTCGCGTGGGGACCGGACGGCTGGCTTTACGGCGCGCACGGCAGCACCTGCCACTCGACGATCAAGGGCGTGAAATTTCTCGGGCAGGCGATCTGGCGCTATCATCCGGCGACGGGGGATTTCGAGGTGTTCGGCGAGGGCGGCGGCAACACGTTCAGCCTGGAGTTCGACGCGAAGGGCCGTGCCTTCTCCGGCACGAACCACGGCGACACGCGCGGGATGCATTACCCGCAGGGCAGCGCCGCCAGCAAGACCTGGGGCAAGCACGGCCCGCTGATGAACCCGTATTCGTTCGGGTTTTTCGAGCACATGGCGCACAAGGGCTACGCGCCGCGCTTCACGCAGACGATGTGCATCTACGAGGGCGGCGCGATTCCACAGCTTGAGGGCCATCTCATCTCGCCGATGTCGCTGATGAACCGCGTCATGGCCGCGAAGCTGTCGCGCGACACCTCGACGTATCGCACCGACGACATTGACCCGCTCGTGCTGACCGACGACCGGTGGTTCCGCCCCGTGGACACGAAGGTCGGCCCCGACGGCGGCATCTACATGGCGGACTGGTATGACAGCCGCTTGACGCACGTGGATCCGCGCGACACGTGGGACCGCGCGCATGGCCGCATTTACCGGCTTGAAGCCGCCGAGGGCGCGAAGCGGATGAAACCGTTCGACCTCGCAAAACTTTCCAACGACCAGCTCATCGAGAAGCTGAAGGAGCCGAACAAATATTTCCGCCAGACAGCGATCCGGATTTTCCATGACCGCAAGGACGCGAGCCTCGTGCCGAAGTTGAAGAAGCTCGTCGCAGAAAACACGGGGCAGTTCGCGCTGGAATGTTTCTGGGCGCTCAATGCGAGCGGCGGCTTCACCGACGAGGTCGCGCTGCAAACGCTGGAGCACAAGGACGAGTTCATCCGCTACTGGACGGTGCGTTTGCTCGGCGACCGCTATCCGCCCGCGCGCTACAGCAGTTCGACGCGCCAGCCGAAGCCGCTGCCTGCCGCGATTCAGAACAAGCTCCAGGAACTTGCGCGCAGGGAAGCCGAGGCGCAGGTGCGCGTGCAGGTGGCGAGCACCGCGAAGCGCCTGCCGGGGGTGAACGCGCTGCCGATTCTCCACGAGTCGCTCCTCCGCGCCGAGGACGTGAACGACAAACACATCCCGCTGCTGACGTGGTGGGCGCTCGAAAGCAAGGCCGTGAGCGACCGCGACGCGTTGCTCGCGATGCTCAAGGAGACGCCGCTCTGGCAGACGCCAATCTTCAGCAAGTTCATCGTGTCGCGGTTGGGGCAGCGCTACACCGCCGAGCGCACGGACGAGAATTTCAAGACCGCCGCGCAGTTGCTTGCGATGGCGCCGGGGCCGGAATTCGTGGACGAACTGGTGAAAGGCATGGAGGCCGGCCTTCAGGGCGACCGCGTCGCGAGCGTGCCCGCGCCGCTCGCCAAGCAGGTCGCCGAAGTTTGGGACACGCGTCCACACACACCGACGCTCGTGAGTTTCGCGCTCCGTCTCAACCACGCCCCCGCCGCGCCCGACGCCGTCGCTGCGCTCGCCGACGCGAAGATCAGCGCCGCCGACCGCAAGCGCTTCCTCGAACTGCTCTCGGAGCGCCGCATTGAAGCGGCGGTGCCAGTGATCACCGCGATGCTCAAGAAGGGGAAGGCGGACACGGCGAAGCTCGATCTGCTCTCGGCACTCTCGCGTTTCAACTCGCCCGAAGTCGGCCAGACGATTCTGGAATTGTTCCCCGGCTTCAGCTCCAAGGTGCGCGCGTCCGCCGTGAGCGCGTTGAGCAGCCGCGCGGACTGGGCGCGCTCGCTCCTCGAACTCGTGGACCGCGGCCAGTTGAAGAAGGAACAGGTGAGCATCAACAGCCTCCTGGCCATGCAGAAGCTCGGCGACGCGCAGGTGGACAAGCTCATCAAGAAACACTGGGGCAGCCTGCGCGCGACGAACGAGCAGAAGGAGCAGTTGATGAAAAACCTCCGCTACGCCATCAGCCGCGGCGGCGCGGATGTCGCGAAGGGCCGGGAGCTTTTCAAGACGGTGTGCGCCACGTGCCACACCTTCAACGGCGAGGGCGGCAAGATCGGCCCCGAACTCACCGGCTACGAGCGCGACAACCTTGATTTCATGCTGCCCGCGATCGTGGATCCGAGCCTCGGCATCCGCGAGGAGTTCACCGCGTTCAATCTCACGACCAAGGACGACCAGGCGATCACCGGCCTCGTGACCGAGACTACGCCGCAGTTCGTCACGATTATGGATCCGCTCGGCAACCAGACGAAAGTCGCACGGCAGGACATCAAATCGCTCGCCGCCTCGCCGCTCTCGCTCATGCCCGAAGGCCTGCTGGAGGCGCTGACGCTGGAGCAGACGCGCGACCTGTTTGCGTATCTGATGAAGAAGTAATAGGCGAAGAGGAACAACCTTCACCCCATGAAAAACAAAGTCCTTCCCATCGTTTCCCGCCGCCACTTTCTCACGGCGGCGGGAGGAGTTTCCTTCGGCACGTTTGCCGGGCTGGCAAACGGCCTGTTGCCGGGGGCGGCATTCGCGGCTGCACCCAAGGCCAGGCCGTCCGCGCCGCCGCCCGCCGGTCTCCGCGTCTTCACCTGCGGACACAGCTTTCACGTCTGGGCGGCGCGCATGATCGCGGACATGGCGGAGTCGGCAGGCATCAAAGGGCACAAGATCGCGGGCGTTTCCTCCATCGGCGGCTCGCGCGTGGTCCAGCACTGGGAGGTGGCGGAGGACAAATTCCACTCGAAAAAACTTCTCACCGCCGGTGAAGTGGACGTGCTCACGCTCTCGCCCATCTGGCTGCCGGATGAAGGGATTGAAAACTTCGCGAAGCTCGCGTTCGCGCACAACCCGAACATCCGCATCACCGTCCAGGAATACTGGCTGCCGAACGACGCCTACAATCCGGTGTATCCGCTCGAGACGAGGAAGAAGGTGGATCATAACGCCACCGATCTCGCCGAGCTGCGCAAGGCGAACGCGCGCTACGAGCACGACATCGAGGCGCACGTCCGCGAGATCAACCAGCGCCTCGGCAAGGACGCGCTCGTCGTCGTGCCCGTCGGCGCGGCAAGCGTCGCGTTGCGCGAGAAGATCGTCTCCATGCGCGTGCCGGGGCTGAAGGTGCAGTGGCGGCTATTTGCCGACGACTGGGGCCACGCCACGCCGCCGCTCAAAGTGCTCGCCGCCTACTGTCATTTCGCCGTGATTTACCGCCGCAGCCCCGTCGGCCTGCCGCTGCCGCCGGAGCTGGAGCAGAACAGGGAGTTCGCCATCCCCGCGCTGAACAAGCTGCTTCAGGAACTCGCGTGGGACGCGGTCATTCGCAACCCGATGACCGGCGTGCGTGCGAACCCGGAAGCGAAGTGAGCCGCATTCAGTTTATGAAGCGATTCCTCATCCTTTCGGCCCTGTTCGTTTCTCTCGGCCACCTCCCCGCCGCCGCCGCGCCGCGCCTCAACCTGCTCTACATCACCGCCGACGACATGAACGCGGATTCGCCCGGCTGGATGGGCAACCAGCTCGGTGCCACGCCCGCGCTCGATGCGTTCGCCGCCACGTGCCACCGCTTCATCAACAACCACGTCACCGCGCCCATCTGCCAGCCGTCGCGCTCGGCGATGATGACCGGCCGCGTGCCGCATCGCAGCGGCGCGCTCGGTTTTCATCCCATCAAGCCCGGCACGCCCACGCTCACGAGCGTGCTCAAGGCGGCGGGTTATTTCACCGGCGTGATTGACAAGCATCCGCACATGAAGCCGGACGCGGAGTTCCCGTGGGACATCAAGTTGAGCGGCAGCGGCAAGAATCCGCCGCTCATGCGCGAACACATGGATCAGTTGCTCAAGGCCGCCGCGGACGCGAAGAAACCGTTCTTCATCAACGCCAACATCACCGACCCGCACCGGCCGTTCCCGGCCAGCGCGGATGGCGATCCTGCCGACGCGACCGCGAAAAGGAAGAAGGGTGGAAAGAAGGCGCAGAAAACCGCCGCGGCCGCCAAGGAGGCCGCTGGCTTCCGCGTGTTCAAACCGGAGGAAGTCACCGTGCCGTCGTTCCTGGAGGACATTCCGCTCGTGCGGAAGGAAGTCGCGCAATACTTCACCGCCATCGCCCGCCTCGATGTGACCTTCAAGGGCATCCTCGCCGCGTTACACGAGTCCGGCCGCGCCGAGGACACCATTATGCTCTTCATGTCGGATCACGGGATGAGCTTTCCGTTTTCCAAGGCCACGGTTTATTTCAACGGCACGCGGTCGCCGGTGCTCCTGCGCTGGCCGGGCATGGGCGCAACGCAGCGCCGCGAGGAGTTTGTCAGCAGCGTGGACATTCTCCCGACGTTGCTCGACCTGCTTGGTGTTGGACATCCCAAGCAACTCGACGGGCGCTCATGGCTGCCGTTGCTGCGAGGTGAGAAGCAGGACGGGCGCGATCATGTCATCACGCACGTCAACACCGTGAGCAGCGGGAAAAGTTTTCCCCAACGGTGTGTGCGGACGAAGGACTGGGCGCTCATGTTCCACGCCTGGCCCGACGGCACCGCGCATTTCCGCGTCGAGGCGATGAACGGGTTGAGCTACAATGCGCTCGCCGCCGCCGCGCAGGAGGACAAACGCATCGCCGGGCGTGTCGGGCAGTTCACCACCGGCACGCCGCTCGCCTTCTTCAACGAGCTGACCGACCGCGATGAGCGGCAGAACCTCATCCATGAGGCAGATTACCGTGCGGAAATCAATCGCCTCGCCGCGCTGCTGCTCGCGCACATGGAAAAGACCGATGACCCGCAGACGACGAATTTCAGGAAGGCGATGGAAAGCTGGCGGGCCAGTGCGGCGAAGCAATAAACTCACTCGCACATGAAAAACATCTTCCCTCTCGTTGCGCTCCTTTGCGTTCTTTGTGCAAACACCTCCGCCGCCGCTCGCAAACCCAACGTCATCGTCTTCCTCGTGGACGACATGGGATGGATGGATTGCGGTGCGTATGGCTCGAAGTATTACGAGACGCCGAACATGGACCGCTTCGCGCCGCGCGCGATGCGCTTCACCGACGCCTACGCGCAGCCGCTGTGCTCGCCGACGCGCGCAAGTTTGCTCACGGGAAAGTATTCCACGCGCCACGGCATCACGAGCGCCACGGGGCATCAGCCGCCGCAGCCGGCGGGGCACAAGTTCCTCCCCGAGACCGCCGCGCCGAACGCACCGATGCTCACGCCGGAGAGCAAGAACTTCATGGAGCCGTCCGAATACACGCTGGCGGAGGCGTTGCGCGGCGCGGGCTATCGCACGGCGCACATCGGCAAGTGGCACCTCGGCCTCACGCAGCCGCACTGGCCGGAGCAGCAGGGTTTTGAAGTCGCGTTTCACTGCCATCCCGATCCGGGGCCGCCGGGAAATTATTTTTCGCCCTACGGCGTGAAGCCCACGGGCGAGCCGCGCGGGCAGAACAAAGTCGGCACCATCACCGACGGGCCGGCGGGCGAATACATCGTGGACCGGCTTGCGGACGAAGCGGTGAAATTCATCACCGAAAACAAAGGCCGGCCGTTCTTCCTGAACCTCTGGAACTACGGCGTCCACGGCCCGTGGGGGCACAAGCCGGAATACACGAAGGCGTTCGCGTCGAAGAAGGACCCGCGCGGTGTGCAGGGCAACCCCATCATGGCCTCGATGCTCAAGAGCGTGGACGAATGTTTCGGGCGCATCCTCGACGCGCTGGAGAAGAACGGCCTCGCCGACAACACGATCATCGTCTTCAACTCCGACAACGGCGGCAATGTCCACAGCAACGTGCCGGACACCGCCAAGACCGCGAAGGCGGAGAAGGGCAAGAGCGAGGCGCTCGCGGACTGGCGGAAGTGGGCCGGCAATCAGCCGCCCACGCTCAACACGCCGCTGCGTGACGGCAAGGGCACGCTCTACGAAGGCGGCACGCGCGTGCCGCTCATGTGGGCCTGGCCCGGCCACATCAGGCCCGGCACCACGAGCGACGCGGTGGTGGGGCACATTGATCTTTACCCCACGCTGCTCGACTTGCTCGGCATCCCGAAGCCGGCGCAGCAGAAGATGGACGGCGTGAGCTACGCGCGCGTGCTCAAGTCCGAGGGTGGCCTCGACCGCAAGGCGTTCTTCAACTACTTCCCGCACGGCCAAAGTCCCGGTCGCGCAGGCGGCGTCTGGGTGCGCTCGGGTGATTGGAAATTCATCCGCTGGTTCGGCCTCGCGCCCGGCGACGAGACGCGCTTCGAACTCTACAATCTTCGCGATGACCTGAACGAAACGAAGAACCTCGCCGCCGCGCAGCCCGCGCGCGCGCAGGAACTCGACGCGCTCATTGACGGCTTCCTCGCCGACACCGGCGCGACGTATCCGCGTCCGAATCCAGCCTACAAACCAACCGCTGCGCGTCCCGCGAATCCGAAAGCCACCGCGATCGCCAACGATCCGCTCGAAGGCTGGAAGGCGCGGCAGTGCGACGCCGTGGTGAAGGACGGCGTCCTCACGATGACGGGCACGGGCAAGGCCGGCGCCGCGTTCCTTGGCCACGCGATGGGCCGCACCACCGGTCCGGTCGTGGTGAAGTTGCGCGTTCGCAGCGTCGCCGGCGGGGCGGGCAAAGTCGAGTGGATGGGCGATGCCGCCTCCGGCGCGGAGCCGAAGTCTGTTGCGTTCAACATGGCAGCGGGCGACTGGCAGGAACTCTCCGTGGAAGTGCCCGTGAAAGGTTTGCTCGGCACCACGCGCCTCTACCTGCCTGCGGGCGCGCAGCCGCTGGAGTTGGACTGGGTGGAATTCGCGGCCAAGGGCGCGAAGCCGCAGCGGTGGGAGTTCAACGCGAAGTGAAAGTTCACCTGTTGTGAAACTCCAAGTTCAAAGTTCAAAGCTCAAGGGAAGCTCCAGCGGCAAAGCCCCGAAAGCGGATGCCGCGACGATGCGCGCCGGGTTTGGAGCCTGGTGCCTGGCGCTTCTCCTGGCCGTTGAGCTTTGCCCCTTGACCCTCACGGCGAACGCCGCGCCCGCGCCTCGTCCGAACATCATCCTCATCCTCGCCGACGACATGGGATTCTCCGACCTCGGTTGTTACGGGGGCGAAATCCAGACGCCGAACCTCGACCGGCTCGCGGCGGGCGGGATGCGCTTCTCGCAGTTCTACAACTGCGCGCTCTGCGGGCCGTCGCGCGCGGCGCTGATGACGGGGCTGCATCCGCACCAGGCCGGCATCACGAGCTGGACCGGGCTGCTGAACAACCGCTGCGTGACGGCGTTTGAGTTGCTCAAGCGCGCGGGCTATACGACCTGCGCGGTCGGGCGGCTCGACATGGTGACGGCGGAGAACTGGCACGAGCCGGCGAACATCAGCAAATACGTGGACCGCTACCTCGGCAGCACGGGTCACGCGGGGCCGGGAAATTATTTCAAGGACGTGCGCAACACGCAGTTTTACCGCGACGGGCAGCCGTTTCCGATTCCGGCAGAGGGCAGTTACAAGACTGACCTCATCACGGACTTCGCGGTGAAGTTCATCGGCGAGGCGGCGAAGGACCGGCCGTTCTTCCTCTACATGGCGCAATACGCGCCGCACTGGCCGCTCCACGCGAAGCCGGCCGACATCGCGGAGTATCGCGCGCTCTACCGCAAGCTCGGCTGGGACGAGGCGCGCGCTCAGCGGCACCGGCGGTTGATCGAGAAGGGGCTGATTCCGGCGAGCACCAAACTCGCTCCGCGCGACTCGCGCGCGTCGGCGTGGAGCGAGGCGAACTTCAAAGACTGGGAAGCCGAGCGCATGGCTGTGTTCGCCGCGCAGGTGGATTCGCTGGATCAAAGCGTGGGCCGCGTGATGGAAGCGCTGCGACGCGCGGGTGCGGACAAGAACACGCTCGTGCTTTTCCTCTCGGACAATGGCGCATCCGACCAGCCGATGAACTCGAAGCTTGATCAACCGGGCCGCACCTGGCGGACGGACGGCACGCCGACAAAGATCGGCAACAATCCCCAAGTAATGCCCGGCCCGGCGGACACGTTCCTCACCGCAGGGCCGGCGTGGGCCAACCTCTCGAACACACCCTTCCGTGATCACAAGAACTCGAACTTCGAAGGCGGCATCGCTTCACCGCTCATCGCGTGGTGGCCGGGTGTGGTGGCGAAGGCTGGTGCGATTTCCACTGAGTTGTCGCACATCACCGACATCACCGCGACGTGCCTCGACGTGGCGGGCGTGGCGTATCCGGCGGAGTTCAACGGCCGGCAGGTGCGGCCGCTCGCGGGCCGCAGCCTGCTGCCGGTGTTGAAAGGCGGCGGGCGCGAGGGTCACAAGTCACTGTGCTGGGCGACCTCCGGCAGCCGCGCCGTGCGTGTGGATCAGTGGAAACTTGTCTCCGGCAAGAACGGCCCGTGGGAACTCTACGATCTCGCCGCGGATCGCACGGAACTGAACAACCTCGCGAAGCAGCAGCCCGGGCGTGTGCAGACGATGGCGAAGATTTTCGAGGAGTGGAAACAGACCGGCCCGGGCAAGTGACGGGATCGGAAAAGCGCCAGAGGGCTGGCGCAGTCCAAGACGCTGACGCGACTCATGGCTCCGTGTGTCTCGCGCCAGCGTCTTGGACTGCGGTGGCCCTCCGCCGTTTTGATTGCCGTGTGCTCCAATAATTTCCGCGTGTTCATTTTCCAAACCCAATGGCAATCTTCTGCACCATGAAATCCATTTTGCGCCGCCCGTTTGCCCTTGCGTTGATCTTCGCCCTCGCCGGTTCCTCCGCTTCCTTCGCAGCGGGGAATTACTTTGAAGTGACCTACCCCGGTTCGAAGAACACCAACGAACTCGCCTACGACGTCGTGTATCGGATGTGGATTCCCGACGGCGTGAAGACGCTGCGCGGTGTGATCGTTCACCAGCACGGCTGCGGCGTCGGCTCGTGGAAGGGCGCGGTGCCGGGCGCGAGGGATCTGCACTGGCAGGCGCTGGCGAAGAAATGGGACTGCGCCCTGCTCGTGCCGTCGTATCAAATGGGCGAGAAGGACAACTGCCGCCTCTGGTGCGATCCGCGCAATGGCTCGGAGAAAACTTTTCTCCGTTCGCTCGCCGATTTCGCCAAACAATCCGGCCATCCTGAACTCGACAAGGTTCCCTGGTGCCTGTGGGGCCATTCCGGCGGGGGCTTCTGGTCGAGCCTGATGCTGACGCTGCACCCGGAGCGCATCGTGGCGATCTGGTTCCGATCCGGCTCGGCTTACGGGGCGTGGACGAAAGGAGAGATTCCCGTGCCGCAGCTCACGCCCGCCGTCTATCAGGTGCCGCTCATGTTCAACGGCGGTGTGAAGGAGGAGAACGACCCGCGCCATGGCCCGCCCCGCGTCGCCGACCGCGCGATGTTCAAGCTCTGGCGCGAGCACGGTGCCCCGGCGGGGTTCGCGCCCGATCCGCGCACGGGTCACGAGTGCGGCGACGCGCGTTACCTCGCGATCCCGTTTTTTGATGCATGCCTTGCGATGCGTCTTCCCGCGCGCGTCGGCCAACCGCTGAAGCCGGTGGATTTGAAAACGGCGTGGCTCGCGGACATGAGCGGCGACGAGGCGCAGCCGGCGGCGAAGTTCGCGCACGATGTGAAGGAGGCAGGCTGGCTGCCGAACGAGCGCGTCGCGAAGGCGTGGGAGCAATACGTCAAATACGGCGCGACCGAAGACGCCACACCTCCGCCCGCGCCAACGAACGTGAAGGCCGCCGCGAAATCGGATGGCGTGGAACTGACGTGGGATGCCGAGGTGGATTTCGAGAGCGGACTGAAGGCGTTCATCATCCTGCGCGACGGGAAGGATCTCGCGCAGTTTCCCGACAAGCCGCAAAACAAATTCGGCCGCCCGCTTTTTCAGAACATGAGCTACGGCGACACGCCGGTGGAGCCGCTGCTGGATTTCAAGTTCACGGATCAGGTGGTCAAGCCGGGCGAGCGGCACGAGTATCGTGTCATCGCCGTGAACAGCGCCGGGCTGAAATCAAAACCCAGTCCCGGCGCGGTGGCGCGTTGAAAACACGACGGATGCGTGCGGGGCGATGATTGCGTCGTAACTTTGCCGCCACCGCCTGCCGTCTTTCCCCCAATATGCAAACAACCCGATTCCTCGCCCGGCTGCTCATTGCCGTTTTGATCTCCGCTGCCGGCTTCTCCCAGGCCGCGCCCAGGCCCAACATCCTCGTCATCCTCGCCGATGATCTGGGGTGGGGCGAGCTGGGCTGCCAGGGTTTCACCCAGCAGATTCCCACGCCGCACATTGACTCCATCGCGAAGAGCGGCGTGCGTTTCACCAGCGGCTACGTGAGCGGGCCGTATTGCTCGCCCACGCGCGCGGGTTTCATGACCGGCCGCTATCAGACGCGCTTCGGCCACGAGTTCAATCCCGGCCCCGCGCAATCGGCGGACAAAAACTTCGGCCTCTCGCTCAAGGAAACAACTCTCGCCAACCGCCTCAAGGCTGCGGGCTACGCGACGGGCTGGTTTGGCAAATCGCATCTCGGCTACGAGCCGCCGTTTCATCCGCTCCAGCGCGGCTTCGACGAATACTACGGCTTCCTCGGCGGCGCGCACTCGTATCTCGACGCGGCGGGCGACAAGGCGAATCCGATTCTTCGCGGCACGACGCCGACGACGGACACCGGCGGCTACACGACGGAGGCCTTCGGGCGCGAAGCGGTGAATTTCATCGAGAAACACAAGGGCCAGCCGTGGTTCTGCTACCTGCCCTTCAACGCCGTCCATGGCCCGCTCGAAGCGACCGACAAATACCTCGCGCGCTTCGCGTCCATCACCGACACCAGACGCCGCACCTACGCCGCGATGCAGTCGGCGATGGACGATGCCATCGGCGCCGTGCTCGGAAAACTCCGCGAGCTGAAGCAGGAGGAAAACACGCTCATCTTTTTCTTCAGCGACAACGGCGGCCCGACGCCTTCGACCACTTCCGGCAACGGCCCGTTGCGCGGCTTCAAATCACAAACGTGGGAGGGCGGCGTCCGCGTGCCGTGGATGGTGCAGTGGAAGGGGAAGATTCCCACCGGCAAGGTGGACGACCGGCCCGTCATCCAGCTCGACATTCATCCCACCGCGCTCGCCGCCGCCGGAGTCGCCATCAAGCCCGAGTGGAAGCTTGACGGCGTGAACCTGCTGCCCCACCTCACCGGCGAAAAATCCGGCGCGCCGCACGAGGCGCTCTACTGGCGCTTCGGCCAGCAGGTGGCCATTCGCATGGGCGACTGGAAGCTCGTCAAGGGCGCGGGCATGGAGGGCGTCGGGCTGGAGCGCAACGCGAAGGCCAGCATGGACGGCGCGGAGCTTTACAACCTCAAGGCCGACATCGGCGAGAAGAACAACCTCGCGGCGAAGGAGCCGGAGAAGGTGAAGCAGCTCGCCGCCGCGTGGGACAAGTGGAACGCGGACAACGTGGAGGCCAAGTGGTTCCCCGACCGTGGCGCGAAGAAGCAGGGCAAGAAGAAGAACAAATCCAAATGAAACACCCGATTTCACTCGGCCTCGCGCTGGCGCTGTCATTGCTCGCCACAGGTGTTCCGGCGCTCGCCGCGCAACGCGAGTTCACCGAGGAGCAGCTTCAGAAGGCGCTCCAGCGCTACCCCGAGGCCGACGCAAACAAGGACGGCAAGCTCACGCTGGAGGAGGCGCGCGCGCATCTGCGGAAATTGCGGGGCGGCGAATCAAATCCTTCCGCGCCCGCGCCGGAGGCCGCGCCCGCCGTTGCTTCGACGGAGAAAAATCCGGCGAACGCCAAGCCCGCCAAGGCCAGGCGCGGAGGCGATTTGCCGAAGCCCGACTTCGCCGGCGTGAGCTACGGTTCGCATCCGAACAACAAGCTCGACCTCTGGCTCGCGAAATCCGGCCAGCCGACGGCGCTGGTGGTGTTCATCCACGGCGGCGGGTTTGTCGGGGGCGACAAGAGTTCGGCCAGCGGCGCGGCGCTCAAGCAGTGCCTCGACGCCGGGGTTTCCTTCGCCGCCATCAACTACCGCTTCCGCACCGAGGCGAGCATCAACACCGTGCTGCGCGACTGCGCGCGGGCGGTTCAATTTCTTCGCTCAAAGGCGAAGGACTACAACTTCGACAAGACGCGCGTCGCAACCTTCGGCGGCTCGGCGGGCGCGGGCACGTCGCTCTGGCTCGCGTTCCACGACGACCTCGCCGATCCGAAGAGCAGCGACCCGGTGCTGCGCGAGTCCACGCGGCTGGTGGCCGCCGCGTCCACGGCGGGGCAGGCGACTTACGACATCACGAAATGGGAGGCCGTGCTGGGCAGCAAGGAGGCGATGCAGTTCTACCCGCAGGAAAGCTGGCCGGAATTCTACGGGCTGAAGACGCTCGACGAGTTGCAGACCGAGCAGGGCCGGAAGCTCCGCGCCGACGTGGACATGCTCGGCCTCATCTCGCCGGACGACCCGCCCGTGCTGCTCGCCGCGAGCGACCATCACGATGCGCTCGCCAACCGCGGCGACACCAACCACAGCCCGAAGCACTCCGAGGCCGTCAAGAAGCGCTGCGATGAAGCCGGCGTGCCGTGCGTGCTCGTGGTCGGAGGCAAAGTGAAGGGCGGCGGCGACGAGAAGTCACCCGTGGGTTTCCTCCTGAAGCACCTCGGCGCGAAGGCCGGGAAATAAAGTTCTTCGCGGCTTTCGGCGGCATCAAACGCCGGGGAGGACTTGAAGCGGAGAACTCCTGCGCATTCCACTGAAAACAGCGGGGAACCTGATCCGGCATGGCTTCTTTTTGCATCGCCTTGCGTTCTTTGCGGCGATTCCGCTTCGGTTTTCGGGTTGAGGCGCGCTCCTTTTCGTTTCCAGCACTCCGCCGGTCTGCTATCACCGCCCCATGATCAAGACTCTCCGCGTTGGCATGATTGGTTACCGCTTCATGGGCAAGGCGCACTCGAACGCCTGGCGGCAGGTCAACCGCTTCTTCCCCGAACTGCCCGCGCGCGTCGAACTCGCCACCATCTGCGGGCGCAACGCGGTGGAAGTGGAGAAGGCCCGCGACATTTTCGGCTGGCAGCGTGCGGAAAACGACTGGCGCGCGGTGGTCGCCGATCCGCGCATTGACATCGTGGACATCACCACGCCCAACGACACGCACGCGGAAATCGCCATCGCCGCCGCGCGTGCCGGCAAGGCGGTGCTGTGCGAGAAACCGCTCTCGCGCACGCTGGCCGAGGCAAAGCAGATGGTCGCCGCCGTGAAAAAAGCCGGCGTGGTCAACATGGTCTGCCACAACTACCGCCGCATCCCCGCCGTCGCGCTGGCGAAGCAGATGATTGAGAACGGCGAGCTGGGTTCGCGCATCTACCACTTTCGCGCGCGCTACGCGCAGCAGTGGCTCGCCGATCCGGGCTCCCCGCTCACGTGGCGGCTCAAGAAGGAAATCGCCGGCTCCGGCGCGCACGGTGACATTGACGCGCACATCATTGACCTGGGCCGCCACCTCGTCGGCGAAATCACCGAAGTCTGCGGCCTGATGGAGACGTTTGTAAAACAGCGTCCGCTGCCCGACGGCGGCGAGTCGGGCCGCGACACCAAGGCCGGCGCGAAGTTCGGCAAAGTCACCGTGGACGACGCGGTGAGCTGGATTGGGCGGTTCAAGAATGGCGCGATTGCGAATCTCGAAGCCACGCGCTTCGCCCGGGGCCGCAAGAACAACATCACTTTCGAGATCAACGGCGAGAAGGGCAGCCTGTTCTTCGACTTCGAGGACATGAACCGCCTGAAGTTTTTCAGCACCGACGCGCCCGCGCATCGGCGTGGCTTCACGGACATCCTCGTCGGCGACTGCGAAGTGCATCCCTACGCGAAGAACTGGTGGCCGCCCGGCCACATCATCGGCTACGAGCACACATTTGTGAACACGTTCGCGGATTTCATCGCCGCCGTGGTGAACGGACGGAGCGTGCATCCGACGTTTGAGGACGGCTTGCAAAACGAGCGCGTGCTCGCCGCCGTCGAGAAGTCGGCAACGTCGCGGCGTTGGGTGAAGGTGTGACCGTGTCTGTGCTTGGCAGCGTCAGCACCAGCAAGTAGGGTTCGCACATGAAAGTCAGCTTTGCCAGTGTCAACTTCTTAACGGCTATTATGCTGTGGGGCTTTGTCGCTTGTAACGTCAAAGCCCAGCAGACAAAAGGCGGTGAGGCATCCACGGAAAATATAACTTCAAAATCATTGTCAGATTTGAAGGCCGTAGCGGATGAAGTTCTATCACTCTCTGACAACATTGAGATTCGTCAAAAAATTGAGCCAGTGTTTGAAGTTGCCCGTCAGTTCGTTGAATGTTCGCAAGATGATCAGGCATTGAAGTATTTTCAAATTGCGCTCCAGCACGCTCCGTGGCGGTTGAACGAACAGCTTGTATGCGCCAAACTTCTGCAAAAAAGCGGGAACAGTGAACTGGCGAAGCAAAAGGCGCAGACAGTGTTGAATGAGGCTGAAACAGATTCATTGATTCTAGATGCGTCCGAAATCCTAGGCGAAAAGCGAGAGATGAGGCTTTCAGATTCTGAGCCTTGGCCGTCCACAGGATTTGCCTTGGCGCTGGTGCCGGTTGGGGAAGTTGATGGTTGGTTGCTACAAAGTTTGCGCCAAGATTTGCAAGCGACTTTGGATATTCCTGTCGTGTTCCGTTTTTCCACTCAAAAGCTTCCAGAACCCACTCGAGATCATGTGCAATTATTCGCTAACCAGTTTCGCCCGATGTTGGAAAGAAACACAAACGACCCAAGTTTCCAACTCATGTGGCAGAAGTTGAAGACCCGCCCGCGCACTTTGAGTAACAACGAGGCAGTCTTTGAAATAGTGCGGGAAGCCATGCTGTCGATTACCAACAAAGAGGGGCTGAAAAGATTTGAAAGCGAATTGGCTGTATCTCGGAAACTGGGGAGCCAGTGGAACGCGGACGACCTACTGGAATTACTTCGTCAAGTCCGTGGAGTTTCTGCCCAAAAACAGCGGGGTTATCTTGGCATTGCGAGGTTTGATTTGTATGCGAACAATAATCGCTACGTGTTCGGCACCGCATCAGCCGTCATTAACTGCGGGGTTATGTCCTATCTTCGATACACGAGCGCAGTTGTAGATTTGCCACCCAAGCAGGAGCGGCTAAAACAGCGCGCATTAAAACAGGCTTTGAGTTCCGCAGGTTTCATTTTCGGTGTGCCGAGATGCACTCAACCTACTTGCGCTCGCGCTTATGCAAACAGCTTGGATGAACACGACGCCAAAAGCGTGCCACTTTGCAAAGAGTGCAAGGTGGGGTTCGATAAGGCCTTTGGCCGTTTAAGCAATTAACTTCGCTTCCTTTGATGAATGCGTCGTGTCGTGTTGTCGCCAAGTGTCTCACCACACTCGCGGTTCGATTTCTGAAATGAGCACATTGAATTTCGCCATCATCGGCACTGGCGGCATCTCGCTGCAAAACCACCTCCCCGGCCTCGCGCTGTGCAAGGATGTGAGGGTCACCGCGCTGTGCGACGCCAACCCCGCCACGCTCGAAGCCGCGCGCCAGCAGACCGGCGCGCCCATTGCCTCGACGAACTGGGAGGACATTGTGAAGCGCGACGATATCCACGCGGTCATCATCGCCACGCCGAACATTTTTCATCCGCCCATCGCCATCACGGCGGCCAAGAGCGGCAAGCACGTGCTTTCTGAAAAACCGCTCGCGCTCAACGCTGCCGATGCGCGCGCGATGGCCGAGGCGGCGGAGCAGGCGAACGTGCGGCACATGACGGCGTTCACTTACCGTTTTGTGCCGGCGATGCGTTACCTGAAACATCTCGTGGACGAGGGCGGACTCGGCACGCCGTATCATTACCGCTCGTGCCGCTTGCAGGACTGGGGCACGCGCAACGTCGGCTGGCGGCAGCAACGGCGCATGGCCGGCACCGGCGAGATCGGCGACATGCTCTCGCACCGGATTGATTTCGCGCACCACCTTGTCGGCCCGATGAAGCGGCTCGTGGCGAATCTGATGACGCTCACGCCCGTCCGCGGCGGCGCTCCCAACGACACGGATGACTGGGTGGCGATTCTTTCGGAGTTCACGAACGGTGCGAGCGGCGTGCTGGAAAGTTCCAAGCTCGCCAGCGGCGTGAACGAAAGCTGGCGCAGCCCCGACCGCGTGGAGATCAACGGCAGCGAGGCGAGCTTCAGTTTCACCACCGGCTGCTGGAATGAGTTGCAGTTCGGCAAGGTCGGCGGGCCGGGCCTGAAGGCGCTGCCGATCCCGCGCGAGTTCCACGTGTGGCCCGGTTCGCCGCGCGATCCTGGCGTGGGCGATCCGCTGATCTCGTTCCGCTACGATCAGGCGGTGGAGTTCGTGAGCGCCATCCGCGAGCAGCGCGCGTGCAGCGTCACCTTCCACGACGGCGCGCGGATGCAGGAAGTGACCGACGCGGCGGTGAAGTCGGCGGAGACGAAGGCGTGGGTGGAGTTGTAAAGCGTGATGCTGACTTGAATGGGTCGCGCCGATGGTGTTATTTTTCACCGCATGAGCACGCTCGCTGAAATCGAAGCCGCGATCCCCCGGCTCTCCACCGGGGAGTTGATGCGCCTGGAGCAGTCCCTGCACCGTCTCTATCGCGAACGCGGCGACGCCATTGTTTGTGACGACAAGCACGGCATGGTGACGGAAGCCGATCTCGTGGCCTCCGCCGAAGAGGCGTTTCTCGCCTACGACCGGGAGGAAGCCGCCCATGCCAAACGCCCGGCGCGGTGAAGTCTGGCTGGTGGACTTGGGGCTGGCGGCGAAAACGCGGCCTGCATTGATCTTGAACATTCCTTTTCTCGACAACGAGCGGGCATTATTTCTCATCATGCCCCACACCACCGCCACACGCGGAACACGCTTCGAAGCGGTGGTTGATGTTCGCTGGCTGGAAAAGGGCGCTTTTGACGCGCAAGGAATACGCAATGTTCCGGGATCGGTGCTGCTTCGCCGGCTTGGTGTTTTGAGCGATGAGCAGATGAAACTCGTGGAAGCAGCCGTTCGCCGAATATTCGGCTTGGAGTGAAATTTCCGATTATGACCAAAACCGCAGTCATCACCGGAGCCGGCAGTGGAGTCGGCCAGTCTGTCGCGTTGAAACTTGCCGCGCAGGGCTGGCGCGTCGCCATTCTGGGCCGGCGCAAGGAGGCGTTGCAGGCCACCGCCAAACTCGCGGGCAAACGCGCGAAACAATTTCTCCTCTGCCCGTGCGACATCGGCGACGTGAAGCAGGTCGCGGCGATGGCGAAGAAGGTTTTGGCCCAGTTCAAGGAAGTCGAAGTGCTCGTCAACGCCGCTGGCACGAACGCGCCGCGCCGCGCCCTCGAAGTGCTCTCGCTTGCCGACTACCACGCGATGATGAACACCAACCTCAACGGCGCCTACTACTGCGCGCAGGCGTTCCTGCCGCAGATGCGCGCGCGCGGTGGCGGCACCATTGTCAACATCGTGTCCGACGCGGGCAAGCAGGCGTCGCCCAAGGCCGGGCCGGCCTACGTGATGAGCAAGTTCGGCATGGCCGGGCTGACGCAGGCCATCAACGCCGAGGAGCGCGGTCGCGGCGTGCGTGCGTGCGCGATTTTCCCCGGCGACATTGACACGCCGCTGCTCGACAAGCGCCCCGTCGTGCCCGACGCCTCGGCCCGCGCGAAGATGATGCGCGCCGAGGACATCGCCGAGTGCGTGTTGCTCTGCATCCACCTTCCGCCGCGCGCGGTGGTGGAGGAACTGATTGTCAGGCCGCGTTGACGTAGGACAGGTGTCGCGCCGGTCTCTGAATAATTTCCCAATCGAATCGGAGACAGGCGCGACGCCTGTCCTACGATTCCGGCTCGGCAATGCCCGGGCGCTGTGGTAGAAGTTTTCCCATGAAAACCCTCATTCACAAAGCTGCATTCGTCGTTGCCATTCTCATGGCGGCCATCACCGCCCTCGCCGGTGAGCCAGCCAAGGTTTTGAAAGTCTGGCCGGACGGCATCGCCGGGCCGAAGCCGGAGGGGACCGTTCCTGCCGAGGAAGTGCTGCCGCCGGTTCCGAAGGGCAAGCCTGTGTTGCGGTTGGCGAATGTCAGCTCGCCTGAGCTGCTCGTTTTTCCCGCGCCGAAGGACAAGGCCACGGGCACGGCGGTCGTCATTTTGCCCGGCGGGGGTTTCGCGAAGCTCGCGATGGATCTTGAAGGCACGGAGGTCGCGGAGCATTTCAACACGCTCGGCGTCACCGCGTTCGTGCTCAAGTATCGCACGCTGCCGGAGAAGCAGGAGAATCCCGCGCTCGGCCCCGCGATGGACGCGCAGCGTTCGGTGAGCCTCGTGCGCAGCCGCGCGGCGGAGTTTGGCGTGCGGCCTGACCGCATCGGGATGCTCGGCATCTCCGCCGGCGGACAGTCGGCGCTAATCGCCACGAGCAACCACGGGCGCCGTCTTTACGAACCGAAGGCCGACGCGGACAAAACCTCGTGCCGCCCCGATTTTCTCGCGCTGGTGTATCCGTGGAAAATCCAGGACGCGAAAGATGCGACGAAGTTGCGCGACGACATCCGCGTGGATGCGACGATGCCGCCGGTCTTCATCGGCCACGCGGCGGATGATCCGGGTGCGAAGGTGGAGGGCAGCGTGATTTTATTTTCCCAGCTCAAGGCCGCGAAGGTGCCGTGCGAAATGCACATCTACCAGAAGGGCGGCCACGGTTTCGGCCTGCGCCCCGCCGACGCACCGTGCCCGACGGACTGGCCAAAGCGTTTTGCGGAGTGGTTGAAGGTGAACGGGTGGTGAAAAAGCAGAATCGAAAGCAATCCGAAGTCAAATCGGAGCGGGCACGCGGTTGCCCTTTTTGAGATTGCAGGCGGCACATAGTGCCTGAAGATTTTTCTCCAGAGTAAGACCGCCTTTGGAAACAGGGATGACGTGGTCAAAGTGAACTTCCGTGTTTCGCAAATCGGTTCTACAAAGAACGCACTCGTGTCGTGCCTTCTCCAAAATTCTAATTTTCCATGTTCGAGGAATGGAGCGGGAGTATTCGCGAACCTTCGCAATTGAATCCCGGTTGGCGTTGGTGGGGTGAATTCGTTTTCTTCCCTTGATGACGCATTTGCGTTCCTCACGGCTTAAAGGCTCGGTGAACGAGTCAATGATCGGCAGCAGCACGGGATGAATGGCCCGAATCAGCTTCTCATAGTGCGGCAGGATGAAGGCTGGAAATTCCGACAGATCGCGGGTGAAATTAAATCCGAACTTGGCGGTCACGGCCTGCTCGCTGGCGTGATACTGAAATGGACGGGGGCAGACGCGGGGAACATTCTTTTTCAGGTGCGCCCGGATTTCGTCCTGATTTTGATAGATGCG
>JACRJY010000001.1 GCA_016235585.1 Verrucomicrobiota bacterium | reverse complement strand
GCAGCCCGCGATACTCGCCCGCCGAGCGCCCGCCGTGGCGGTAGGAAATCCAGTCGTGCCCGTCGCGGTCGAGGATGCTGGCGAAGCCCGCGCCGCGCTTGCCGTAGAGATAAGTCGCGCTCGGTGTCTCGACCTTGAAGCACTCCATGTCGCCGAAGAGCGTCACGTCCGAGACGCCAATCGCCGGCTCGGCGGCGGCGCAGCGCAGCGCCACCACGGCGAGCGGGAGCAACGCGGTGAAGAAGGGCTTCAAGCAAGTGACTTTCATATACGCATCTTCAAATTGCTTTGCAGAGTGACGTTGGTGCGATGCTTTGGTTTGCGCTGTGTCATGGACTCAAGGCCGGGCTGCCGTGCGGACCGCGTGTCGAATTTCGGCGTTGGCGCGTTGGGTGGCGGCGACAAGTTTGTCGTAGGGCGTGCCGTCGTCGCGCAACAGGCCGAGCTTGACCGCGCCGCGCCGGTCGGCGAAGCGGTCAATATACTGGCAGCGCATGTAGCCGACGACATACGGGCACGCGAACGCCTCGCGCATGAAGCGCTCGGTCGCGGCTGCGGCGTCGGCCTCGTTTTCGCGCTGGTGATAGGGCCAGATTGAACGCGGGTAGCGCTCCGTTGCAAAACTGATTTGGTGGTCGCAAATCATCACCGGCTTGCCGGCGAGCGCGTGCAGTTCCTCGAACTCCCGGCGCGGAAAGACATCGCCCGGCGTGTAAATCGGGATGTAACCGTCGCCGGGCTGGACGGCGACAGCGTCAATGTGCGGCGCGGCTGCGGCGAGGACTTGCGGCGGGATGTCGCCCAGCAGGTATTTCTCGCCGAAGACCAGATGATGCGGGTCGTGACGTCGCATGGCGGGGCCGACGATGCCGTAATACTGTCGCGCGATGAGGCCGAGAAAAAGTTCGTCGTCGCGCGCGACTTCGTAGCGGTTGAGGTCCACGCGGGCGAAATCGGCGCCGGGCAGTTCCGCGAACGAGCGGACCTTCAGGCCGTAGGCACGGTTGAATCTTGCGATGTCGTCGCCGTATTGCTCGCGCAGGAAGCGGGTGTGGCGCTGTTTTCCCGCTGCTGAGGCTGCAAGCTTCCGAATCTCCGAGACCCAGTCGGTCTGACGAAACACGCGGGTCTTGCGCACGTCCCACGTCGGCGTGTCGGTCCAATAATAGGCGATGAGATTCTTGTCGTCGCGGTGCTGACGGCAGAAGGCCTCGACGTCGCGCTCCAGCCTTGCGCCGACCGCCGCGTCGAACACATCGGGAAACTCCCAGGCACCCGGCTCGCCCGGCGGGCGTTTGTATTTGGCCGTCTGCACGAAATCGCGGCCCGCGAAATACGGGCGGGCGCGCCGCAGCGGCTCGACGCTGTCATCAACGGTGTTGAGACCCCAGTCATCGAAGTAACGCAGCACTTCGGCGGCATACTTGTCCCAATCCCCGCCGTAGCGCGTGTGAAACAGGTCAGGCTCGGCGGCACCGTGGGATTTTACGGCGCTGAGGTGGTTGACACCCAGTGCGACGAAGCCGTGCCCGGCGGGCGTGACGAGGAGCGTCCGGCCATTGAACGATTCGAGATGGAACCAGCCAGTCGCGCGGCCCTTCACGTCCGTCCATCCACCGAACGCGTCGAGCGGCGCAGCGTGAGCGGCCGGCTGCGCGACCGCGCAGCGCAGAGTCACTGCGGCCAGTGCGAGCAAACCGATGCAGAAGCTTTTCAAGCGAGCGGCTTTCATCTTCGCGGCTTGCCCGGCGCTGCGGGCAGGTCAGTTCGATTCTTCAAATTGACCCACACAAAGGGCGGGCCTTCCTGCGTCCCGCCGGTCATTGCGCCCTCCGCACTTTTTCCAACAGTGCGCGCCCGAGTGCTTTTGCATCGGGCGTTTGTTGGTGCCCGATGCCGGGCCAGGTTTTGAATTCCAGCGCAAAGCCGAGCGAGCGCAACTGCTCGGCAAAACGTCGCGCGCCCTCGATGCGTGGCGGGGTGCCGGGCGGCCCGCCGGAGCCCCGGTCGTCCTCCCCGCAACTGACGGTGAAAGGAATGTGTTTTGCCGCGGGGTTGATGCGGTCGTCACCGTCGAGTGTGGCCCAAGACCCTCCCGAGTGCGCGGAGACGGCCGCGACGAGTTCAGGGTGATGAAAGGCATACCGATGGGAGAATTGCGCGCCAGCGGAGAATCCGTGCAGAAAGATTTTTGGGTGCAGGTTCCAGGTCTTGCGGATCTGTGCGACCAGTTCCGAGAGCTTCGTCTCGTGGGTTGGGCCGCTCATCTGGAAAATGCCGCGCGGCATCGTGGCCGGGCGTGGAGCATTGGGATCGCGTTTGGGGTGCTCGAAACTGGGGCCGAGCACAATCACGTCATCGAACTCGGTCGCCCACGCCGCGACGCCGCCGGCCCCTTTGCCGGTTCCACCCGCGCCATGGACGCCGACCACCAGCCAGTAGGTTTTTCCGACAACCGGTTTCTCGGTCGGCGTGTAAAGCCAGTGCGTCAGCCCGTTCGCATCCGGCATCGCAGTTTCGCTCGCGTGCAGGGAACCGTGGAGAATGGAGAGAAGGCAGAGAAACACCGCGAGGCTCAACCGACGGGGCTGCTTCTCGATGCGGCTTGGAGTGGTCGGTCGGATCATGGTTTGGCTGGGGAGTTCGCCGACACCGGTGCGGCGGGCTGGACGGTTTGATTCTTCACATTGACCCACACGAATGGCGGACCTTCCTGCGCCTTGACGACGACGTTGCGCAGCTCGATGCCGTCGAGGTTCTGACCGTGGAAACCCTGCTTCGCGGTGCCAGTCACGTTGTCGAGCGTGACGCCGCGCACCGGCAGTTCCGCCAGGCCGCAGAAATAGGCAAAGCGCCCGATCGGATTCTCGATGACGATGTTCTTGAAATGGATGTCGCGGAAGACCGGCGTGGCCGTGGTCAGCGGTGCCGCCTCCTCGGGCGGGCGGTCGTCGTAGTAGAACAGGTCGATGGAGAAAGCCGCGCGGTTATACTTCCGCTCGCGGTGGACGGTGTTGGTGTAGACGCAGTTCTCAATGCGGATGTCTTCGACCACGGCGCCGGGCCGCTCGCGGCTCGCCTTGATGTGGGCCAGTGCGGCGGCGTCGCGGAACACGCAATCCTTCATCAGCACATGACGGACACCGCCGCACGTCTCGCTGCCGACCGCGAAGCCGAGCGGGCGCGCGCCGGGAGCGAGCGTGCCGTCGAAGACGCAGTCGCGGATGGTGATGTTCTCGCAGGCGCGCTGGCGGTGCGGCTGCGTGGGGGAGACGCGCCCCGCCTTGATCGCGATGGAGTCGTCCTGGTTGGCGAAGGTGCAGCCGACGATCAAAATGTCGCGGCATGAGTCGGGGTCGAGTCCGTCGCCGTTCGTGCCGGGTGCGGTGGACATCTTGCGGAACTTCACCTCCGAAAACACGGCGCGGTCAACATAGACCAAGTGCGTGTTCCAGGCCGGCGGATCGTCGAGCGTGACGCCCTGCACGAAAACATCGGCGCACGCGGTGAGCTTGAGAATGCGGGGCCGGGGGGCTTCCTTGTGCGGCCACCACGTCTCGCCGTTGCCGCGCATGCTTCCGCCACCGGTGATCGTAAGATTCTTCGCGCGCAGCGCCGTGACGAGAGCGAAGTCACTCACCTCCACTTCGCCATCAAGGCCGGGCAGTTTCACTTTCGTGCTGGGATAATTCCCAACTCCGCGCCCGAGAAATTGCAGGATCGCACCGGTGGCCAGCTCGAACGTCATGTCGCTCTTCAGTTCGAGATGATCCACGGAATAGACACCTGGCGGAATGAGAACGGTGCCGCCGGGCGTGCAGGCGGCGATGGCTTTCTGAATCGCCGCCGTGTCCTTCGTCACGCCGTCGCCACGCGCGCCAAATTCCTTCACGTTGAAGATGCGGCCGGCGGGCTTGGTTTCCACGACGACTGGCTCCGACTCTGCGGACGCTTGTCCCGACGCCTGACGGCTGCGCACGGTGAAACGGTGGCTGCGGCCCGCCGCGAGGTTGGTCGCGGTGTAACTCAGTCGCTTCGTCTCACCGGCCAGCGTGCCGTCGCGAAAAATCTGGTAGGACGCGATGCCTTCCGCCGCCGGACGATCCCACATGAGCAGCACAGTCGTCGCCGTGCGCGCGAGCGGCGGCGCGGTGAGATTGCGAACCGCTCCGGAGACCGCCGACTCTTGGGCGCAAGCTAAACCGCACAGCGCACCGTGAAGAAACAGCGCGGCCAGAAGGACGCTTGCCTTCCGCAGCGCGAGGAGCGCGGGTCGCGAGTTTCGAGGCATGGTCATTTCGCTTGGGATGTTCGCTTGCACTCCACTTCAGATTGCTGCCACTCGCCGCCGGCGTCCTTCCGCACGCGCAGGGTCGCGCGTTTGGCACTTTCGGAGTGAACCTCGAATCGCCCCGCCGCCAGGTCGTAGTCAACGCGGCCAACGCGGTCAATCGAATCGAGGATCACCTCGAAGCGCGCCGTCTTCAAATAACCCGCGACGACGAACGAGCCGCGCTCCGGCAACACCGGCGGGGTGCGATGCGCGAGCAGAAACTCTTTCCCGGCGCGATTGCGAAACGCCAACTGCTCTCGCGTCTCGTTGCCGTTGTGGCGGTGGTCGCCGACGCCCGCCTGCTCGTGATACGTGACCAGCGCCCCGCGCCCCGCGCCTTGCGCCGCGCCCACCCACAGCCGCGCGTGCAGCACCGGCACACGCGCATCGTCCGATCCGTGAAACACGAGCGTCGGCGTGAGCAGAGTGGCGACAGTCGTGAGTCCGCCACGGCTTCGGTAGGCTTCGGGGTTGGTCTCGGGCGAGCCGCCGATCCAGGGCGGGCGGCCCTTCGGGTCCTTGCCGTTGATGCCTTCAAGTTCATCGCGAAATTCGCCCTTGCGGTCGAAGACGTGCCAGAGCGCGAAGTCGCTGATGCCGTAATACGCGCGGGCGGCGGCGAAGGTGTCGGGGAACTTGCCGAGCAGCGCGAACACGTTGCCACCGCCGCCGCTGCCGCCGGAGAGAAACACGATCTTCGGCGAGGCGATCCGGTCGCGGTAGTGGCGCCGGGCGAACTCGACCGCATCAATCACGTCCTGCAGTTCCCAGCCGTTGCAATCAGGATGGCCGGTGGCGTCGCCGCGCCCGCGCATCTCGGGGGAGATGACGAAGTAATCTTTCGCGAGCGGATCGGCGACGTTGTCGGTGTGAGACCTTTTCACCGAGCCATGCCAGCCGTGCATGTTCACGAGCAAAATGCCGGACGGGGCCGCGCACTCAAAAGTGGCGAACAGCCGCAGCTTCGGGTCCACGCTACTGGGATACTCGCGATACTCATGGAGCGGCTTGGGCGCGTCAGCTCCCACCACGGAACCCAATCCCATCAGCAGGACGGCGAGCACTTGGCCCAGTGACGAAGGCGTGCGGATGTGAGGGGTGGCGAGCGAATTCACGGGACAAGCAATCATTTGATGTTCATGAGCAGAGCGGCCGTGGCCTCGGGCTGGCGCAGCATCGGGTAGTGGTCGGCTTCCATGATGTGCACCGGCCAGCCGCGGTCGCGTCCCCGCACAGTCGAAAAATAAAACGTGTCGGCCTCGGGTCGCTGGCCTTTCGCCACGGTGAGGATGACCGTCCCGGGAATCTTCGCGGCGGCGGGATTTTTCAGCGCGACAGTTTCAGTGAAGGTCTTGAATGGCTGCGGCACCTGGCGCGGGGGCGGCGCGTTGGCCTTCATGGCCGGACGGACGAGGAAGCCGTCCTTGACGTTCTTGGTCGAGTCGGGCGCGTCGGGCCGGCGCGTGGTCATCAGGCTCTCCCCGTCCAGCGGGACAAAGGCGTCGAGGTAGATGACGTGGCGGATACGCTCCGGGATGCGGTCGGCGACGCCGGCAATCACGAAGCCCGCGTAGCTGTGGCCAAGCAGGTTCACGTCTCGCAGGTCCTCGAAGAGAATGAAGTTGACGATGTCCTCGATGTGCGTGGTGAGGCCGATGTTGGTGGTGGCGGTATGATAGTGTTCACCGAGGCCGCTCAACGACGGGCGGTAAGTTTTCCAGCCCTTCGCCTCCATCAGCGCGGCGACCTGCTTGAACTGCCAGCCGCCGCCGGAAGCGCCGTGGACGAAGAGCATGACTGGTTGAGGCGGCGCCGCAGTTTGACTGGCGGCCAATGGTGGTGGCGGCGTCTGCCCCGTGGCGGCGGTGGCGCTGAGGAAACAAAACCCCAACAGAAGAATCTGGAAAGCTGGTGTGTTCATCGGATGGGTGCGACCTCCTTCTCCCACGCGGCCAGCAGACCGCGCAGCCGGGCGGCGTCCGCCGGGCGGCTGGCGAAGAGGTCGTGCTGTTCGCCGGTGTCGGCGTCGAGGTCGAAGAGACCCTCGACATCCGTGCGCTTGCCCACCACCCGGACGACATACTTCAACGCGCCGTCACGCGCGCCCTTCCAAGTGCTGTCACCACGGCGCTGTCGCCAGAAAACTGTGCGCGACACGTCGGGCTGCTTGTCCGCGAGGCGGGCGAGCACATCCTGGCCGTCGAAGGTGCGGCCCGCCGGGAGTTTCACGCCAGCGGCCCGCGCCATCGAGGCGGTCAGGTCGAAAGTCAACGCGACTTGTTTCGTTGTTACCCCCGCCGGCAGCGCGCCGGGCCAGCGCGCGATGCACGGCACGCGGATGCCGCCTTCGAAGGTCGTGCCCTTGATGCCGCGCAACCCGGTGGGCCGCGCGCTCGCTGTGCCGCCGTTGTCGCTGGTGAAGACGACGAGTGTGTTCCTCGCGAGGCCCTCCTTGTCCAGCGCGGCGAGGACGCGCCCGACCACCGTGTCCATCCGCTCAATCATCGCGGCATAGACCTGCGGCGGAGCCTTGCCCTGCGGCCAGCGCGGCGAGTCGTCGGGCAGCGGCAGCGGCTGCCGCTCGTCCGGGCCTTGGAACGGTGAGTGGGGCGCGGTGAACGGCAGATAGAGAAAGAATGGCCGGGCGCGGTTCGCGGCGATGAACCGCTCCGCCTCGTCGGCGATGAGGTCGGTGAAGTAGCCATCGCGTTTCTCCGGGCGTCCGTCGAGGAACAGCACGTTCTTCTGCCCATCCGGCGTTGGCTCGATATGGTGAAAGTAATCCATGCCACCGCCGACGCAGTAGAGGGCGCGGTCGAAGCCATGCACGCCCGGCGCGAACTTGTCCTCGTAGCCAAGATGCCATTTGCCAAACAACGCGGTGGCATAGCCGGCACCTTTCAGCAACTGGCCGAGCGAATCCTCGCTGGCCGGGAGTCCCAAGTCATGGGTCGCGCGCAGCCGGATGGCGTCGTCGTAGCGGCCGATATTGCCGGAGCCAATCGCACACTCCAATCCGCCGACGCGTTGCTGGTAACGCCCGGTGAGCAGCGCCGTGCGCGTCGGCGAGCACTCCGGGCCGTTGGCATAGAACTGCGTGAAACGCACGCCCTGCGTCGCCAGTCGGTCGAGGACCGGGGTGCGAATATCCTTCACACCGTAACAGCCGAGGTCGCGGTAGCCCAAGTCGTCGGCAAGGATGAAGACGATGTTCGGCTTGGGCGGCGCGGCGGGAGCGGCGACGCTGAACACGGTGATGCTAAGCGTGAGGCGGGCGAAGAGTTGCAACGGCCACACAAAGGTCATCAACCAGTGTGCTCTTTTGCGATCGCGAACCATTGGTTGCTCGGGTGTAGTCATGGGGTTCGCAGTTCGGTGCCACTTCACTGCCACTGCTCGTTGAAGAAGCCGCCGTAGACGGATTTGGCGGGAGCCGCGCCAGCGGTCGCCGGATCGGTCTGGAAAACCGCGAAATCACCCACGGCTTCCGGCATGAGCGGTTGCATGTCCAGGCCGGGAAGGACGCGGGCCGGCGGAATGCCGCGAGCGAGCGGCACGCCGTTGACCACCACATAACGGCCGGTCCGCCACGGGCTCGGATAAATCAGGGCCGGCAGATGCGTGTCCGCCGCGAATTTGTTTTCCCCGAAGCCCACGGCATCCTTGGTCCAGCGCAACGGCAGCGCCCAGGGTGATTGCACCGCGAGCGCCTCGGCGATCAGGCGGTTCGATCCCGGGTCGCCGAAGAGGATCAGGTCGAAGCGCGCGCGATCCTCTGCGGTGACCTCGGTGTCGGCCTTCACGGGCAGGTCGCCGAAGTGGCGCTTGAGCCAGTTCGCGCGCAACGCCTCCAGCAGGGCCGTGGCGTGGCGGTTGACGGCTTCGTGCCACGGCGCGCCGGTCGGGCGCACGCACAGGAAACCGCGCGTGAAGGCGTCGGCGACCGGGCCCTGCAGGCCGGGATGCTTGGACAATGCCGCGACCGGGCCGGAGGCGACCCGCCATTGGCCGCCGGCTTTCTCGAACGTGAGGGCGGCGACCGGCGCGGCGAATTTCACGCCATTCACGGACACCGCGGTCCGCCCGCGTGGCGCGAGGCTTTCCGGCGGAGCGAGGGAGAACCGCTCGATCCCTTCCGTCGTCACGGTCAGCGTGCCGTGGTCGGGATCGGCGACGGCGTGGATCAGCGCCTTCGTGTAGTGGGCGGTCAGGCCCTCGATGGTCACCCACGCGCGGCCCGGGCTCCTCAGGCTCGCGGTCGCAAACGTGACTTCGCGCGGCGCGGCGTCGCGCGTGTGCGTCATCAGGAAGGTCTGGTATTCCGGCTGCGCCGCCACCGCGCTGCCGTTATGGCCCACGCCCGGCACGACGTAGGCGGCGTATTTCGCGCCGGCAGCGTCGAACGCCTTGGTCAGCGACTGCTGAACTTTCAACAGGCCGTCGGCGCCGCCGACGCCGAGCATCAATGGCAGGCCGTGGCCGTTTTCCGCGAGCGCCGGGCTCGCATAGACGCGCGCCACGCGCCGGGCGATTTCATCCTCGAGCAACGGCGCCCAGCGCGCCGGGCCGGCCGGGAGGTCGCGGGCCGCCGGGATGGGATCAAAATCATAGAACGCCTGGGACAGCGGGGCGACCGCCGCGAAGGCGCCGGGCCGCGTCAGGCCCAGCAGCACCGCGCCGCCGCCACCCATGGAGAATCCCGTCAACACGACCTGGTTGTCGTCGATGCGGAAGCGCCGCTTCACGTCCGCGATCACGTCCCAGACGTCGGTCTCCCCTTCCCACGCATACCACGTGTTGGCCCGGCCGAAGGGCATGACGGTGATCGCGCCCGGATGAACGTCGCCCGTGCGGTTCACCGCGCCGATGACGGTGCCGAGCGGACGCGACCAGCGGTAACCGCCGTGCAGCGTGACGATGAGACGCCAGGGCTTGGGCGAGTTCGGATCGAAATCATCCGGGAGCAGCAGCATATACGGCTGCGCGGAGCGATCGACTTTCGAGCGGTAGCCGACGGGCGCGAGGTGGCGCACGGTCCGCATGAAATCCGGATCGGCCTTGATCCCGGCCGCGACGGCGCGACCCCATTTGAGGCTGGTGAAACAGGACTTCTCGAGGTTGATGGGCGGCCAGTCGTCGAGCTGCAACTGGAGTTCGACGGACTCCGCGTAAATCGCCGCGTCGGCGGGCGGCAGGCCGAACTCGTCCTTCGGCAACTCGGCGAGCTGCGCCTTGAACTCAGCCAGTTCGCGACGCAACTGAGCGAGCGTCGCGTCACTCGGCCGCACCGCGGGAGCGCCGGCCTTCGGCGCGGCGGGCTGCAAGCCCGGTGCCTCGTCGGCGGTAGGCGCGCCCTTTTTGGCGCGAGCCTGCCGGGCCTCAACCCACGGTGCCAGTTCAGGAGCGGCTGTGTCAGCCGCGCGCCCATCGGTCCAGCCCACGACCACGAGCGCGAGGCTGAACAAACGAAGGGCCAGCAACGAGGGCAGATGCGGTCCGGGTTTGAGCCTGAACTCAGGGCTCCATGCGAGGGAATGGTCGGCTGGGGTTTTCATGGAGTGGTCGATGAGCGGACTACCGGCCGGTGCCGGGCAGTGGCTCACGGACGAGCTTCAAATACGCAGCAGCGTAGCGCTTGCCGAACTCGCGATAGGAGTCGGCGTCGAAGTGGAGCTTGTCGCCCTTGTGCTGCAAACCCTCGGCGCTGACGAACGCCGTGCGCGGCACCTTGCCCGGCAGGTCGCGCAGCGTCTGGTCCACCTGCACCTTGAATTCATCCCACGGGCTTTCCGCGAACTTCCCCAGTTGCCCGGCGATGAACGGCGCTGTCGGCGCGGCGAGCTCGGTGCGCAGGCGGGCGATGAGGTCGGCCAGCTTCGCGGCGTAGGCGGGCGCGAGGTCGCGCTTGGAGTCGGACTCGCCCTGATGCCAGAGGATGCCCTTCAACGTGCCGGCCTGGAGCGCAAGCTTCGCGCGGCGGATGGCGTCGTCCCAAGGATGAGTCTTCGTCGCGTTGTCGAGCGCGCCGGGTTTCCACGAGTCAATCGGCGAGCCACCGACGGCGCACGGGATGAGGCCAATCGTCGCGTCCGGCGTCGCGTTTGCGATTTCCAAACCAAACGTCCGTCCGAGGCCGACGCCGGCGATGCTCTTGTCGAAATGGAGCGGGTCAACGGCGGGCACCCATTCGCCGGCCTTGTTCAACATGAGCACGCGCGGGTGCGGAACCTGGTCCTGCGGCGTCACGGTGCCGCGCCCCGCCATGTTGGACTGACCGAGGAGCAGGAACAAATGGAAGTCCTGCTTCGGCGGAAGGGCCGCCGGTTTCACCGACGCGGCGGGCGCGCCTGCGGGTGCCGCCGACGCTCCAGTTGTGATTCCCAGGCAGAACAAGGCCACGATGGCAGGGAGAAACCCTGGCCAGCGCGAACGAGAGACTTGTTTGCGAGACGCGGAGTTCAAGGGTAGCGCAAGGGTGGAACAGCAATCACGCATGGCGGTCACTCCTTTGCTTTCAAGTGCAGCACCGCCGGGCCGTCGTGCGGCGGGGTGAAGCTCTGCACTGAACCGCCGCGCACCGCTTCGCCCGGCTGGCTCGCTTCGGTCTCAGGCGCAAACCACGCGACGGAAAATGTGGCGGACGAGTTTCGCAAATCCACGGTGAAGCTGCCGCGCCCCGGCTGGTATGCCAGATACTCCCGGCCTGGATTCGCGAGGCAATAGGCGGTGGAGGCTGCGTCCGTGGATGGCTGCATCGCGGCCAGATTCACCTTGCGCGACCAGGCGACGGTTTGCCCGATGCCCTTGCGCGCCGCGACGGCTTCGGTCGGCGAGGCGTAAGCCCACTCCAGATACCATGTGTGATTGCCACGGCAGAACTGCTTCCAAAACCAGTCGTGGTCGCGCCGGACGTTCCAGCCGAGATGGTCGGTATCGGCGACGACAATCTTGCCCTGGAATTCCGGCGAGGGATTGCGGTTGAAGCTGAAATTCACGCCCGCAGCCGCAGGTTCATTGCCGGGAGAAACCCAGTCGGCCGGACTGTCGAACAGCATCCGGTTGTTGCCACGCTGCTCGCGGCTCTTGCTGAAATGAAAAGTGATGCCCGCCAAGTGCCGCTTGACCATGGCTGCCTCGGAGCGGTGAATGAATTCGACCATGTGATTCTGCCAGGCGGCAGAATATTTTCCGCCCTCGTTGCCGATTTCGTAGAGGACGTTGTCGAGGTCGTTGAGCGTGCCGAGCACATGGCGGACATAGGCTTCCTGGAGGGCAAGCGTGCGTCGGCCCATCCCCGTGTCGCGCAGGGTGTGGACTTCCAAGCCCCAGCCATCGCCGTCCTCGTCGGCCTCGATGCCGTTGACGTTGTTGGGACCGGCCAGCGGATGATATTGCCACGCGTTGGTCACGTGCTGCACGCCCCAGCACTCGAACAGCATGACCGCCACGTAAATGCCGCGCTCGCCGGCCAGCCTCACTCGCGACCGCAGGCGCTCGAAATAACCAACATCGAACTGGGTCAGGTCGAACTTGGGTTTGCCGTCGTTCGCCAAACCCGGCCCGGCGCGCCGCCACGGATGGGGCTGGCTGTGCTCGGTCTGCCTGGTCTTCGTGTCGCCCTCTGTCCATTTGGGAAGTTCCCAGCGCCAGAGCCGCGTGAAGTTGTGGCCGTTGGTCTGGAGCAAGTTCAGGAACGCGCCGTAATCGAACACGGGCGGCGGCTCGCCGCCGGATTCGAGCCGGTGCCCGTGGTCTTGGAAGCTGTGCCATTCGTGCGACCCGGCCAGATACACCGCGCGCAACGACCCATCAGGATTCGCCGAGCCGTCGGTGAAGAAACGCGGGTTCGTCGGATGCACCCGCAGCGGGCCGCGCGCGGCGGATGGCTTGGCTGCCTGCTGAATCCACTGCTTCGCTGTCTGCGCAACTTGCCCGTGCGCGGCGGCGTCCTTCACCGCGCCTTCCACCAGGCCGAGGGCGAAGCGCTGGCCCGCGCCGCGAAACTGCGGCTTGCCGCCCGGCCCGCGCCCGAAACCGAAGACCACCATGCCGTCGGGCGCGTCGAGTCCCGCGCGCGTGCTGCCCATGAACCAGAGCGTGTCGGGCAGGTCATCCTTCTCCATCTGCGCCATGAGGAGCACGCGGGGCGACTGGTCATCGCCGAAGTAGGCCCAGCGCCATTGCTCGAAAAGCTGGCGCTTGCTGTCAGTCGTCTCGTGGCGCGGCCCGCCGGTGTCCGTGCCCCAGTAGTGCGTGCGCGGCGACCAGCGCCCCGCGATGGTGCCCTCGTAGAGAAACCACCACGCGACTTCAGCGGGAGCCTTCTCCATCGTGAACACCGCGTTCGTCTCGGTGAAGCGCCACGACCACGTCCAGCGCCCGCTCGTGCTCACGGTGCGGATGGTGTCGCCGCCCACGAGCGTGCTCTCGCACTGGTCAAAGCCCGGATGCCCCGCGCCCGCGTCGGGATTGTCCTTGCCGAAGACCGAGTTGGGGATGCCGCGAAAGCCCGCCGCCGCGGACGCGGGGACTTCCTTCAGCGGCTCCTTGCGAAACGAAATCCAGTCCTTGCCGTCACGGTCAATGAGCCGCGAAAAGCCGCCGCCCGCGCGGTCGAAGAAGTAAGTGGCACTCGCGGTGACGACCTTGAACTGAGCGCGCCCTTCGTGCTCCGCCTCGGTGATGGTGACAGAGCGAGCGGAAGTCAGCGCACTCATCAACGCGAGCGCACCGAGGCAGAAGTGTCTTCGTAACGCGGTGCGACGCGATGACGGCAGCCCGCTCATTTCTTGTATTCGATGAGCAGGACCGGGCCGGGCCAGTTGATCTCGAACATGTGGCCCATGAACGTCGAGAACATCGTGATCTCGTTGCGACCTGGCTTGAGGCGGGCAAGCGGGACTTCCAAGGCGTCCACGTCGTAGTTGTGAAACTCGCCGAAGCGGCTGGCCAGCCGCTCGCCGTTGAGCCGCAGCTCGTGGACGCTGGTGTCCTCCACGTCGCCGCTCCACGTCGAGAGCACGAGCCGCGCGAAGGTCGCCCCAGCCAGGTCGCTCTCCTTCAGCACGAAGCTGCCCTTGGGCGATTCCTTGCCCGCGCGCGACATCCATTTCTCGGGCACCACGTCGCACTTGATCATGCGCACGCCGCGATGGGCGCGTTTCTGCTCGATGTTGCCGATGGGCGGCGTGAGATACGTGAGGCCGGTGGTGTCGGTGATGCGGGCGCGCACGCGGATGGGCGCGGATTGATCGGGCAGCCAGCGCGCGTCGAACTTCAGCCGCCACGGCGCGGTCGTCACCGTGCCGAGGTGATGCTGCAACACGCCGTGATGGGTCGAATACTGCCATTCGCGCCAGACGCCGTCGCCGTCCCAGTCGAAGTCGTCGTATTCGCCGATGAACTCGACGCGCGCGATGGCGCCGTTGGGGCTGCTGGCGTTCACTTCGAGCCGGAGCGTGTCGCCGAAGGTCGAGCCTTCCTTGGGTGAGGTCATTTCGCCGGCCGGGTGCGGCTTCTTCCCGGCATCGTAAAACACGCGCGCCGTGAAGTCGTAGATCCAATAGAAGCCCCAATCGTTGTTGAAGGCGACCTGCTTCCCGGCGGTGAAGCGGAACACGTTCTCGCCCTTGACCAGTTGCGCGAGCGGGACGGGCGCGGCGTTGTTGCCGAGCAGCACGCG
>JACRJY010000058.1 GCA_016235585.1 Verrucomicrobiota bacterium | reverse complement strand
CCCAGTTCGCCCCGTTGCGGACAAACACATAAGCCGCGCCGGAGTTGGTTGCGGTGTTGTCGGATTGATTGCCGTTCGCGCCTGTGGCGTTGCTGTCCTCGTTCGGCACGCCAACCACCAGCGTGTCGCCGGACAAGGCCACGATGTAGCCGAAGTTGTCACCGGCACCGGTATTCGACGCTTTGAGGTAGGCCTGCTGCGCCGGAACCGGTGCGGCGGCGGACAGCGGAGTTTGGATGCGCGGGCTGGCAAGCTGGAGGGTCAACGCGAGGAGGCAGAAAAGCCGGGAAGTTTTCATGGCAGAACTTTCACTTGGGGCGGTTTTCATCAGCCCGAACACAAGGGGTTCTTTCAAAACCTGACTGACTGGCGGTATTTCTCCCTCTCCTCCCGCTGCGGGAGGAGAGGGCCGGGGAGAGGAGGCGCGTTTCGCTTGGGATTTCCCCTCTCCTCAATCCTCTCCCCACTCGTTCCTCGCGGGGAGAGGAAGAAGAACCACCGCACTCCACCACGCTTCGCGAATTTCCACGGCCAGGGCGGGCGCGCGAGCGTCTTGGACTGCGCCAGTCCTCTGGCGCTTTGTCCGCGCCGTATCTGGTAGATGCACCGATGTCAATTTGAGCCGCCATGCCATCGCCACGCCGCCGGGAAAAACCCATCGGGAGTGTTGCGAGAAGCATCCACAAACCGCGCGCAAGGTCAACGCGATTCGCCGCCGGTGTCGCGAAGTTTTCAAAGCGGGAGAATTTTGCCGTGACGCGGGCGGGGGCAGACTTCCGATGGTGCAACGAGAACCCGGCGGGGACGCCGGGCTCGACCCGCCAGAGGCGGGTGCCGGCTTATTCGAGGCGAAACACTTCTCCGCCGCCCATTCAACGCGCCGGCCCGCGCCGCCGCCACTCGACCTTCGGCGGCTCCGGCAGTCCCTGCGCGCGCAACGCGGTGCGGAAGTGCATCTTCGCGACCTTGGGCAGGTTCTCCACGCCATGCTGGGCGAGGAATTCCTTCGCCGCCGCGTCCACGGCGGAGGCGGCGCCCTTCGCCAGCTTCACGCCGAACTGTTTCACCAATCCCGCGCGGCGCGTCAAAACTTCCTGGCGCGCGAGGTTGGCCGCGGCGGCGACGGCCATGTCCTCCTCGGCCTTGTGGCGCTGCACGAGTTCAATCTCGCGCCCCAGATTCATGAGCGCCTTGGCGACGGTGTTCTTGTCGTGCGCGAACTGGTCGCTGATGGCGCGCACGGGCGGCGGGTTCATCTGGTAGCGCAGGCCCATGAGGTTCTCGATGACCCGCGCATGGCCCCAGGCAAGCAGCTTGTTGACGCTGCGAAACTGGGTGTAGAGCCGGTTGTAAGCCTCGTTGCCCACGGGCACGACGGAGTTGACGCAGCCGGGCGTCCCGCGGATGAGCTTCGCCAGCTCGGCGATTTTCTTGTCGCTGGAGATGTTCTTCGAGTCGCGCACGCCGGCGTCCTTCCACGCGTTGAGCACGGATTCGTTGACATACACCCCGGCGATGCAGAGCGGCCCGAAGAAGTCGCCCTTGCCGCTCTCGTCCACGCCGAGGCGCGGGAGGAGCAACTCGGGATTCAACACGGCTTCGTAGCCAAGCTTCGCCTCCTGCAAAATCTCCGGCTCCAAAACGAACTCGACGAATTCCTGCGTGCCCTTGCCCTGCACGACGAGCTTGCCGCTCTCGTAAAAGACGACGTTGAGCTTGTCCTTTTCACCGGCGAAGCGCGCATACGGCACCTCGCGCGGCTTGAAGCCGCCGTCGCGCAGGTGCGCCGCGAGCGCGGCGGCCTGGGCGTCGGTGAGTTTGCAGGTGTAGGAGGTGAGCGGCTTCACAAATTTCGTGCCATCGTAAAGCGTTGCCCTATGCTCGGCAACCAAATGAGTCGGCCAATGAAACGCGGAGCGCGGAAAGCGGAAAGCGGAAAGCGGAAAGCAGAATCCAGAATCCAGAATCACAGAGCTGGACTTCAGCGCCGGCATTTCAAAACTCAAAACTCAAAACTCAAAACTCCGCCGGCTTTCATCCCTCATACTTCATACCTCACACCTCGCCTGCTCCGCTGGTTCGCCGCGAACGCCCGCGACCTGCCGTGGCGGCGCACACTCGACCCTTACGCCGTCTGGATTTCCGAAATCATGCTCCAGCAGACGCAGGTCAAGACGGTCATCCCGTATTGGGAGCGCTGGATGCGCGCGCTGCCCGATGCCGCCGGGCTCGCCGCCGCGCCGGAGCAGCGCGTGCTGAAGCTCTGGGAGGGGCTGGGCTACTACACCCGCGCCCGCAACCTGCAAAAAGCCGCGCGCCTCATCGTCGCGCAGCACGGCGGTGAATTCCCGCGCGACTTCGACGCCGTGCTCGCGCTGCCGGGCGTTGGCCGCTACACCGCCGGGGCGGTGTGCAGCATCGCCTTCAACCAGCCCGCGCCCATCCTCGACGGCAACGTCATCCGCGTCCTCACGCGCCTGTTTGGCATCCACGGCCCGCCGACGGACAAAGTGGTGAATGCGAGGCTCTGGCAACTGGCGACGAAACTGGTTGAGGCGGCAAACCGAATTCCGCCTTCATCCTTCATCCCTCATAATTCATCCTTTCAGGTGAGCGGTTCCTGCTCCGCCCTCAACCAGTCCCTGATGGAACTCGGCGCGCTCGTGTGCCTGCCCGCGCAGCCGAAGTGCGCCGAATGTCCGCTGCGCGCCCGCTGCGTCGCGCGGGCGAAGCATTTGACCGCGCAGCTTCCCACGCCCAAGCCGCGCCCGCACACGACGGAGCGGCGCTTCGCGGCGTTTGTCATCAAGCGCGCGGGCCGCTTCGCCGTGCGCCAGCGGGAGGCCGAAAAATTGAACGGCGGTTTGTGGGAGTTTCCTTCTCTGGAACACGACGCCACGCAACCCGACCCGCTCGCCACCGCACAGACCCAATGGAAGCTTCCGTCCCCTGCCCCGCTGTGTGTCATCAAGCATTCCATCACGCGCTACCGCATCACCGTCGAGGCGTATCGCGCCCAAGCAAAACGGGGTTCGCTCCTGGCGGAGTTCCAGTGGCACACGCTGGCGGAACTGCACCGCCTGCCCTTCACCAGCGCACACAAGAAAATCCTGCACGCCCTCGCCTCCAAAGGGTGAATCTTCCCTGACTGGCGGCGCAGCACGCGGATCAATTCAACCACCGCAACAATGATGGCACCGGGATGGTGCTGTTTGCGCGGCGGGGCGGGGAAGAACGCGGCGGTTCAGCCGATCAGTTCCTTGATCGGCTCGCCGTAGCGGACGATCATCACCGGGCGGCCGCTCGGCGTGTGGTATTCCTTGCGGTGGTCAATGCCCAGCGTGCGGTAGAACGTCGCGGCCACCTCGTCGGGCGTGATGACGCGATCCTTCGGGCCTTCACCCTTGGCGTCGGATTCGCCGATGACCTGCCCGCCCTTCATGCCGCCGCCGGCGAGGAGGCAGAACATCGCGCGCGGATAATGGTCGCGCCCGCCGCGACTGGTGTTGATCTTGGGCGTGCGGCCAAACTCCCCGGTGACAAACACGGCGGTCGAGTCGAGCATCCCTTTCTGCTCCAGCGCGAGAAAGAGGCCGCTCAAGCCGGCGTCGAGCTGCGGGCAGAGGCGGGTCTTGAGGGTCGCCCAGTTGTTGCTGTGCGTGTCCCAGCCGCCGAGGTTGACGGTGATGAAGCGGACGCCGCTCTCGACGAGGCGCGTGGCGAGCAGGCAGCTTTGCGAGAACTGATCCTTGCCGAACAGCCCGCTGATGCTCATGGACTCCCTGCTCAAGTCAAATGCCTCGCGCGCCTTGCTCGAACGCATCATCTGGTAGGCCTTCTGGCCGAACTGATCCATGCCGGCGAGCACCTTGTCCTCCTTCGCGAAATCGCCGAACGCGGTGTCATAGCGCTTCACCAAATCCTGGCGACGATCCACGTCTTCGAGCGTGACGCCGTTCTTGAGCGAGAGGCCGCGAATTTCCATCGGCTTGCCCGGCTGCGGCGTGGCCCCGGTCTCGAACGGGCCGTATTCCACGCCGAGGTAGCCGGTGGGGTTCGCGCCCTGCTGCGGGATGGCGACGAAGGACGGCAGTTCCGGCACGCCGGAGAGCTCCTTGGAAATGACCGCGCCGTAGGTCGGAAACGAGAGCGACGGGATGGGGCGGTTGCCGCTGCCCATGTAGAGCGAGCCAAGCTCATGCGCGGCGAGGGTGTGGCTGACGCCGCGGAGAATCGCATATTTGTCCGCGCACTTGGCGAGCTTGGGCAGGTGCTCGCTGATGCGGATGCCGGGGACGTTGGTGGGAATCTCGTTAAACTCGCCGCGATGCGTGCTCGGCGCACCGGGCTTGAGGTCGAAGGTGTCCATGTGGCTCGGCCCGCCGCCGAGGCGCACGAAGATGGCGGCCTTGGCCTTGCCGCCGCTCACACCGCCGGTGCCGGCAAGCGAGAGGTAGTTCGAGAGGCTTAAGCCCATGCCGGCCAGCGCGCCGACGCGCAGGAAATCACGGCGGGGGATTCCGTCACAGTTGAGGTATTTCATAATTGAGTGTGGTTGATGTTGAAAGTGTCAGTGGTTGACCATGAACTCGCGCGTGTTGAGCATCGCCCAAAGCAGTTCGCGCACGCCGGTCACTTTGTCGCTGGCGGCGTCCAAGTCCTGCCGGGCCTTGGCGAACTCATCCTTCGTCGGCGGACGGCTGACGGTGCGGAAGAAGACCTCCTCAATCGCGCGGTCGAAGTCCAATTTACCGGCCTGCGGGACGCCCGCCAACTCGGCCTGCGCGCGCACAATGAGTTCATCCATTTCACGCATCTGCGCTTCCAGTTTCTGCCGATCCTTCTCCGCAAGCAGCCGATCCTTCTCCCGTCGGGCACGCTGCTCGGTGAGATTCGCCCTGGATTTTCTGTATTTCTCCAGCTTTGCCGCCGCGTTTTTTGACGATTCGGGGCTGGCCGCCCGGCGCAGTTCATCAATCCAGCCGGAGCCGTCGCGCTTGGCCGAGTCCACCAGTTGCAGGAAGCTCGGATCGTTGCGCGTGTAAATCGTCTGGAGCAGCGTCGGGTCGGCGGTGCGCTCGCAGTCACAGTTCATGTTGCGCGCGGGCTTGCCGAAGATGCCGAGCGTGTAGTTGTCGCCGCCGCGCGCCTTGCCGCTGATGGAGGCGTTGGGGCCGATGGCGCGGTTCTCCAGGTCGGCGGCGATCTTGGTGAAGTTCGCCGTGGACGCCGTGGCCATCGCGATGGAGTCGAACACCACCTCGGCGGGCAGGCGGCGGATGAGCGCGTGGCTGAAATTTTTCTCGTCGAGCGCGTTGCTCGGCGTGGTCTTCCAACTGCGCTGGTAGGTGTCGCTGTTCAAAATCTCGCGGTGCAGCCACTGGATGTTGAAGCCGCTCTTCACGAAACCCTGCGCCAGATAATCCATCAGCTCGCGATTGGACGGCGGGTTGGCAAGGTTCATGTCGTCGGCAGGCTCGACGATGCCGCGCCCGAAATAGGCCGCCCACGTGCGGTTGACGAACGACGCGGCGAAATACGGGTTGTCCTTGCCGCGCAGCCATTCCATGAGCGGTTTGCGCGGGTCGGGGAACTCGTTGAGCATCACTTCCTCGCCGCCGAGGATTTTCGGCGTGATGACGCGGCCGTTGAAGTTCGGGTCGCGCTTTTTTTTCTGCTCGATTTCCTTTTCGCTCAACTTGCGCGGTTTCTCCGGCGGACGCACATACACTTCCTGAATCGGCACCAGCTTCCCTTCGCGCAGACGCTCGGCGAGGATGCGCCGGTATTTCTCGCGGTTCTTGTCATTCTTGCCCTCGTAGCCGGCCTCCTTCTGGATGGCGCGTGTCAGTTCGCCGTAGCTCAAATCATCACCGGGCTTTTTGGTGCTGCCGTAGCTGACCGGCTCGAAGAACGCCTGGAACTGCTTGAAATCCGTCTGCGTCCACTGGTCGAACGGATGCTTGTGGCATTGCGCGCACTCGATGCGGACGCCAAGGAACGTGTGCGCGAACGCCAGCGACTTTTCCTCGGCCTTGCGGACGTTGTTGCGCTGCCAGAAATAGGGCATGTCGGCGCGCTCGGTGAAATCCGTGCGGTCTTCCTTGCGGAAATATCCGACCATTTCCTTCACGTAATCCTCGTAGTTCTGGTCGGGGCGCGTGCGGCCCTTGGCGAGCACGATGCCGGCGACGAGCTGGTCGTAGGGCGTGTTTTCGGCGACGCGCTTGTAAATCCAGTCATACCACTGGCGCGAAAAACGGTCGTTGAGCTGAAGGTCGCCGCCGGTGTTGAGCTGCTGGCGGTTGTTGCCGGTGAAGTCGCACAGCAGCGTCGTCCACCAGCCCGCGTAGCCCGGCGTCTTCATCAGCTCGTCAATTTTCTTCGCGCGCTTGTCCGGCGACTTGTCCGCGAGGAACGCCCGCACCTCGTGCGGCGTCGGCGGCGTCGCCGTCAGGTCGAGATGCACGCGGCGCAGAAACTCCGCATCCGTGCAGACTTCCGACGGCACAATGCCGGCCTTGCGGAGCTTGGCGACGACGAGCTCGTCCACCTTCGTGCGCGTCGGCACTTTGGGATATTTCCCGGCGGTGAACTCGCTCATCGCGAGCATCGTGGGAATCGGCAGCACGCCGTTGTCGTAAAACGCCACGACGTGCGTGTCACCCTTGCCTTTGTTCTCGACCTTGCCCGTGTCGCTCACGGCGGAGACGGAGTCGTCGTTCGAGCGGAAGCGCGTGATCTGCGTCACGTCCTCAATTGTGCCGTCCTTCCAATGCGCGAGCACCTTGAGTTGCACGACTTCGCCGGGCTTGTTGAAGACGATTTCCTTCGGCAGCACTTCGAGCCGGTCGAAGTCGCCCGTCTGCTCCACATCGAGCTTCGCGCCGCCCTGAATCCACTTGGCGAGAAGATTGTATTCCCAAGAATCCTTCTTGAAGCGCTCCTTGCCCTTGTGCTTCGTGAGCATCGCGCCCTTGGTGAGAATCAGGCTTTCGAGCGGCTCCTTCGCGTTGACGCGCACCTCGGCCTCGCCGCCGTTGTCGTCCTGGGTGATTGCCTTGTGATCCTTCTCGAAATCGTAGCCGAAGAGCGAAAGCTGAAACCCGCCCTGCCCCGAAAACGCCCCGTGACACTCGCGCCCGCTGCAGCCAAGCCGGCTCATCAGCGGAACGACGTGGCGACGAAAGCTCGGCTCCTCGGCCTTGGCCAGGCTGCCGAAACGCTCGCTCGCGGCGGGGAGCTTGGCGGCGGTCTCCTTCGCCGGGGCAATCGCAGCCGGGGCGAGCAAGGCCAGAAGAAGCAGCACGTGATGTTTCATTGTAAAAAATTTAGCCGTAACACCGGGCTTACAATTATTGAATGGTCGTTTGACGCCAATTTCCGGCAAACATTTAACAAATTATCAAAATAATTCGCCGGCAATACTGAGCCGGGGCACGTGGGGCAGCATCGCCTGCCCGGATTCTCCTCCACGAACCGGATAGTGGGACAGGCATCTTGCCTGTCCAATAGAGCGCTCCAAACGCCGAAAAGTATTCGAAATAGACACGTCCCACTGGACAGGCGGGACGCCTGTCCCACTATTCTGGCGCGCGCTTCACGGCCGGAACAGCCGATAGAAGCGCTGGCCCGGCGCGGGCGCGTTGGTGAAAATCAAGATGCCGTTCGTCGCGGGCGGCGGGTTGGTCTCCAGAAACCACGCGGCAAAATCTTCGGTGAACTGGAGCGACAGCCCGGCGGTGTTGCTGGGCCACTGCAGGCTGAAGCCCGCGCCGACGCGGCTGATGGCGAGCGGCGGCGGCGTGGACGGCAACACCGTCACGACGAACTGGTTCGTCACCGCGTCCACTCCGCCGTTCGCCGTGCCGCCATCGTCGCGGACGACGATGCTGATGGTGGCCGTGCCCGTGGCGTTGGTGGCCGGGGCGAATTCAACATACAAGTAACTGCCATCAGGAGGAGTTGAGATCCTCATCGTGACCATGGGGAACAAATTGGAATCACTCGATTCGACGTCAGGAGCGACTACTTGCATTTCATTCGTCGCGCCCCTGGTAATATCCGACAATGCAATTGCAACGGAATGCACGCCGCTGTTTTCGAGTATCGTCAAGTTCGCAAGCGGCGTAAGCGTAGGCGCGTCGTTCACGGGAATGATGGTGACAAGGAACGTGTTCGTCAGCGCGTTCACGCCGCCGTTCGCGGTGCCGCCGTCGTCGGACACAATCATTGTGATGGTCGCCGTGCCGTTCGCGTTGGTAGCGGGCGCGAACGCGAGGCTGCCGGTCGTGTTCGGGCTGATGTAAGTGACGACGGGATTCGGGATGACGCTCGTGTCACTGCTCGTGGCGGTGACGATCAGGCTCTGGCCGCTCTCGTTGGTGGGGCCACTTGATATCCCTTTCAAACTGACAACTTGAACGGGTGCATCCTCCAAAACCATCAAGTTCGTCGGCGATGCGAGCGTCGGCGCATCAGTCACCGGCAGAATCGTGACGGTGAACTGGTTCGTGAGCCGCGCCGTGCTGCCGCTCTCGGCGAGCACCACGGTCAGCGTGACTGTGCCGTTGGCATTGGTGGCGGGCGTGAACGTGAGCGTGCCGGTCGCCTCCGGGCTGGCGTAGCCGACCGCCGGATTCGGCACGAGGTTCGTGTCGCTCGAAGTCGCGGTGAAGCCCAGCACCGGCCCGACGCCGCTGATGCCCGTGAGTGAGACGGCTTGCGGCCCGGCATCCTCGTTGAGCGTGAGGCTGGCGAGGGAATTGAACACCGGCGGTGCGGCGGCGTTCGTCACCACGGGCGAAGTGCCGGCGAGGAATTCATACAAATCCGTCTGCCCGTCGCCGTCGCCGTCGGTCGCGCCGCCCGTCGAAGTGAGCGTCGGGAAATAGCGCAGTTCCCACGCGTCGGGCAGACCGTCGCCGTCCGAGTCATCGGAGACGTTGAGGAACGTCGTCACGTCCGTCACGGCGAAGTTGTCGAGATAAACATCCTCATCCGCGCTGGTGCTGATGAACTGGAGGCTGCCGATGTTCGTGAGGCTGGTGAACGGCGAGAAGTAGGTCACGTTCGAGGCCACGGTCACGCCGTTGACGGCGACGGTGAACTTGTTGTTCAGCACGTCGTTCACGAAGCGCACGTGATGCCACGTCTGCACCGGCAGGCCGTTGGTGTAGTAGGTCGTGCCGGGCAGGCTCGCCACGCCGACGCGGAAATTCGTGAGCGAGGTCTGGGCGAACACCAGGTCCACCTCGCGCAGGCCCGCCGTGCCGACGGTGGCGCGCACGGTGAACGCGGCGTTGCTCGCGGGGTTGCGGTTGTCGAGGTAGAGGTCGAACTCCGCCACCGCGACGACGCGCGGCGTGTTGAAGTTGAACCAGCCGCTTTGATTCGTAGAACCGGGCGCGTCCTTGAAAACTACGGAGCGCGTCGAGCCGGGCGCGGCCAGGTTGTTCGTCACGTAAATCGCCGCCGAGTTGGTCGTCGCCGTGGAAACTGTCCAGCGCGTGTCGTTCGTCAGATAGCTGCCGACGGCCTGACTCTCGAAATCGTCGGCGTCGTTGAGGCTCTCATAAAAATTCTCCGCAAGGTCGAGCACGTTGCTGACGGAAATTCCCAGCAGGCCCGGCGGCGTGCCGCCCGGCACGGTGAACTGGTAATTGTAAAAGTTGCCGTTGCTCGACACGAACGTCGCCGCCGCGCCGCCGACATACACTTCCGGCGGCGGCGAGAGAATTTCCCCGGCGGAGATGGAAATTTTCGCCGTCATGCCCGGCGCGGCGTAGGCCGGCAGCACCACGGCCTGCGTCACGATGGGCAGCGTGTAATCGGTGACGATGAAAGTGTTGGTGACGGTCGTCAGCCCCGCGCCGTCGGTGAGAGAAATTTGGACGGGCAGCGGCCCCTCGGCGTCGCGCGTGGAGTTCAGCGTGTAGCGAAAGGACATCGGGTTGGTCAGTCCGGCAGTGTTCGGGACGATGTTCGTCGTGGACATCCCGACCCAGCGGATGGGAAACGGCGCGACCGTGCCGCCGCCCACGCGCACCACCGCGCCGGTCAGTCCGACCGGCTCGGACGGCACGAGGTTGAAATAAACGTAGTCGCTGTTTTTATAAGCCGCCTTCGCGCGCAGCCCACCGAGGCTGGCGTTCGTCCCCATCTGCGCGTAATACCGCCCCAACTGCGGCGGCGTGGTGTCGGCGGCACGGTTGACATTGACCACGATGGGCGCGCTGCGGACAAGGCCGGAACCCATCGCCGCCACCGCGCGCAGCACGCTGCGGCCCGGCCCCAGATTCGTGAGCGCAATCGTCGCCGTGCCGGTCGCGCCCGTCACGGTGGCCAGCAACTGCTGCCCGCGCCGAATCTCGATGGTCGCGGGCGTGCCGCCAACCGCCGTGACCGTGAAGCTCACGTTCGAGCCGCCCACGGTGGCGGTGAGATTCGTGCTGCTCACCTGGATTTGCTGCCCGGCGTTGTTCACGCGGAAATTCACCGTGCGGTCGCCCTGCGTGCGGACGGCGGAATTTTCATACGCCACGACGCGGACTTCATGCCAGCCGTCGGCGAGCGTCGTGGTGTTCAGGCTCGCGTTGCCGCCGAGGGCGATGCTTTGCCGCAGCAATCCGTCCACGAACAAATCGTAGCCCGCGATGCCGTTCGTCGCCGTCGTCGTCGCGCCCGGCGTCAGTGTGATGGTGTTGGAAACCACGCCACCTTCAACCACGCCGCCCAAGGTCACGCTCGGAATCCTCGCGTGCGGGCGGCACAGCGCGTCGCCCATCACCAGCAGATGATACGGCGTCTGCACCGAGAGCGTGAAGGCCTCGCCGAGCGTCGCGCCGCGCGCGTAGTGCGCGTGCATCCGCGCCGCCGGGAATTTGCCAGAAATGGCAAACGGCTCGGTGATGGTGCCCGACGTGCCCGCCACGCCCACGCCGAGGTGCTGCGACATCCGAAACTGTCCGATGCCGGAGTTGTCGAGGATGCCGCTGAAGCTCGTGAGCGATTCCGCGATGCTGCCGGGCAGATACGTGGAACCCGCCGGCACCAGCGGCGCCGCCGCGCCCATCACCGCGCCGAGGATGTCCGGCCGGTTCACGATGGAATAGGGCGCGGGATTGTTGGTGATGATGAACGACGCGATGCCGAGCGCGGCGAGTTCGTTGCTCGTGCCGGCGAACTGCGAGCGGCGCGTCTGCCCGCGCACGTCGGCGTTGTCGTCCATGTAAATCGTGCCGGTGGGCCGCGTGCCGTCGGCGGCGCGCGCGCGCGTGAGATACGCCTTCAACTCGTCCGTCGTGTTGCCGAACCAGTGCGTCCAGCCGAGCAGCGTGGAATTGTAATACTGCCGCGTGGGACTCGCCGCCCACACCGTCGCGTGCGTGACGTTCGTGGTGAACGTCGCGGGCGAGTTGGAATTGTAAGTGAAGCCGCGGAACGCCTGCACGGCGGTTCCCGCCGCATTCGAGGACGTGTTCACCCCCTCGACCAGATCCGCAAACGCGGACATCGCCGTGAGCGAGAAGACCGACGCGCCCGCAACCGAGGTCACATTCGATTCCGCCGCGCAGTCAATCCGCGTCGGGATGTCGGTGGAATAAACCAGGTAATCCACCTGGTTCGACAGCCCGCGCGCGCGGAGGTAGTTGAGCGCGGGCCAGAGCACGTTCGTGCGGAAGGAGGCGACGGTCAGCGTGCGCCGCAAATCGCCGCCGGTGTAGAACGCCGCCGTGTTGCTGCCCGCGAGGTGGAGGATGTTGTCCTCCGGCAGATTCCGCAGTTGCTGATAATGGCTGGCGATTTCGAGCGAGGCCTGGCTCTGGCCGTTGACGATGAGCAGGACGTTCTGCGGCCCGCCGCCGGCCACCGCCGAGGCCGCCGCCAGCAGCCCCGCCGCCACCGGGACAACCCGGCGCACGGCCAGTTGGAAAACTGCGGCTCGTAAGATACAAGTCATCGGCAGAACGCGATGAGAGCGGATTTCAAGCCGAACTCCAAGTTCAAAAGCCGCATCAGCGTGCCATTCACCGGTGCGGCGCAACGATGAGTTCATTCTCCTGCTCACGCCGGGTGCATCCGGGCCTCCGCCTCGGCGGGCGCGGTGGAGCGCCGATCTCCGCATCGGCACGGAACTGTTTTTTTCACCCCTGCCGGATCGGAGTCCGGCGCTCCGGGGCCGCCCGATCCACTTCAGCGCGGCCTACTTCTTCCCCAGCGCCGCCTCGATGCTCTTCACCACCTGTTTCGCGAGGTATTGCGAGCCTTCGTCCGTGAAGTGGACGTTGGCCGGGCGCTGGACTTTCGCCAGCTCCGGCAGCGTGTAGGCGTAGAGGTCGTCAACCACCACTTTGTTCGCGTCCATGATTTTCTTCGCCACCGCGTTGAAGGCGATGACGTCGGAGTTTTTGCGCGCCGGAGTCATCTCGGCATCCGGCACGGGCGTGGTGCTGCACCAGACGAGTTTCGCGCCCGTGGCCTGCAACTGCTTCACCAGCTCGCGGAGGTTTTTCTCATACTGATCGAGGGAGACCTGGTGCTTGCCGTCATTCATGAACTTCAAGTCGTGCAGGCCCCAGTTGAAGTGGATGACATCCCACTTGCCGGTGCCGAGCCACTTCTTGAGGTTGGCCAGCCCGTTCGTGGTCGGCCCGCCGTTGGCGGGGATGCGGTGGACGTTGGCCCGGCCCTTCATCAGGTTCCGCACCGGCACGGTGTAGCCGATGGAAATGGAGTCGCCGATGAGCAGCACGCGTGGCAACCCCGGCTCGTCCTGAATCTGCGCCATCGCAGGATTGGGCGGACGCGGGGCCTTGGCCTTCTTCTCCGCGCCGTGGGCGGGCGTGAGGAGCAACGTGGAGAGAAAAGTTCCAAGAATGAGGATGGTGGCGAGTGATTTCATAAATGTTGGGGCTGTTTGTAACAAGACGCCGCGCCGTCTGGCAACCACCCATGTCACACACCTTCGGAAGGACGAGCTACGCGAGTCCCAAATTTCAAAAACGAACTGAAAGATGGGGACTCGCGTAGCTCGTCCTTCCGAAACGTCACAATTGCGCGACGATGGCGGCGTGCCGCCTCACTTCAAATTCTTCGGGTTCAGCGGCCGCAAATCTTTCGGCACGAACAGGCCGTTCTTGCGGATTAGTTCGCCGTCGAACCACACCTCGCCGCCGCCCCATTCGGGCCGCTGGATGAGCACCATGTCCCAGTGCACCGCGCTGCGGTTGCCGTTGTCGCAGTCTTCGTAGGCCTGGCCGGGCGTGAAGTGCAGCGAGCCGGCGATTTTCTCGTCGAAGAGGATGTCGCACATCGGGTTCATGATGTAGGGGTGGAAGCCGAGCGAGAATTCGCCGATGTAGCGCGCACCGGGGTCAGTGTCCAAAATCTTGTTGAGCTTCGGCGTGTCACTGCCGGTGGCCTTGATGATTTTGCCGTCCTTGAACTCCAGCCGGATGTTCTCGAACTTCGTGCCGCTGTAGAGCGTCGGCGTGTTGAACTGGATGCAGCCGTTCACGCTGTCCCTGACCGGGCAGGAAAAAACCTCGCCGTCAGGGATGTTCCGCAAGCCTTCACAGCAGCGCGCGCCAATGCCCTTGATGCTAAAGGTGAGATCGGTGCCGGGCGACTTGAGATGGACGCGGTTGGCGCGCTTCATCCGTTTTTCGAGCGGGAGCATCGCCTTCGCCATCTTGCGGTAATTCATCGTGCAGACGTTGAAGTAGAAATCCTCGAACGCCTCGGTGCTCATGTTCGCCGCCTGCGCCATGCTGGGCGTGGGCCAGCGCAGCACCACCCAGCGCGTCCTGTTCACGCGGTAGTTCTGCACGGGCCGCGTGGTCTTGGAGTAGAGCTGCATCCGGTCGCTGGGCACGTCGGCGTTCTCGCTGGCGTTGTTGCTGCCCCGGATGGCGCAGTAGGCCTGCACCTTCTTCATGCGGGCCAGCTCCAGATCGCGGACGAGCCGGGCGTGCTCGGCGGAAATGCCCTTGAGCACCTCGCGCGTGACGCGCGTGTGGCGCACCTCGACCAGCGGCGTGGCCCCGGCGCGGCGCGCGGCGCGGAGGAGTTCGACGGTGAACTCGTCGGGCACGTCAATCATGTCGAGCAAGGCGCGGTCGCCCTTTTTGAGCGCCATGGAATAATTCACGAGCAGGTCGGCCAGCTTTCGATAACGCGGATCAGTCATAAGTCCGGCGAGTTGAACACAGGCCGCGCGCGGAGTCGAGAGGGGAGCGGCAAAATCGGGTTCGTCGCCGCCAAATTGTCACTCGCCAAAACCGCGCTTCCGGCTACACTGGCCGCCCATTCTATGGCGACATCGAAGACGGGTTTTGGCCCCGAACATTTCATCAACCGCGAGTTGAGCTGGCTGGAATTCAACCAGCGCGTGCTCGACGAGGCGCTCGACCGCCGCAATCCGCTGCTGGAGCGCGTGAAGTTTTTCTGCATCGTCAGCTCGAACCTCGACGAGTTCTTCGAGGTGCGCGTGGCGGGCCTCAAGCAGCAGATCGAGAGCGAAGTGGTCGAGCGCAGCGTGGACGGCCTCACGGCCACGGAGGCGTTCCGCGCCATCACCCAGCGCGTGCGGCGGATGCTCGCCCAGCAATACGCCTGCTGGCGCGAAGACCTCAAGCCCGCGCTCGCGCAGAACGGCATCCGCTTTCTTGCCTTCAACGAGCTGCCGGCGGCGGATCTCGGCTGGATTGAAAATTATTACCGCGCGCAGGTTCAGCCGGTGCTGACACCGCTGGGGATTGACCCGGCGCACCCCTTCCCGCAACTGCTCAACAAGTCGCTCAACATCATTGTGAGCCTGGAACTCGCGCAAAATGGCGAGAAGCGCAAACGCCTCGCCGTCGTGCAGGTGCCGCGCGTGCTGCCGCGCCTCGTCAAGCTGCCGCGCGCCGACTCGCGGCAGGACTACGTTTTCCTCGGCCATCTCATCGGGCATTACCTGGCGGACTTGTTTCCCGGCACGAAAATTTTCGGCTACTGGCACTTCCGCGTCACGCGCAACAGCGAGCTTTACATTGACGAGGAGGACGTGGCGAACCTGCTCAAGGCCGTGGAGAACGAGCTGCACAACCGCCGCCGGGGCGACGCCGTGCGCCTCGAGGTGGAGCACGACTGCCCGCCGGAAATCCGCGCGCAACTGCTCGAATACCTCCGGCTCGCCGAGGACGACCTCTACATCATCGAAGGCCCGCTGAACCCGACGCGCCTCATGGCCATCTACGCGGGCGACCACTCGCCGGAACTGCGCGACCCCACGTTCGTCGCGCCGGTGGCCGTTCCGCTGCGCGAGAGCGGGGATATTTTCGAGGCCATCCGCGAACGGGACATTCTCCTGCATCATCCCTACGAGAACTTCAGCAGTGTGGTGGATTTTCTGGAGCAGGCCGCCGAAGACCCGCAGACGCTCGCCATCAAGCAGACCCTCTACCGCACCGGCGGCGACCAGCGCATCGTCGGCGCGCTGATGAACGCCGTGCGCAACGGCAAGCAGGTCACCGCCGTCGTCGAGCTGAAGGCGCGCTTCGACGAGGCGAACAACATCGAATGGTCGCGCCGGCTGGAGGAGGCCGGCGTCCATGTGGTCTATGGCCTGGTCGGCTACAAGATTCACGGCAAGATGTGCCTCGTCGTGCGCAAGGACGACGACGGCATCCGCCGCTACCTGCATCTGGGCACGGGCAACTACAACCCGACCACCGCGCGCCTCTACACCGACACCAGCCTGCTGACGTGCCGGCGCGAATTTGGCGAGGACGCCACGAGCCTCTTCAATCTGCTCACCGGCGTCAGTCAGTTTCAAGGCACGAAGAAGTTTGTGGTCGCGCCATATCAACTGCATCCGCGCATCCTCGCCCTCATCAATCGCGAGGCGGACAACGCCCGGCAGGGACTCCCCGCGCGCATCATCGCCAAGATGAACGCGCTCGTGGATCGCGAGATCATCGAGGCGCTCTACCGCGCGTCGCAGGCCGGGGTGAAGATTGACCTCATCGTGCGCGGCATCTGCTGCCTGCGCCCCGGCGTCAAGGGCGTGAGCGACCACATCACCGTCGTCAGCATCGTGGACCGCTTTCTGGAACACAGCCGGATTTTTTATTTCGAGAACGCCTGCCAGCCGGAAGTCTTCGTCGGCAGCGCGGACTGGATGCCGCGCAATTTCTTCCGGCGCATCGAGGTCGTCTTCCCCATCGAGGACGGCAACCTGCGCGAACGCGTGCGCCACGAGCTGCTGGAGCGGATGCTCACGGACAACGCCAAGGCGCGCCGGCTGCACCCCGACGGCTCGTATCACCAGCCCCCGCTCAAGCGCGGCACCGCCCCGCGCCGCAGCCAGTCCGAATTCATCGCGCTGGGTCTGTCCAGCGGCCACGCGACGGTTCGCGGCGAACCACCCAAACTCAAGGTGAAATTGCGGCCCAGCCCGCACGCGAAGTCGAAACAGGTTTAAGGCCGCGGACTCAAATCGAGCTGAACAAGAAAGACCGGTTTTCGGATTGAAAACCGCCGGGCGGCGGTGGAATTCTTCCGCGCAACATGAAGCCCCGTTTTGCCGCCGCCGTTTCCCTTCTCGTCTTCGCGTCCACCGCCCTGTCCGCCGCCGAGCTCAAGCCGCTGATTTCCCGGCCGGGCCGGCTGCTCTTGAGCGAGGATTTCTCCGGCGGCGCGCTGGCCAAGCCGTGGGAGACTGGCGGGCGGCGCGGCGCATTCACGGTCGTGGACGGCGCGCTGCAAGGCGTGTGCTCGCCGGATGATTCGCACGGCCCGTCGGTCGGCGTGCCCATCGAGGGGCGCAACGTCGTCATCGCCTTCTCGATGAAATACGTGAAGCCCGCCAACTTTCTGTTCCTGCTCGACGGGGAGAGCCAGTTCGGCGGCGCGGCGCACCTGCTGCGCGTGGCGATGTCCTCCAACCTTGTCACCGTGCAGCAGGATCGCGGCAGCCCCGCGTCGAAGCTCGCGCAAAAGGCGGAGAAGGATCAAGCGGCGCGGGAGAAGAAAAAAGTTTCCCCACCCTCGCCAGAGCAGCTTGCTGATCCGAAGTTCTACCGCACCGAGCGCCTGGCCTCGCAGAAGCACGCCATCGGCGACGGCCAGTGGCACCGCGTGCTCGTCGAGGCCATCGGCAACGAGGTCGTCGTGCAGGTGGACAACGCTGAACCCATCCGCACCAAGGCGACGGTGCTGGAGGCGAAGAAGTCGCGCGTGGTTTTCCTCGTCGGCGGCGCAGCGACGGCGCTGATTGACAACGTGAAAGTGTGGGAAGCCAAACCGAAAAAATAATGCCATGAAGAAAATCACCTTGCTTCTGCTCGCGGTGCTGCTGGGCGCCGCGTCTGTCGCTTCGAGCCGCGCTGCGTCGCGACCGAACTTCCTCTTCATCCTCGCCGACGACCTGGGCTGGAGCGACCTCGGCTGCTACGGTCACGCGCAAATCAAGACGCCGAACCTTGACCGCATGGCAAAGCAGGGCACGCTCTTCACGCAGTTCTACGTGAACGGCTCGGTGTGCTCGCCGAGCCGGTGCGCGTTCTTCACCGGCCAGTATCCGGCGCGGCAGAAAATTCACGGCCACTACGCCACGCCAGAGCAGAACACCGCGCGCGGCATGAGCCAGTTCCTCGACCCCAAGGTGCCGAACGCCGCCGCCCTGCTGAAATCCGCCGGCTACGCCACCGCGCACGTCGGCACGTGGCAACTCGCCAGCAACTCCGGCGGGCCGGAGCCGGGCGCGTATGGCTTCGACTTTGTCGGCAGCGGGGAGAAGGGCGGCGCCGGCATTCTCGCGGACGATCCGTTTTACCGCGCCAAGTCCACCGAGCTGTTCGTGAACGAGGCGCTCAAGTTCATCGAGTCGAACAAGGACCGGTCGTTCTTGCTCTATCTGTCGCATTACGCGGTACACACGCCGCTGGAGTCGAAGCAGGAACTGGCTGAGAAGTACAAGGCCAAGGCGGCCGGGCTCCCTCAGGCGCCGGAGCCGCGATCTGTTTATGGCTCCTACAAGACCCGACAGAGGCAGGACCACGCGGTCTACGCCGGCATGGTGCAGAGCGTCGATGAGAGCGTCGGGCGGGTCCTGCAAAAACTCGAAGAGCTGGGACTGGAGCAGAATACCAT
>JACRJY010000057.1 GCA_016235585.1 Verrucomicrobiota bacterium | reverse complement strand
TGTCTCCGCCCGCCCCGTTTGTCATGATGACGATGCCGGTGCCGCGTTTCGGGTCGAACTCGCAGTAGCAGCGGAAGCCGGTGCCGTTCGAGCCGGAGTGGCGGAGGCGGTCGCCGGAGGCCGTGGCGTCCATGGCCCAGCCGAGTCCGTAGTAGGACGGCTCGTCGCGCGGCCCGCCGCGCCGGACGACGGACGAGCGCTCGGCGGTCTTCGTGGTGCGCGTGAACATGGCTTCGAGGGATTTGGCGCTCAACGAATGCGGCGCGGAACGATCCAGCCGGAGCAGCTCGACGAGGAAGAGCGCGTATTCCATCGGCGAGCAGTAAAGCGAGTAGGCCGTGTTGGCTTGGCGGAACAGTTCGCGACTTGGCGGCACTTCGCCCTTGTCGTTATGACCGGCGGCGGCCAGCGGCGCGAACGCATCGCGCCACACATAGCCGCCGGTCTGGATTCCCACCGGCGCGAGCAGCGTGCGCTGGATGTATTTCTCGAACAGTTCGCCAGTGAGATGCTCAAGCACCCGCTGCAAATACAGGAAGCCCTCGCCGGAATAGGTGAACTTCGTGCCCGGCTCGGACTTCACCGGCAGCGGCCCGCCAGCGCGCCAGCCGCCCTCCCGCCAGTTGGGAAATCCCGTCGTGTGCGACAGCACCATGCGCGCGGTGATCTTCAAATGCAGCGGCTCGTTGGTGAGATACGGGCGGTCGAGGTATTCCCGCAGCGGACGATCAAGATCGAGCCTGCCCTGTTCGACGAGCTTGAGTGCGGCATAGGCCGCCAGCGGTTTGCTCATGGAGGCGGCCTCGAAGAGCGTGTCGTTGCGCACCGTCTCCGGCTGGCCCGCAGCGCGCACGCCGTATTGGCGTTCCCACGCGATGCGGCGGTCGGCGATGCCGACGATGGCGACGCCGGGCACTTTGTGTTTGGCCATCAACGCCGGCACCAGTTCATCCAGGCTTTGCGGCAGCGGGAGGGACTGTGCATCCGCCGTCGCCAGCTTTTTCTTCGCCGGCTCCGGCATCGCCTCGACGATCAATTTCACCAGCTTGCCGAACTGGCCGCCCGTCACACGCGGGCCGTCCTTCTTGTCCGTGTCCACGCGATGAACCACGACCAAATCCCACGCGGGCACGACGAGGATGTAATGCCCGCCCGCGCCGCGCGCGCTGTAAGAGCCTCGCGGCAAATCCACGCCCTCCAGTTGCAGCCCGTTCAACTCTGTCCACCAGAGATAACCATAGCCGCAGCGCACTTCCCCGGATTCGCTCGTCGCGGGCGACCAGGAGGTCGTGCTCTCGGCCACCCATTTCGCGGGGATGATTTGTTTCCCGTTCCACTGGCCGCCGCGCGCGAACAGGAGGCCGAACCGCGCCATGTCGCGCGCCGTCATGCGGAAGGGATACGCCGGATGAATCGAATCGGCCCCGCGCACGTATTCGGTGTCTTCCATGCGGAAGTCCTCCATCCCCAGCGGCTGCGCGAGATGCCGCTGAAAAGCCTCGAACACGCCCACTCCCGTGCGCTGCTCGAAGATGGTGCCGAGCGCGTTGAAGTCCCAGTTGTTGTAATACCAGAACGTGCCGGGCGCATGGCTGCCGCGCGCTGGCCGGCGCTTCTTCATCGCGTCGGTCTCGTAGAGCGCCGGGTGATAGACGCCGGAGCGCGCCTTGAGCAGGTCGCGCACGGTCGCCTGCTTCTCGACGGCGGTGAGGCGGGGCTCGTTGTCGTCAATGCCCAATTGCTCCATCGTGGCGTTCAGGTCAAATTTCTCCGCCAGGCCGGGAACGCCGTAGAGCGCGCTCAAGAAGCTTTTGCGGATGGAATGGACATTGAAGTGTTTCGCCGTCTCGCCCCATTCGGAAACAACCTGCCCGCGATGCACGATGAACACCGCCGCCGAGCCGATGGCCCCGGCCTGCTGCCGGGCCGCCGCCAGTTTTTCCGAGGACCAGCCGAGTTCTTCAGGCCGCCCGGCCTTGCTCCAGTTTTTTCCGGGGAACGTGCCTGCTCCTGAAGCCGGCTCCGAAGACTGCGCGTTCGCGGAACCACGGATCGTGCCGGGCGCGCATTCCAGCAGCAGCGCCAGCGTGACCGTGATCAGCGCCAGCCCGAACAATTGTGGAGCTGTCCTTTTTGAAAAAAGTGGAGCAACGGTGGGTTTCATTTTCATCGACTGGCAATCACGCATCAGGAGCAGGCCGGGAAAGCACCTGGATGGGCGAGCCGACTTCCACGTCACCCGCCTCGATGACGCGCCAGTAGATGCCGCGCAGGTTGAGGTGCCGCGTGGGCCTGACATTCACGAAGCGCAGCGCGTCGTTGCCGAAGCGGGCGTTGAACTTGTGGCAGCCGTCGTGCGGCATCGGCGTGACCTCCACGACCGCCCCGCCCACGCGCAGCCGCGAGCCGATGGGAAGATTCGCCGTTGAAAGGTCGAGTTCCACAAAAAGGTTGTCGCCAAAGAGCGCGAGCGACTGGCCATTGGCAATCAATTCAGCCACGTTGATCTGCATGACCGTGAGTTGTGCGGTCGGATCAGGCGAGGGCTTGTGGCTCCAGTTGTCACCGGGCAATCCCTCCTCCGGCGAGAGCCGTGCGCGGGGCAAAACTTCCCGCGCATCCTTCGCCGGACGACGAACGATGAAGGCTAGCCGCCCGGAATCCTTCGGGGCCGGCGGCAGCGTGCGCAGCCCGGCCTCCAACTCCGCCAATGGCCGGTGCCGCGCGGGTTCACCGCGCGTGTCGTCAATTCGTGTCGGGACTTCACTCATGCGAGCGCCATCCATCTAAAACCAAAACTGAACGGCCGTAAATCCCGCGTTTTGCCCGCGAACAGCCTTGCCTTCACGCGGTGTTGGAAATTCAGGTCGCGCACCTTCACAGCGGTGCCCACGTTTTCGTGCCCGGTTCAATGGCCCTCGAAGCCCGGCGGCGTGATCCAGTGGTGGTGAAAGTTGCTGCTCATGCCGTTCAGCAAGTCTGCCCCTACACCAGTCGCGTGCCTGCAAGAAAATCGGGGCCGTCGAGCCGGAGAACATTCTCGACCGTGACCCGGGCGATCTCGGTCAGCGCCTCGCGCGTGAGAAACGCCTGGTGGGCGGTGATGAGCACGTTGGGAAATGTCAGCAGTCGCGAGAGTTCGTCGTCTTGCAGCACTTCGCCGGAGTGGTCCTCGAAGAAAAGCCCTTCCTCCTCCTCGTAGACGTCGAGGGCCACGCCCCCGAGCCGGCCGGTCTTGAGCGCCTCGATGAGCGCGGTGGTGTCCACCAGTTTCCCCCGGCTCGTGTTGACGAGGAAGGCACCGGGCCTCATGCGCGCGAAAGTTTCCGCGTTGAGCAGGTGGCGGGACTCCGGCGTGAGCGGCAGGTGCAGCGAGACGATGTGGCTCGTGCACAGCAGCGTTTCAAAATCAGTATAGCGCACGCCCCGGGCCGCCGCCCATTCGGGCGCGGGAAACGGGTCGAAGGCCAGCACGTCCGTGCCGAAGCCCCGGAAGATCTGCGCTGCTATCCTGCCAATTTTCCCGGTGCCGACCACGCCGACCGTCTTGCCGTGGAGGTCGAAGCCGACAAGACCGTTCAAGGAAAAATTGTGCTCGCGGACGCGGTTCCAGGCGCGATGAATCTTGCGGTTGAGGGTGAGCAGCAGCCCGACGGCGTGCTCGGCGACGGCGTGCGGCGAGTAGGCCGGCACGCGCGTGACGGCGAGGCCCAGCGACTTCGCGGCGGCGAGGTCCACGTTGTTGAAGCCCGCACAACGCAGCGCCACGAGCCGCACGCCGGCCCGGTGAATCTGCTCCAGGCACGCACGGTCGAGGAGGTCGTTGACGAAGACGCAGACGGCCTGCGCGCCGTCCACGCTGGCGGCGGTTTCACTGGTAAGGCGGAATTCGTGGAACTGCCAGCGGATTTGATCCGCGCCCGTGGCACGGGTGAAATATTCCCGGTCGTATGGTTTGGTGTCGTAAAAGGCGACGGTGTTCATGGGGTCGGGAAGCGCGGCATGGTTCACCGAACCGCCAGCACCGGACACGGCGCGTGGCGCACCACGCGTTCGGCGGTGCTGCCGAGCCAGACGTGTTTCAAGCCCGTGTAACCGTGCGTGGTCAGGACAATCAGGTTCGCACCCAGCGTCTTGGCCGCCTGGCAGATTTCTCCATACGGCGTGCCGGTGCGGACGACCGCCGACACGTGCACGCCTGTTGATTTGCTCAAGCTCCCGGCCATGCGCTCCAAACCTGCCCCGGTCCGCTTCATCAGGCGCGCGATCGTGCGGTCCGTCAGTTGGCGGCCCAAAAGGTAGTCGATGGGAAATTTTTCCACGACATGGAGCAGGATGAGTTCGGCATCGAAGCGGGCCGCCAGGGACGTGGCCCAGGGCAGGGCGTCTTTGGCGATGTTCGAGAAATCTATCGGGACAAGTATTTTTCCAAGCTTGAATGCGGGCGTTATGTCCGTCCGCGTGAGCGTGGCGCGGAGGGCGACGGTGAGCACGGGACACGGCGCGTGGCGCACCACGCGCTCGGCCACGCTGCCCATCAGGGCGCGCTTGAAACCGGTGCGTCCGTGGGTGCCCATCACGATGAGGTCGGCGTTCATGCGTTTGGCCATCGCCGTGACGATGGCGACGGGATGACCCGTGCGCAGCTCACGGCCGGTGCGGGGCCAGACTCGTTTTGTGGCGTCCGCCAGTTTGGTCAGGCGTTCGTGCGCGGCCGCGCGGGCGTCGCGCTGGGCCTGGGTGACGTCAATGAGCATGTCCGCGTGAAGCGGTTCAAGGGCGTGGAGAACGAGCAGTTGCGCGTCGTATCGTTGCGCCAGGGCCAGGGCGTGCTGGAGCGCGGCGAGCGATGATTTGGAAAAATCCACCGGCACAAGAATGCGGCGGGGTTCCGATGATGACATGGGCGGGGTCTTCATGGTTTGGATGTTAATCTGGTTTCACTCTGGGATCGCGTGTTCGCCGCGCCGTCCGCCAAAGCGTATCCATTTTTCCAGCTCCACGGCAAGGAAAGCCAGGCCCGCCACGGCGGCGATGCGCAGCCAGGATTCGCCGCCGATGGGCGCGCTGTGAAAGAGCCGGTTCATCACCGGCGCGTAGGTGAAGAGAAGTTGCGCGGCCAGCGTCCCCAGCGAGCCGGCGATGGCCCACCAGTTGGTGAACAGCCCGATGGCGAAGACGGAGTGGTTGAGGGAACGGCAACTGAAAAGGTAGCCGATTTCCACGAGCACGATGACGTTGATGACGGCGGTGCGCGCGGCGGCTTCGCTCGCGCCTGCCATCCCCAGTTCCCAAAAGAACAGCCAGAACACCCCGGCCAGCATGATGAGCGAGACGAGGCCGGTGCGCATGATCAGCGCGTGGGTGAGCAGCGGGCGCTTCGGATCACGTGGCGGGCGGGCCATCAGGTCGCGTTCCTTCGGCTCAAAGACGAGCATCAGGCCGAGCAGGAGCGCCGTCATCATGTTCACCCACAGGAGTTGCACCGGCAGCGCGGGCAGCACCGTGCCAAACAGAATCGCCGTGAGCAGCACCATCGCCTCGCCCGCGTTGGTCGGCAGGGTCCAGACGATGAACTTGGTGAGGTTGTCGAACACGCCGCGGCCTTCCTCCACGGCGGCCTCGATGGAGGCGAAGTTGTCGTCGGTGAGTATCATCGCGGCGGCGCCTTTGGCAACATCCGTGCCGCTGATGCCCATGGCCACTCCGATGTCCGCCTGCTTGAGTGCGGGCGCGTCGTTCACGCCGTCGCCGGTCATCGCGACGACGTGCCCGCGCGCCTGGAGCGCCTTCACCAGCCGGAGCTTTTGTTCGGGCGCGACACGGGCGAAAACGGCGGTGCGCTCGGCGGCTTCGGAAAGATCCTCGTCGGATATTTTTTCCAGTTCGCGGCCGGACAGGGCGACGAGCTTGCCGTGCTCCTCGCGGCCCTTCAATCCGATCTGGCTCGCGATGGCGCGCGCGGTGACGAGGTGGTCGCCCGTAATCATCTTCACCGCGATGCCGGCCCGCTGGCACTTGCGCACCGCCGCGATGGCCTCGGGGCGCGGCGGATCAATCATCCCCTGCAGGCCGAGGAAGGTCAGCCCTTCGGCGACGTGGCCGGGTTCGAGCTTTGCCTGGCCGGCGTCCACGTGGCGGCGGGCGAGGGCGAGCACGCGCAGGCCGCGCGCGGCCATGGCCTCGACCGCGTGCCGCACGGCTTCCTTGTCGAGCGGAGCGAGTTCACCGTGGTCATCCAGCCGGTCCGCGCACCGCTCCAGCAGCCGTTCCATCGCGCCGATTTTGTAAATCACCCGGCCTCGGCGCGACCGGTGCAGCGTCGCACGGAACATGTGCTCGGACTCGAATGGAATCATGTCCACGCGTGGCGAGTCCCGGTGCTCGTCGGCGTGGAGGAGGCCGCCCTTTTCGGCGGCGACGAGCAGCGCGGCCTCCGTTGGATCGCCTTGGACGGTGCGGTGGCCATCCTCCCTCCGCGCGAGCGAAGATTCGTTGCAGAGCACGCCCGCGCGCAGGCACTCGGCCAGGGCGGGGTGCTCCGCCAGTTTCACCGCCGCGCCGCCCGACTGGATTTCTCCCTTTGGCTCGTAGCCCGCTCCCGTGACTTCGTAGCGCCGGTCGCCGGTGAAAATTTCCCGCACGGTCATCTGGTTCTCCGTGAGCGTGCCGGTCTTGTCCGAGCAAATCACCGTCGTGCTGCCAAGCGTTTCGACGGCGGGCAGCTTGCGGATGATGGCCCGCCGCCGCGCCATGCGCGCCACGCCGATGGCCAGCACGACGGTCACGGCGGCGGGAAGCCCTTCAGGGATCGCGCCCACCGCCAGCGCGACCGCCGCCATGAACATCTCGACGGTCTTCTCCCCGCGCGCCACGCCGATGGCAAACGTGGCCGCCGCCAGCGCGAGAATCACCCACAGCAGCAGGCGGCTGAACTGCGCGATCTTCCGCGTGAGCGGCGTGGACAAATCCACCGCCTCGGAAATCAGCCAGGCGATGCGCCCCGTCTCGGTCTGATCTCCGATGGCCCACACGATGCCTTCGCCGTGGCCCGCCGTGACGAGCGTGCCGGCGAAGGCGAGGTTCCGGCGGTCCGCCAGCACGGTGTCGAGCGCCAGCGGGTCGGGATGCTTGTGCACGGGGAGGGATTCGCCCGTGAGCGCCGACTCGTCCACCTGCAGGCCGCGCATTTGAAAGAGGCGCAGGTCGGCGGGCACGCGGTCGCCGGCCTGCAGCAGGATCACGTCGCCGGGGACAAGCTGCTCGGACGGAATGCGCTGCTTGCGACCATCGCGGCGGACGGTCGTCTCGGTCGCCACCATGCGGGCGAGCGATTCGATGGCTTTCTCCGCCTTGGCCTCCTGAAGAAACCCGACCACGGCGTTGACGAGCACGACCCCGAAGATGACGGAGGAATCCACCCATTCACCGAGGAACGCCGTGACGCCCGACGCGGCGAGGAGGATGTAGACCAGCGGCTGGTTGAACTGTTGAAGGAATTTCAGCCACGCCGGCGGGCCGCGCCGAGCACTGATGCGGTTGGGGCCGAATTTTTCCCGCCGCCGCGCGACCTCCCCGCCCGCCAGGCCCGTCGTCAAGTCCACGTCGAGCAGGCGCACGACTTCGGTGGCGTCGAGATAATGCCAGTGCGGCAACGCGCCCGGTTTCTTCATGGAGGACATGACCGTCAGGAGTTTCGCGCAGTCTGTTTCAATGCTTCAATTTTCGCCACCCTAAACCCCATGAAAACCTCCGACGCGCCCTCTCTTGTTCAATGTGGGTATGCACTTGTCATGCCGTCGGAGCCGAAGCAGGCGGTAACAGGCGCGCCATGCCTTTGTTCAAGCCAAGTCGCCTGCCGTGCTCAAGGCAGGCTGTAGTGATCCTTCTCCTTGAGTCCCCTTTTCAGCGGGTCAATCTTCGCGCGCGACCTCTCGACAGCCGGATCACGCGCGGGCGGCTGAAGCGTCCGCGCCAGGAACCGGAGCGCTTCCTTCGTCCTTGGGTTCAGCGTGCGGCCCACGTGATCCGCCCCGCGCACAAGGTGGTATTCGTGCTTCACCTTTTTCTCCCACAAGGTCTGGTGAAGAAATTCCGCCCCCTCGTAAAGCCAGAACACGTCCTCGTCGCCGGCTTCGAGGTAAATCTGCAGGCCCGCATCGCGAATCTTCGCCGCATTGGCCGCGACAATCGCCGCCGGGTTGTTCGCCTCCCAGTAGGCCGCGTCAATCGGGTTGCCGTAGGCCTTCTGCAACAGTCCGTCCCCGCGCCAGAAGCGGTGCTTGGGGCGAATCTCGCTCCACTTGAGCACTGGCTCGATGCCCGGTTCCATGCCGGCGACCGCGCCGAACATCGTCGGATGCTTGAAGGCGATCCGCAGCGAACCCATCCCGCCCATCGAGATGCCCGTGAGCAGCGTTCCCTTCGCGTCGGTGCGGACTTTGAAATCCTTGCGCAATTTCTCCAGAAACTGGCCGGTGAGGAACGTCTCCCATTTTTCCGACCCGTCGCGGAAATCCATGTAAAAGCCGCGCTCGGTGGCGCTCGGCATCGCGACGACCATCGGCGGAACGCTGCCATCCCTCCAAACGTCGTCAAAAATCCCGCGCTGGGTTTTGAGCATGTCGCGGCTGCCGCCGCCGCCGTGCAGGTTGATCAGCAGCGGGAGCGGCGCGACCGCCTTTTCATAATCAGGCGGCAGCAGCACGGAGAACTTGACCGGATCCGGCACGAGGTCGCTGGTCATCTCCAGATCGACGATCCGGCTTTCGCCGGCTCCGGCGACCGTCGCGAACAGGAGGATCGCGAGTCCAGCGCTTTCGGCAAGCGTTCGGCGCATGATTTTAGCCATAGGAATTTACTGCCGACGCCGCCACGGGAACAGCGCGCCTCAAGGTTTGGCGGCGGCGGGGCCGGCGGCCTTGAGGCTGAAGTCGTCGTAATGCACATCCACCGGATTGGTCGTGAGGCTGACCAGCGTCTTGTGATCGTGTCCGACGCCTTCGGACTTGAACGAACCCACCGCCTTGCCGTCAATGCTCACCTCCACGCTGTCACCCTTGGTGCGGATCACGAGCGCGTGCCAGTCCTGCAACGCCAGCTTCACGGGCAGGCTCTTGTTTTTCGTCGTCAGCATTGCCTTGTCCTCGGCGGTGAGCGTGGAGGGCGTCGCCTTCTTCTTCGCATAAATGTCGTTGCGGAAGTTGCCGGTCTTGGCGTCGCCGATGTTCACCGCCGTCGGGCTGATGCTCACGCTGCAGATATGACCGGCGTGGGAGCCTTTGAAGTCCTTGTCGTCGAACCACACGTTGAAGCTCCGCGCCTTGGCGCTGACGAAACGAAACTTCACCGACACTTCGAGGTCGCGCTCGGGTGGGAACTTGACGTTGTCCACCGCCGAATGATCGGATTTCTCCGGCGTGATGCCGATGAGCAGGCCGTCCTTGACGACGCTGCCGCTCTTGTAGTGGCCCCAGCGCGGGCCGAAGCCGCTGCCGGAAAAGTCGTCCACGAAGACGGTGCGGCTGTAGTGGCCGGAAGAATCAGCAGCGAATGCGACGGTGGCGGTGAAGGAAGTGAGAATGGCGGCGACAAATGATTTCATGGCGGGAGTTTTAACTGACGCGTTTGAATGTTGTCAGCAGAAAAGCAGCCCGATGCGGACTTCCCAGCTACCGCGCCGCCACGACCGTGAAGGCGACGGACAATTCAACCGGCTTCTTCCCGGCGGGCTGTTCGTCCTTCGGCCAGTTGTCCTGTGGTCGGCCCGGCTCCTCGAATCGCTTGAACTGCATCGGCTGGATGACGCACTTCGCCTTGTAATTGCCGGGCGCGAGCTTGCCCAGATTGACGCCGAGAACCGGGTAGTAGGTGAAGGTCTTCTGGTAATAGCCCTGCCAGATCGCCTCGTTCAGCACCACCACGAATTCATTTCCGCGCCGCTCGATCCGCTCCACCCACACCCGGTCGTTGTCGTCGAGTTGCCGGGAGCGGAAGACCAGCCAGTTGTCGTCGGCGCTGGTCGGCTGGAATTTCCTTTCCGCCAATTGATCGGCCCAGTCGTCGAGCGACACCTTGGGCGGTTTCCGTTGAATCGGCGGGGCGTGTTGCAATCGGGGCGCGTCGTTCCATCTTCCCGAATCGCCGCGAACCGACTCGCGATGATCGCTCAAGGCATCGCGCTTCGCCCGGTCGGTCAGGTTTTTGATCCAAACGTCTCCCTGCGGCACCTTCGCCGGCCCGGATTCTTGGGCGACGAGCACTGCGGAGAGCAGCGCCAGCGCGAGGCTGGCCAGTGTGCGGACGGTTTTCATAGTTATCTGCTCCGGCTTCATCGTTTGCCGGGATTGGTGCCGCCATCCTGCAATCGCCAGAGGCTGCTGTAGGTGCGGATGAACAGGCTGCCGCGCGCGATGGCCGGCGTGGCCCACGCGACATCGCCGAGTGAGTTCTTGCGCACCAGTTTGTATTCCGGAGCGTCTTCGATCACCCACGTGTCGCCGTTTTCATTCAGCATGAAGACGCGCCCATTGCAGGCCCAGGGCGACGCGTAGAAGCGGCCGCCCTTCGTGTCGAGCCTTGTCCTGGGGATGATCTCCTCGCCGGTCTTCGCGTTGAAGCAGCCGAGCAGGCCGGAGTCGTAACAGACAAAGAGCCGCTCTCCGCTGATGAGATAGCCGGGGTGAATGCTCGACGCGCGCTTCTGCGACCAGGCGATAAATTCGTTGCTGGTCGCGTCGTCGCGGAGCGTGGTGTCGCCCTTCGCGCCGGGGCGGATGGCATACAGCGGCCCGTAGTGATAACCCGCGCCGGCATACAGCAGCCCGTGTTTCGACAGCGGCATCTGGCTCACGAGACCGGCGGTGCCGCTCAACTCCCACAACACGCTCCCGTCCGACGGCGCGTAGGAGCGGATTTTGTTCATGCCAATCGTCACCAGCTCGGTGCGCACGCCGTTTTCCCAAACGAACGGCGTGGACCACGTGCTGCGCTCGTCGCGCGCGACGCGCCAGAGCGTCTTGCCCGTGAGCTTGTCGAGCGTCTCGAGGAACGACTCCTGGTCGTTGTCGTTCTGGATGAAAATGCGGCCGTCGTGCAGCACCGGCGAGGTGCCAGTGTTCCAACCGTCGCGCATCGGATAACTTGGCCAGCGGCGCTCCCAGAGTTTCTTGCCGGTCATGTCGCAGCAGAACAGGCCGATGTTGGCGAAGTAAGCATAGACCCGCTCGCCATCGGTCACCGGCGTCTCGGAGGCAAAGGAATTCCGCGGGTGCCGCATCTGCGGCGGGATGCCCCGGTGCGCCTCGAACTCCCACAAGGTTTTCCCCGTCTTGAAATCGAGGCAGTAAAGCATCCAGCGGTGCGCCTCTTTCTGCTCGATGTGTCCGCCGGGATACCCGCCCACCCGCGGCGTCGGAAGTTGCGTCTCACCCACCGACGATGTCACCAATATCCTGTCGCCCCAAACGATGGGCGACGACCAACCCCAGCCGGGGACGGACACTTTCCACACGACGTTTTCCGTCGCGCTCCACGCCACCGGCAGCGTTGCCCCCACGGCGAGGCCGTCGGACTGCGCGCCGCGGTATTGCGGCCAGTTCACCGTGTCGGCTGCGTGCGTCGGGGCGGGGGCGACCAGCGCGAGGACGGCCAACGCGAGGGGAACGATGTGCGATTTCATGGCGCAGCGATTTGATCGGAATGCTCTTTCGACTCGCCGTTCAAGAAGCGCATTCACGTCGCGCACCTTCGCGGCGGCGTCCACGATGGCGCAGGTG
>JACRJY010000004.1 GCA_016235585.1 Verrucomicrobiota bacterium | reverse complement strand
GTCCGTGCCGACGGCGACGGTGGTGAGGTGGATGCCCGCCTCGAAATCCGAGAAGGTCTGGCCGACCACGATGGGCGAATCATTCTTGGCGGCGGGCGAGCCGGGCGTGGTGTCGAGGAGCTGGATGTTGTTGCCGGAATTGTTCGGCCATTTCCAGCCGAGGATCATGCCGCTGGCGGCCCAGTTGTTGTTCCCGTCGTAAAGGGCGCGGATGTGGCCCCAGTAGGCGCGCTGGTTGTCCTTCACGATTTTCAAGGCGTAACGCTTGTCGGGGTCGAGCACGGTCTGATCGAAGGCGTGGATGCGGTAGAGGCCGCTCGCGGTGGCGTTTTGCACGAACGAGTCGGGCAGCCACTTGACCTGGTTCTTGGCCTGCGCGTTGTAGTGCCCGCGCGGCGGGGCGGTGCTGCCCATGTTGTCGAAGATGTCCCCGTATTCGGAATTGCCGCCCGGCCCGATGGTGCTGGTGCCGCCGGTGTCCCAGAAGTTCGCGTGCGCGAGGCCGAAGGCGTGGCCGATTTCATGCGCCGCGGTGGACACGGAGTCCCCATACAGCCACACGCTCGATCCGCCGCCGAGGCTCACGTTGCCGCCGGGGCCGCCGGTGAGCCGCACGATGATGCAGTCGTAGTCGTTTGCGTCATAGCCGAGCTTGCGCGCCTCCTCGCGGGCGTGGTTGTGGATCAGCCCCTGGCCGTCAATCTCCTTGGTCTGTCCGTCGTCCAGGTCCTTTTGCAGATACCAGATCGCGTCGTGCGGCAGCTTGACGGGCGGCGTGACCGTGGGCAGCAGCGTCAGCCGGCCAAAGGACTGTGCGAAATAAAAATCCGCCACGTCGCGAAAAATCTCATACGCCTTCGCCTCGGTCGTGGTCATCGTGTTCTGATCCGCAAACGTCATCGGGATGAACAGCACGCGGATCTGCCCCATCGCCGGCGTCGGCGCGGCGGGCAGGATGCCCGTGAAGCGTGTCGGCGAACCCGTGCTCGCCTCGGCGTAGATGAGCTGCTGCTCGTAATCCACGATGTGCGCGCCGTCGCAGAAGATGACGACCTCTGGACCCACTTGAGCGGCGGGCGTGGTTTCCTCCACCGGCGCGCCGGGTTTTTTCAGTTCCGTCTTGATGCCCGACACCGGGCAGAATTGGACGACGGTGGCGGACGGCGGCGGGATTTCCCCCGGCTCCAGCCGGCGCAGCGGACTTTCGTTGATGGCGAGCAGTTCATCCACCGCCACGCCGTTGAGCGACGTGCCCGCGACCCATTTCACCGACTCGGTGCGGCGGCCATAGACGAACGCCCGGTAAGTGCGCCCGTTCTCGAACTCCGCATAGCGCCGCGTGGGCGGCTGCACCTGCGGCGGCTCGACCGGCGCGGAGAGATACACCCGCAACGTGCCGGTGCCGTTGACGCGTTCTTCGAGCAAGTCCGCCACGCCCACGGGCAATTCCTGCCGCGCCACCATCGGCACCGCCTGGCGCAGGGCTTCGCGCGGGTTTTCGGCAATCAATTTTTTGAAAACCGGACGCCGCGCCTGCGCGAGCTGCACGCCCTCCTCCTCCAGCGCGGCGCGCTCGGCGGGCGACGCGGCGAGGTAGCGCTGCGTCCACGATTGGAATTTCCCCAGCGGCGAATCCGGCGCGGCCAGCACGGGGGAAATCTGCTGCGGCGTGCGCTTCACCGGCGCGGCGGCGGCGGCGCGGCGGGCGGGTGCGTTCACCGCGCCGGGTTTGGCGGACGATGGCGGCTGGGCCGCTGGTCGGGCGGCGGCTTGCGCGGGTGCGGGCGCGGATTTGTCGCCGCCCCGGTCACGCCTGCCCCACGGGAGAAACGCGAGGAGCGCGAGCAGCGCCAGAGCGGCGGCGAGAAGGCGTCGGTTGGTCATCGGATTGCGCCAACGAGTAGCCTAAAGAGCGGGGAATGTAAAGCGTGGCGGCGGGGCGTTGGAAAACCGCGCGGCCACGCTTCAGAAGTTTCACCAAACTTCAACCGCCGCTAATTTCAGCCCGCCGGAACGGCTCCCCAAGGCTCGATTATCTTCAGCTTTTTCGCGGCCAGCACCGCGTAGCAATCCGGCAGGTCGAATTTCTTGAGCACGCCCGGCACGAAAGACGACAGCGGCCATTTGTATTCCTCCGACTCGGCGAGGTCGCGGTAGCTCGTCAGCGCGTTCTTCAACGTGACCTGCACCACGGCGTCCGCGAGCAGCGCGGCGAACGTGGCGGGTATCGCGCCCCAGCCTTTGCTGACAAGATGGATTTCACCATGGCCCTGCGCTGTCAGCCACGCGATGACGCGCAGCACGTCGTGGGTTTTCTGCCCCGCGTAGGGCCGGTCCAGCATGATCGAGTGGATGGCGTAAAAATAATCGCTGCCGTAGGGGCTGAAAAAACTTTTCGCGTTGCCGGTGTCGGGCCGCGACTCGCCGGTGCCGCGCACGTCGCAGGCGAACACGGCGGCGTCCGGCTCGGCCTTGATCAGTTCGGCCAGTAGCGGCTCCTCGCGCAGTTCGGCGTCGGCGGACTGGTGCGAGACGTAGAGCAGCGCGCGTTTCGCGCCGCGCGGCGGGCGCGACATCAGCGCCTCGTCGTCGAGGCGATAGACGAGCGCGTGAATGCCCGGTTCCGTTTCGACCATGTAGGTGGCGGCGAATTTCTTCGGCCAGCGCCGCCCGGTGGAAGATCGGAGGATGCGATATTCGGGCACGCCGCCGGTCTCCGGCAGCTTCAACACCTCCCGCAGCGCGACGGAAAGCGTCTTCGCGCCGGGCGTGCCGCGTTGCTGCTTGAGCGCCAGCGAGATTTCCCGTGTGAAGGAAAACACCGTGCGCGGCTTTAACTCGGCGACCTGACCGTGCGGCGTGCACCAGAGCGTCTCGTCCTTCTCGATGGTCATCGCCGGTTCCTTCTGCACCGTGGAAATTTTCGTGGCGCAGTTGAAGCATTCATACATCGCCTCGCGGTTCTCCTGCGTGTAGCCGTGATACGTCGGCCCGATGAAGAGGCGGATGTTCTGCTCCGCGCCGAGCAGTTGGTAGAGCCGCTTGAGCCGGGCGTGGGACTCCTCCAGTCCGCGCGCATCGAAGAAATCCTTTTCCTTGCCCAGCAGCACCACCGGCTTCGGCGCGAGCGCGGCGATGAAGTCCGCGTGGTCGAGGCCGAGCGCCAGCGCGCGCGGCGGGCATTGCTCGGTGTCGGCGGGAAGTTCATTCTCCATATTGCGGCGGAACGTGGTCACGAAGCAGCTTGGCGCGGCCATCGTCCAGCGCGGTTCCACGCCGCAGAGCCACGTCGTCATCGTGCCGCCGCCGGAGTTGCCGGTGATGCCGACGTGCTTCGCGTCTACTTCGGGCCGCGTGAGCAGGTAGTCGAGCGCGCGGATGCCGTCCCACGCGCGCCACGCGCCGAGGAACTCGCCGACGAGGAACTGCTGGTTGCCTGCGTAGAGATGCTCGCTCGTGCCCACGCCCCGGCGCGGCTTGAAATCCCCGCCCGCGTATTGCAGCCGTTCCCCCTGGCCGATGGGGTCGAAGATGAGGCAGACGTAGCCCTGCCGGGCGAGGCCCTGCGCGAAACTTTGATACGCCTCCGCCGCCTTGCCGTTCGCCGAATGCCCGCAGGAGCCGACCACGCCCGGCAGCGGGAACGGGCGGCCTTTCGGAACATAAAGGTTCGCCGTCACCGGGAAATTGGGCCGGCTCTCGAAGATCACGTTTTCAATCCGGTAGGCGTCGCGCTCGACCACGCCGGTGATGCGCGGATTGAGCGGCGTCTTCTCCGGCCACGGGCCGAAGCACTGCTGGATTTTCGCGCGCACCTCGCGCACGTAGGCCTCGGCGTCAGCCTTCGATTTCAACGCCGCGCGGCGCTTCCCGGCCAGTTGCTCCACGGCGCGCACGCGCCCGACAAAATGCTCCTGCACCATGCGCGGGAAGCGGTTGAATGGTTCCAGCGGCGCGAGCGGCGCGGCGGACGCCTTTTTGGCCTCCGCCGCGAAGGCTTCGTGGAGGGAAAGCGCGTCGAGCAGGGAAAGACCGGCGGCCCCGAGGCCGGCCCGTTGCAGCATCGCGCGCCGGGAGACGCCGTGGGTTGGGGGAATGGGTTGGTGACGCATGATTGTTCGTTGACCGTGGAGGATGCCCGCGTATTCATGCGCGAGTTGAACCGGGCTTTTACTTTTTGCCTTTTCACAACTCCACTTAACCGGAACACTGCCGCCATGCTCATCACCCCATTGAAACACGGTTGTTGGAAACTGGCGTTCGTCCTGTCGCTCGCCGTCAGCGCGCCGTCCTTTGTGCCAACCGCCGCCGCCGCGCCCGCCGGGCCGGAGCGCTGGGAGAAAACCATCCGCGCCTGGGAGGAGGCCGACAAAACGAATCCGCCGCCCAAGGGAGCCACGCTCTTCACCGGCGCGTCGAACCTCCGCCGCTGGGAGTCGCTCGCCACGGATTTGAAGGGGCAGAAGGTCATCAACCGCGCGTTCGGCGGTTCGCAGATGAAGGAGGTGCTGCATTTCATTGACCGCCTCGTGTTTCCGCTCGCGCCGAAGGAAATCGTGCTGCAGGCCGGCGGCAATGATCTCAAGGCCGGGCGCACGCCGGAGGAGACCATCGCGGACTTCAAGGCGTTCGTCGCCAAAGTCCACGCGGGCCTGCCGCAGACGCGCATCACGGTGCTCTCGATCCCGCCGTCGCCCGCGCGCTGGGATCAGCGCGAGGCGATGGTGCGGGTGAACCAAGCGGTGAAGCAGATCATGGAGGGCGACGAGCGGTGCTCCTACATTGATCTTTTCCCGCCGATGCTCGGCACGGATGGCAAGCCGCGCGAGGAGCTGTTCGTGGAAGACCGGCTGCACGTGAACGCGGCGGGCTACGAGTTGTGGACTTCGCTGCTGAAGTGGGATCGCGAGATCAAGGCGCTGCTGGCGAAGGACAAGGCAACTCCGCCGCCGCAGAACGCGATCCTGTTCCTGGGCAGTTCGAGCATCAAGCGGTGGACGAACGTGGCGAAGGATTTTCCCAACCATCAAGTCGTGAACCACGGCTTCGGCGGCTCGCATATTTTTGATTCCCTCGCGCTGGCGGATCAACTCATCCTGCCGTGCGCGCCCAAGCAGATTATTTTTTACGCGGGAGGCAATGACCTCAATTCGGGCAAGTCAACGGAGCGGGTGCTGGGCGATTTTCAGGCGCTGGTGAAGAAGGTTCACGCCACGCTGCCGCAGACGCGCATCGCCTTCATTTCCATCGCGGGCAACCCGAAGCGCTGGGCGCAGGTGGAAGAGGTGAAGAAGCTGAACCATCTCGTCGAGGCGTTCACGAAGACCGACCCGCGGCTGGCGTTCATCAATGTCTTCCCGGCGATGCTCGGCGCGGACGGCCTGCCGCTGCCGGATATTTTCGTGTCCGACCAGTTGCACATGAACGCGAAGGGCTACGCGATCTGGACGAAAGTGGTCGCGCCGTATTTGAAGTGAACGGCACCACGGAAGACACGGAGAACACGGAATTTGGGAGGGAATTAAAATGAGAAGCGCACGCCTCTGGCGTGCGCTCTCAAAATTCAGTTCCGTGTTTTCGGTGTCTTCCGTGGTTGACCCCAACCCGGATTAAAACTCCCGGTTCTTCTTGATGCCCGGCTCGGGGACGGGGTATTTGCCGTCCTTGTCCGCCTGCACCGGCGCGGGGCTGTTCATCGTCAGCTTGTCCGCATTGGGGCAGTATTCGTGCTCGTGGTTGAGCATCTCGTCGAAGGTGACTTCCTGCGCGGTATGCGCGGCGAAGCGGCCCATGTTCGTCACGACGCTGGCCTTGACGCCGCGCTCGACTTCGTTGAACGGTTTGTCGTTCTGGATCGCGTCAATGAGATCCGTCCACTCGTTGAAATGCGATTCCACCTCGCCGGGGCGGACGTTGGAGGTCCAGATCATCTTGCTGCGATCCGGGTTCTGGCCACGGTAGGTGCTGGAGGGCAGGCCGGTGTCGCCGCTCTTGGCGGCGATGGCCATGCCCTTGGTGCCGTGCACGTAGCTGGAGTAGATGGAGTGCGCTCCGATCATGCAGCGGCCGTCCATGTAGAGTTTCGCGCCGTCCTCGAAGGTGTATTCCACCGCGTAGCTGTCGAAGTTCTGATCCACGTAGTTGCCGCGGTAATGCCGCCCGCCGAGGGCCTGGGCCTTGATCGGCCACGCGTTCTTCATCCAGCTCAAATGGTCAATGTGGTGGATGTAAAAATCGCTGAACGCCCCGCCGCTCGCCCAGAGGAAGCTGTGGAAACGGGAGATCTGCCACATCAATTCGCTGGGCTTGCCGGGCAGGTCGTTGTCCGGGCCGGGATATTTCTCCGAGAAGGCCGAGCCGATCGGCGGCTGCATCCGGTAGCCGCGCATGAGCATGACATCGCCGATCTCGCCGTCCTGGACGCGCTGGTGCAGTTCCTGGAGCGCGCGGCTGTGGCGGCTGTTGAGGCCGACGCCGACCTTGAGGCCTTTTTTCACCGCCTCCTCGTTGAGCTTGAGCATCTGGCGGGACTTCGGGCCGTCGGCCGTCACGGGTTTTTCCATGAAGACATTGACGCCCTTCTGAATCGCGTAGGCGAAGTGCACCGCGCGGAAGGCCAGCGGCGTGGTGAAGATGGCGACATCGCCCTTCTTGAGGCAGTCAATCGCGCCCTTGTAGCCGTCGAAGCTGATGAACTTGTGGTTGTCCGACACGTCCACCTGCGAACCGTATTTTTTCTTCAGCGTGCTGTGGCTGCCGGAGAGCCGGTGTTCGAACACATCGGCCATCGCCACGAGCTTGGGCGCGCCGGTCTGCCCCATCGCGTTGCCGGCGGCGCCGGTGCCGCGCCCGCCGCAGCCGATGAGCGCGACAGAAATCTGATCGCTCCCGGCGGCATGGACGTGCGGCAGGGCGACGCCCGCCAGCGCGCCGACGGCGGCAAACTGGCCGGTGCTCTTGAGGAATTCACGACGGTTGAACTGGGGCTGGATGATGTGGCTCATAGTTTTCAACATCCTCATGGACGCCGCGAAGCGCTGTCAACTTCAGAGATAAGGGGAGACCTCTGCAAAACTCGCCACAAGCGGAGCGCCGAGCATTGCTCGGCAGGGATGGACACCGTGTTTCACTCTGGCCGAGCGATGCTCGGCGTTCCACTGAACGACAAATCTGAATCACTCCCCGCCATCCGCCTGCTTGACTTAATTCACGGCGAACCTGATTTTCCTCCCCGTTCAACCGCCGCCATCGGCGGAAAAATTATCTCTGCCATGCAACGTGACGACATCGCCTCCGACTTGAGCCGCCGGGAATTCCTGCGCGGCGGTTCCCTTGCCAGCATCATGGCCGCGCTCGGCGCGGTCGAAATCCGCGCGCAGGAAAAGCCCAAGGACGCCGCCGCGCCCACGCAATACAAGACCATCGGCCCGCCAGTGAAGTGCGGCGTCATCGGCTGCGGCCAGCAGGGGCGCGACATCATCAACACCCTCATGCGCCTGCCCAACGCGCCGGTAGTGGCCGTGTGCGACCATTACGAGGCCTTCCTCAAGCGCGGCAAGGAGGCCGCGCCCGACGCCGAGACATTCACCGATTACCAGCAGTTGCTCGCGAAGAAGGACGTGCAGGCCGTGCTCGTCGCCACGCCGTCGCACCAGCACCGCGAGATCGCCCTCGCCGCGCTCAAGGCGAACAAGCACGTCTATTGCGAAATCCCCCTCGCGCACACCATCGAGGACGCGCGCGCCATCGCGCAGGCCGCGAAGGCCTCCTACAAATCCAACTTCCAGACCGGGCTGAACCTCCGCTCCGATCCGCAGCGGCGCTTCCTGCTGGAATTCATCCGGGGCGGCGCGGCGGGCACCACCGTCAAGATGCGCGGCCAGTGGCACAAGAAGCAGAGCTGGCGGCGCGCCTCGCCGAATCCCGACCGCGAAAAGGAAATCAACTGGCGCTTGAACCGCAAGATTTCGCCCGGCCTCATCGGCGAGATTGGCATCCATCAGGTGGACGTGCTGGCCTGGTTCATCAACGCCCGCCCGGTGTCCGTCACCGGCTTCGGTGGCATCGCCCACTGGCGCGACGGGCGCGACGTGCCGGACTCCGTCACCGCCGTGTTTGAATTTCCCGCGCAGGCCACCTTGAGCTACGAATGCACGCTCGCCAACTCCTTCGACTCGGATTACGAGATGCTCTTCGGCTCCGACGCCGCCGTGATGCTGCGCGGCAACAAGGCGTGGATGTTCAAGGAGGTGGACTCGCCGCTGCTCGGCTGGGAGGTCTATGCGCGCAAGGACGACTTCTTCAAGGAGACCGGCATCGCGCTCGTGGCCAACGCCACCAAGCTCGCCGCGCAGGGCGCGAACCCCGTCGAGGACGCGCCGTTCACCAACACGCCGCTCTCCTACGCGCTGGAGTCCTTCATCGCCAACTCGAACAGCACGGGCGCGGGCGTCGAGGACTTCCTCTCGAACTTCGGCGACAACGAGGCGGGCGTGCGCGAATACCTCGCGGGCATCGCCAAGAACCGCGCCCCCGCCGCCGGCTGGCAGGAGGGCTACGAAGCCACCGTCACCGCGCTCAAGGCCAACGAAGCCGTGCTCAAGGGGCAGAAGATCACCTTCCAGAAAGAGTGGTTTGAGGTCTGAACGGAACGCAAACCCAGCCTTGCCTCGCCGCGTGGAAGTGCTAAACCAATCGCATGGCGAAGAAACCTGCCGCGAAACCAGTTTGGGTCAATACCCATGACTGACCAGATTACATTTGCGCTTATGAGTGAAAAAGAAAAGGGCAAGGAACTCGCCGGGATGGGGATTGCACCAATTCTTGCTGGCGGCGGGGCCGCCGGACAAACATCCAAAAGCACGATTCTATTGCTTAACGCATCATGGGCAGGAAATGTTTTAGTTGCAACCACAGGCATTGTCGGGCTGGCATACTTATTTTATAAACGGACGGACAGGAGATCGTGGTTGATCATTTCTCTGGCATTTGTGGCCGACACGACTTTGACGACCGTTTTTCATTGGCTGAGCGAAGGGGCAAAAAATTATGACCCGCTTGCCCTCTGGCCATACGTCCTCGGCACAACTTCAACCCTTCTTGTTGGAATCGTCCTTGGGGTGTGGGTGGGGAAAAACCCGCTTCGCCTTTGTTGCGGGTTCGCAAGCATGGGACTATTATTCGCCAGCGTTGCAAACCATTCGTTGCCATTGACACTGGCCTTGCTTTCCAGAATCGCAACAATGTATGGCGCGGCTGTGGCTGGCGGCTGTATTGGGATTTGGTTCAATAAAGCCAAAAAAGAACGGACACGTGCTGCGACCGGCATGTTTTTGTTACAATCAATATCTACGATTATCATTGGCATCTTGACTGCCATGTTTGTCAAAATGCTCGGCCTTTCTTAAAAAAATCCGATCCTTTTTGACAAATTTTCTCGTCGTCCACATCCGACACCTGCTAGCAGATGGGGTTTGCTACTTTCCTTTCGGCGTCCGCGACTTTGCCGACGGCGTTTGTAAACTCTCAAACGGTGTCGGCAAGTTCGCTTTTGCCGTCCTCAAGCTGGCGGACGGCGCGTGGCACCGGTGAAAGCCGGACTCAATTCACGAACGACGCCTCGTTGGCGAGGAGCAGGGCGTGGGCGAGTTCTTCCCAGGAGTTGAGCGGGGCGCGGGCCTTGAACGGCTCGACGTAGGCTTCGGGGCGCTTCTTGTTGGCGGCGACTTTCTTGGCGGCGGCGCGCCGATCCATGGGCGACGCGGCGGCGGTGGCCCCGGCCACGGCGCGGTAGGGCTTGGTGTCCTTGAGATACGCGAGGCTCAACTGCGTCTCTTCCGCGCGCGGCGGGCGGGAGAAGACGATGCTGTAGAGCGCGGCGAGGCGGTCTTCCTCGGTCTTGGCGGCGGTGAACTCCGGGCGGCGCACGAGGTTCTTCGCCTGTTCCACCACGAGTGGCGAGTTCATGAGGAAGAGCGACTGCTGCGGGACGATGGTGTTGTAGCGCCTGCCGGTGGCCATTTCGGGATTGGCGAAGTCGAAGTGGTTGAGCGTCTCGGCAATCGCCTCGCGGTCAATGTAGCCATACACCGAGCGGCGCGTGGAATAGCCGCCAGCCCCTTCGCGGAACAGCTCCACGCCCGGCCCGCCGGCCTTGAGGTCAAGTTTCCCGCCGACGTAGAGGAACGAGTCGCGCATGGTCTCGAAGTCGAGCCGGCGGACGTTCGCGCGCCAAAGCAGGCGGTTCATGGGGTCGAGCTGGGCGAAGCGCGGGTTGTTGGCGCTGCCCTGCTGGTAGGCGGCGGAGTTCATGAGCAGGCGGTGCATCTCCTTGGTGCTCCAATTGTGCGCGATGAAATAATCCGCCATGAAGTCCAGCAGTTCGGGGTGGCTCGGCGGGTCGCTCATGGTGCCGAGGTCGTCCGGCGTGGGGACGATGCCCTCGCCGAAGTGGTGCAGCCAGATGCGGTTCACGGCGACGCGGGCGGTGAGCGGGTTCTTGGGGTCGGCGATGTTCAGGGCGAGTTCGTAACGTCCGCTGCCGTTGCGGTAGGGCGGACGCGCGGGGCTGGAGAGCACTTCGAGGAAGCGGCGCGGGACGACCGGGCCTTTGTTCTCGGCCTCGCCCCGGAGGAAAATGGGCGAGTCGGAAGCCTTGGACTTGTCCACCATGACCATGGCGCGCGGCGGCGAGCCGGGGTGGGTCATTTCCAACTGGGCGACGGCGCTCTCGTTTTGCTTTTCCTGGGCCTGAACTTTCTTGGCCGCCTTCTTGTCGCGCGATTTCTTGATGGCCCGCATCTGCGCCTCCATCGCGGCCTCCTGCCTTTTCAATGCGGCGATCTTGTTCTGGAAATCCGCCGCCGCCTTTTCATCCGCCGGTTTGCCGATGACGGGCAGTTCGCCGGGCATCGCGGAACTGGCGAAGATGCCGTGCAGCGAGTAGTAGTCCGCAATGGGGACGGGGTCGAACTTGTGGTCGTGGCAGCGGGCGCAGGCGACAGTCAGGCCGAGAAACGCCTTGGTGGTCGTGTCAATGCGGTCGTTGATGATGTCGTTCTGGTTGTTCATGAAGCGGTCGCCGACGGTGAGGAAGCCCATGGCGGCGAGCGCGGTGCGGTCTTTGAGGTTCGGGAGCTTGTCGGCGGCAAGCTGCTCGACGATGAACTGGTTGTAGGGCTTGTCGTCGTTGAGCGCCTTGATGACGTAGTCGCGATACGTCCACGCGAAGGGATACTTGTCGTCCTCGCGGTTGCGCTTCACGCCGCCCTTGGTGTCGGAGTAGCGTGCGACGTCGAGCCAGTAGCGGCCCCAGCGCTCGCCGTATTGCGGCAGGGCGAGGAGTTTGTCCACCACCTTGCGGAAGGCGTCGGGTGAAGTGTCGTTCACGAACGCCTCCACCTCCGCCGGCGTGGGCGGCAGGCCGACGAGATCGAAGTAGGCGCGGCGGATGAGCGTGCGCTGGTCGGCGGGCGCGCTGGGCTTCATCCCTTTCTCCTCCAGCTTGGCGAGGATGAAATTGTCCACGGGCGACTTGGCCCAGTCCGCCTGTTTCACCGATGGCGGCGTTTGCTTCTTGACCGGCTGGAAGGCCCAGTGCGTCTTGCCCGCTTCGCGTGTGTCCTTGGCTTTGGCGGTGGCCGTCGCCTTGCGCGGGTCGGGCGCGCCCATCTTCACCCAGGCGGTGAGGTCGGCGATTTGCTGGTCGGAGAGCTTCTTCCCCTGCGGCGGCATCTGGAGGTCGGCGTCCTTGTAGGTGATGGCCTTGATGAGAAGACTCTTCTCCGCGTTGCCGGGCACGAGCGCGGGGCCGGTCTCGCCGCCCTTCAGTAAGTCCTGCCTGGTATCCATCACCAGGCCGCCCTTCACCTTTTCCGCCGTGGCGCTGTGGCATTTGTAGCAATGGTCGGCAAGCACCGGGCGGACTTTGGACTCGAAGAAATCGAGCTGCGCCTTGGTGAGCTGGGCGTCGGCGGCGCTGGCGGAAACCGCGAGCGAACCCGCCGCGACGAGGGGAACGAGGATGCGTTTCATGGTTTCAGGCGAAGAGGGGCTTGATGACTTTGCCAAAGTTGTCGGTCAGCCGGAAATCGCGGCCGTTGTAGCGGTAGCGCAGCTTCTCATGGTCGAAGCCGAGCGCGTGGAGGATGTTCGCGTGCAGGTCGTGGATGTGCACGGGGTTCTCGACCGCCTGCCCGCCGAATTCATCCGTGCCGCCATAGACCGTGCCGCCCTTGATGCCGCCGCCGGCGAGCCACGTGGAGAAAGCCTTGTTGTTGTGGTCGCGTCCGGGGTTCGCGTTGCCGTTGCGATCCTTGACGGGCTTGCGGCCAAATTCGCCGCCCCACACGACCAGCGTGCTGTCGAGCATCCCGCGATTCTTCAAGTCCGTGAGCAGGCCGGCGAGCGGCTTGTCAATTTCGCCCGCCGACGTCTCCAGCCGGTCCTTGATGTCCTGATGGTGATCCCAGCCGCCGGCCCAGACCTGGATGAACCGCACGCCGTGCTCCATCAAACGCCGCGCGATGAGGAGCTGCTTGCCCTGCGCGGAATTTCCGTAAAGCGCGCGCACGCTGCCCGGCTCCTTGCTGATGTCAAAGGCGGTGGTCGCCTCGGTCTGCATCTTGAACGCCATCTCGTGCGCTTCGAGGCGCGCTTCGAGCAGCGGGTCTTTCTGGAGGGTCTGCGCGTGCAGATCATTGAACTTCGCCACCAAGTCGAGCTGGCGGCGCTGCTCTTCCAGCGGCAGATACGGGCTGCGGATGTTTTGAATCATCTGCTCCACGCGGTCGAACGTGGTGTTGACGCTCGTGCCCTGAAACGTGCCGGGCAGGAAGGCCGACTGCCAGTTCTGCGAGCCGCCGGGCGGGTTGCGTCCGGGGCGCAGCGAAATGTAGCCGGGGATGTTCTGGTTCTCGCTGCCGAGGCCATAGACGACCCACGAGCCGAGGCTCGGCTTGGCGATGCGCAGCGAGCCGGTGTTCATGAACACCGTGGCGATCTCGTGCGCCGGGATGTTCGTGTGCATCGAGCGGATGATCGCCATTTCATCCACATGCTTGGCGAGTTCGGGGAACACCTCGCTGACCTCGATGCCCGACTTGCCGTGCTTGGCGAACTTGAACGGCGACGCCATGGCGACCCCGTTCATGCCGGGCACCTGTTCGCCCGCGCGCTTGGCGAGCATCGGCTTCGGATCCCACGTGTCCACCTGCGACGGCGCGCCCTGCGCGAAAATGTGGATGACCCGCTTGGCCTTGCCGGGGAAATGCGGTGCTTTCGGCGCGAGCGGCCCGGCGGCGGCATTGGCTTTGTCGCCGAGCAGATCCATGCCCGCCAGCCCCGCGAGGCCGAGCAGGCCGAAGCCCGTGCCGGTCTTTTCGAGGAACTGGCGGCGGGTGAAGATGAGTTCCTTGCGCGCGTGGTTCGCGCGGTCTTCGGGGCAAAAGAATTCGTTGTTCATAGGCTCAATGGACCGATTTTGGCTTTCTTTGACGCTGGCTGTGCAAGAAAGGTATCAGTTTCCTTTTTCCCTTCAACCGGCAAAAGGCAGTTGCGAGCTACAGGAAAAACCCGATCCGTGCGGGCCTACTTCGCCCCCGTGCCGAGCAGCACCACCGGCACCGTGCGGAGCAGGATTTTCAAATCGAGCCAGAGCGACCAGTTGTCAATGTATTCGAGGTCGAGCCGCACCCAGTCCTTGAAGTCCTTCACCTCGTTGCGCCCGCTGATCTGCCAGAGGCAGGTCAGGCCGGGCTTCACGCTCAAGCGGCGGCGGTGCGCGAGATCGTTGAAGCGCCGCACCTCGTCCACCGGCAGCGGGCGCGGGCCGACGAGGCTCATCTCGCCGCGCAGGACGTTCCAGAGCTGCGGCAGCTCGTCCACGCTGAATTTGCGGAGCAGGCGGCCCAGCGGGGTGATGCGCGGGTCGTTGGTGATTTTGAAGACCGGGCCGTCCATCTCGTTGAACGCGGCGAGTTCCTGCCGTTGCTGCTCGGCGTCGCTGACCATGGTGCGGAACTTATACATCCTGAACGGCTGGCCGTTCAGCCCGCTGCGCTGCTGGCGGAAGAGCACCGGGCCAGGGGAAGTCAGCTTGATCGCCAGCGCCACGAGCAGCATCGGAAGGCCAACCACGAGCAGCATTGCCGCCGCGCCGATTACGTCCATCACCTGCTTGGCCAAGCCCTGCCACGACATCTCCGGCGCGGAGCGGAAGACGAGCGTGGGGCGTCCGTGGAAGTTGTCCAGCGTCGTGCGCGAAATCTGCGTCTTGAAGAAGTCCGCCAGCAGCCACACCTCGACGCCTTCGAGTTCGCACAGCTCGATGGCCCGCTCAATCTGCCCGAAGTAAGTGTGCGTGCCGCTGACGATGACGCCGTTGGGCGAGTGCTCGTGCAGCAGGTCGGCGAGCCGCTCGACGGGCGTTTCGTTGAGGTTGAGCTGCGCGACGACCTCGATGCTGTCGTGGGATTTCTGCCGCAGGTCGTGCGCGAGCCGCGTCGTGTCCTCGATGGCGCCCACGAGCAGCAGGCGCTTCTTGAGCTGCGACTGGCCGAGCTTCGTCCTGGCCCAGGCGCGCATGAGTTCCTCTTTTCCAAGGATGATCAGGAAGCTGATCGCACCGAACAGGATGATGACCGAGCGCGCCAGTTGCATCCGCATCACGAACATCACGAAAATCAACCCCAGCACCGCGAGCGCGCACGCCCGGAGCAGCGGCCACACCGTCAGCCGCCGCGCGCCGGAGGACGACCGGCTGTAAAACCCCTGCGACTCCAGCAGCAGCGGCGCGAACGGGATGATGAGGAGATAAAACCACAGGTAATGGTTGAACGGCTCAATGGCGTCGGCCTTCGGAAAATAAGCGTTCGGCCACAGCGAGCGCAGCCAGTGCGCGGCCCACAGGCCCAGGCCAAACAGGCCCGCGTCCAGCAATTGCTGGACCTGCATCCGAATGAGCTGTTGGCGGCGCAACATGGTTCAACTATGTGCCACGTTCAGGCGCGGCGGTAAATACCCGATTCCACTGATTCGCTTTGGCCACGGATGGAACACGGATTAAACACGGATTATTTTTTGGCCTTCAGTTGAAAACGCTTTTTGGCCCAAAGCAGGTAAGCAGTTTGAACGGTAAGCAAGGTGTTTGACCAGAAGGCAATCAACATCCCCAACAGAACAACCAGAATGTCCGTGGCTACGGCAAATTCCGGCTTGGTGGAATTCATCAACTTGAACATATAACTGCCATAGACAATTGCCGTAGAGCCAAACAGCAGCGTGATTCCCCAAAGCCGGAGATTCCAAAGGCCGACGATTGCGACGGGCAGCAGCAGTTGTGTCGTTAGCAGAAACCAGCCGCCGGTTTGCAATTGTTGCCCGCGCGCTGCCATGACGAAACTCGCAACGATCCACTGTGCGGAGTGTAGCGTGCCGATGATGACTAAAAAGACTCTGAAAACAGTAAGCTTCATCCGTGGCCAAGTTCCGTGTTTAGTCCGTGTTTAGTCCGTGGCTGAAATGCCATTCACCGTGGCCCGCCGCCTGCCACCGCCAGTTGGAATTCCGGCGTGGCGGCGGCAATGAATTGTTTGATGCGTTCGTAGGTTTTCTCCTCGTCGCCCGGCGCGCAGTCGGCGAAGCACGTCACGTAGGCCCAGCGTTGCAGCACGCCGGTGGCGATCATCTCGCGCGCCATCCACCACATCCGCTCCCGCCCGCTGCCGTCGCCGCTCACCACCTTGTCCGCCACAAACCAATAGACATAGATTCCCCGGCGCGTGACGGACTGGCCGTTCGCCAAAAAATTCTTCGTCACCGTCAGCTTCGCCACCGGGAGCGAGTAGGGCAGGGGACGCATCATCGGGATTTGCGCCGCCTCGGTGCGGTCAATCGTCCACCCTTGGCCGATGAGGCAGAACTGCGGCTTGTGGATGCTCGTGCGGTCCGTGCCCATCAGCACCACGCTCAACAGCAGCGGGAAACCGTCCGCGCCGCGATAATACCGCCGCCCATACGTCGTGTCCTTCGGCAGCGTGCCGAGTTCCTCCTGTGTCGGCTCGATGAGTTCGGATGTGAAATCCAGCACGCGCCCCGGCAGTTCGATTTGCAGCCGGTCGGTGCCGGGGATTTTTACCGTCTTCAAGCCCGGCGCGCCGAGCCGCTGCGCCGCCTTGAGCCGCAGGATAAGTCCGCCGCCGCCGGCCATGATGGCCAGCGCGACGACGGCGAGAATCCACTTTTGCCGGTTCATGCGGTTTGGTTTTCCGGCGGCGAAGTTTTTTCCTCTGCTAAATTCTTTTCCTGCGCTGCCGGTTTTTTCTCGCGCAGCAGCCAGCCCAGCAGCAGCACGCCGCCCAGCGCGACGGCGAAGGTGACGAAGCCGAACTTCTGCTCCACCGCCGCCCCGGCTTTCTCCCCGAACGCATCCGCGACGAGGATGACGACGACGAGCCGCGCGACGTTGCCCAGCACCGCCAGCGGCGCGGCGGCGGCGATGATGGCGACGCGCCGCCACGACGAGCGGAACGTCACAAAACTGTAAATCACCGCCACCGCCGCGAGCGCAATCAGGCTGCGGATGCCGCTGCACGCGGGCGCGACGTCGTATTGGAACGACTGCCGCACATCGAAGATGCGCGAGCCGTCGCGCACGACTTGAATGCCCAGCAGGTCATTGCTCACGCTCACGGCGATTTTCGTCACGAGCATCCGCAACGGAAAGGTGACGCTTTCCGCCAGCGAGCCGAGCGGGATGCTGAACGCGAACAGCACGAATGGAAAAAAACTTCCCCGCAGCCACGCCGGCCCCCACACCATTCCCATCAGGCCGTAAAGCCCCGCGAACAGCGCCACCACCGACAGGCGCGGCTGCTGGACGATGTAGCCGGTGACGTGCAGCAGCGTCGCGCCGGACAAGATCACCAGCCCCGGCCACCAGTTCCGCCTCGGCAGCGCCAGCAGTTCCCCGCGCTTCATCCAGAACAGAAGGGCGACCGCGAAGGGAATCAGGTTCCCGTGGCCGTCGTCCGTGTTGCGCCCGTTGTAGGCGTTGTAAAGCCAGCGGAACAGCGACGGCGTGTCCACGTAGCCGAAGGTGGAGTTGCCGAGGAAATGGAAGAGCAGCAGCCACGCGCCCGCGAGCGCGAGGAACAATCCCTTGTCCGGCAGCCGCCGCCAGCCGTCCGCCAGTTCCCCGGCGAACCCGCGCGGTCTCGTTGCGTTGGTCGTTGCTTCAGCCATGCGTCAGGTGGAGCGCCGCGCATTGCTCGGCAAGTGGCGGTGGGGCCAATATTGCCGGGCGATGCTCGGCGCTCCACCTGACGCATGGCTGAAG
>JACRJY010000056.1 GCA_016235585.1 Verrucomicrobiota bacterium | reverse complement strand
TGGGATTCGCGGACCGAGCGCGGGCCTTTCGTGTGTAGGCAGTACTTGAACGATCCACCCACTGCCGTGGGTGGGATTCGCGGACAGAGAGGAAAGTACGCAGGGTGAGAGTTCTGATAACAGGCGGAGCAGGGTTTCTAGGATCGCACCTGGTGGATAGGTTGCTTGCAGATCAGAACGACGTGATCGTGTTCGACAACCTGCTCACCGGGCGGGTTGAGAACATCGAGCACCACCTGGGTGATCCTTTATTCAAGTTTGTGAAGCAGGACGTCACTGAGTACTTGCACGTGGGTGGGCCTCTGGACGCCGTCGTGCACTTCGCTTCTCCCGCCAGTCCCGTGGATTACTTGCAGTTGCCGATTCAGACTCTCAAAGTTGGAAGTCTCGGAACGCACAAGGCGCTTGGTTTGGCGAAGGAGAAGGGCGCGCGCTTTCTGCTGACGAGCACGAGCGAGATTTACGGGGACCCGCTGGTGCATCCGCAGACGTAGGACTATTGGGGAAATGTGAACACCATCGGACCGCGCGGCTGCTACGACGAGGCGAAGCGCTTCGCCGAGGCGATCACCATGGCGTATCACCGGCAGCACAAGCTGGAGACGAGGATTGTGCGCATCTTCAACACCTACGGCCCGCGGATGCGGCTCAAGGATGGGCGCGTGGTGCCGGCGTTCGTGAGCCAGGCGCTGCGGAACGAGCCGATCACAGTCTTCGGCGACGGGAAGCAGACGCGGAGCTTCTGCTACTGCTCGGATCTCATCGAGGGGATTTACCGGCTGATGATGTGCGAGGATCCGCTGCCCGTGAACATCGGCAACCCGCGCGAGATGACGATGCTGGAGTTCGCCCGCGAGATCATCCAGGCCACCGGGTCGAAGAGCAAAATTGTTTTCAAGCCGCTGCCCGTGGACGACCCGAAGCAGCGCAAGCCCGACATCACCCGGGCGCGGAAGCTGTTGAAGTGGGAGCCGAAGGTGGAGCTGGCGGACGGGCTGGCGCGGACGATCGAGTTCTTCCGCAAAAAAGTCTGAGCACGCCTACGGGATTTGCCTCATGGCGGAGGGCGAAACCAGTTTTACATTTGACCCATTCAGTGAATTCCGTTACCAACTGGGCCATTCAGAACGCCACACACGCAAAAGAGTTTGAAGCTGGGTTCAGGGCGGGAGCCGTCGTCAACGCGCGCAGGCAATGTTAAAGTCAAAGTCATTCCTCTGCATTGATTTCGGAGCCACGACCGTGAAGGTCGCGGAGTTCGAGCCGAACGAGACGGGGTCCTTGCGGCTGAAGAACTACACCCTTCGGTCCATGGGGCAGGCGGGTTTTCCCGAGGATGGGCGCGAGGCTGTGGTTCTGGGAACGCTCCAGGAGGTTTTGGCTCAAGGCGTGCAGGGGCCTTTCGAGGCGGATGTCATCAACGTCTGCGCGCCGGGCTTCCAGGTGTTTTCCAAGTTCGTCAAACTGCCTGCCACCGATCCCGGCAAGGTGGAGCAGATCATCCAATACGAGGCGCAGCAGAACGTGCCCTTCCCGCTGGAGGAAGTGGTTTGGGACTATCAAATCCTCGGCAGCACGCCCACCGGCGAGCTGGAGGTGCTGCTGGTGGCCATCAAGAACGAGGTGGTCGAGAGCCTTTTCCGCATCGGCGAGCAGGCGGGGCTGGAGATGAACCTGGTGGACGTTTCCTCCGCCGCGCTGTGCAACGCCTACCGCTTCAACTACGGCGACGCGGAGGGCTGCGTCATGCTCCTGGACATCGGCGCGCGCAGCAGCAACCTGCTCTTCTTCGAGCAGGGGCGGGTGTATTCCCGCTCGATTAACATCGGTGCGAACTCCATCACGCAGGACTTCGCAAACGAGGTGAAGATGAAGTGGGAGGAATCTGAGAAGCTCAAAATCGAGGAAGGATTCGTCAGCCTGGGCGGCGCCTACGAGGAGCCGAGCAACCCGCATCAGGCGCTCATCTCGAAGATCGCGCGGCAGGTGATGACCCGCCTGCACATCCAGATGAACCAGACGATCCAGTTTTACCGTGGCCAGCAGGGTGGGTCGGCCCCGACGAAGCTGTATCTGGCAGGCGGCGCATCTTTGCTACCCTACACGGCGCAGTTTTTCGCCGAGAAGCTGAACGTGCCGGTGGACTACTTCAACCCGTTCCGCAACATCCAGATCGACCCTGCCATCAACTTGGAGGAGATGGCGAAGGTGGCCCACCAGTTCGGCGAGGTAGTTGGCCTGGGCATCCGCAACCTCGCGCAATGCCCGGTGGAGCTAAACCTCCTGCCGGCCAGCCACCTGAAGCAGCAGAGTTTCAACGCCAAACGGCTTTACTTCGTCGGCTCGGTGCTGTGCGTGCTCGTCACCCTCCTTGCCTTCGGTGGTTTTTTTGGATGGATGGTGGACCGCAAGCAGATCGCGCTGGCGGAGATTCAGAAAAACATCGAGCCGCTCGAGCGCAACAGCCAGGTGCTCCAGCAGGCCAACCAGGAGCTCAACGCGGCGAAGGCCCTCTCACAGCAATATATTGAGCTGATCAGCGCGCGCCCACGGTGGGCGGAACTGCTCTCGGGCATCCAGCGCATTCTCACGGCGGCATCCACGAACCACGGCATCAAGCTTTCTTCCGGCGAGGGCGAGGGCGAGGGGGCTGGCGGCTCAAACGAGGTGATCGCAGCCGTCTGGATCGAGCGGATGGATGTGACAGCCGGAGCGGGCGGGGCACCCTCGATCCGCGCAGGAGCCATGCCGGTGGGTGAAGAGGGGGGCGCTCTGGCACCTCCTGGCACGATGCCTGGCAATCCCTTTGGAGCGGCTGGACAGCCGGCCGTTGTTGGTGGGATCAAGGAAATCGGATTCCTCAACGTGACCTGCAAGGCTCTAAACCTGAAGCGCCATTCCCCCTCTGCCAACCGCGAGTTTGTCGAAGCGTTGCAGACCAATTTCCAGTCGGCCACCAACCTCTTCCTCCCGGAGGGCACAACTCTGACCAACCGGATTGACGAGGTGGAGCTGACCAACCACACCTTTGGTTTCAGCGTCATCCTTCAGTTGAAGGACGTTATCCGTTTTTAACGCGGCACCTATGGTTTGGATCAAACGAAATCTTGTGATGGTGATCGGGGTGGCCGTTTCACTCCTGCTGCTTGGCGGGGCGGGCTACTACCTATACTGCAACTACGACGAGGATTTTACCCGCGACGAGGAACTGGACAAGCTGAAGGTCAAGCTGGAGGCGCTCCGGGCCAACACATTCCCAAGCGAGGCCAACATCGGGGCCGTCCGGACCAATGTCACACAGGTCGTGAAGTTCACCACGGAGGCCGAGCGGATGCTCGCCCATGATCATGTGAAGGCTGGCACAGTGCCCTTCAGCGTGCTCCTGCCGCGCGAGATTGACGTGCTGCGGCGCGATGCCACCAACGCGTCGGTCGAACTCCCCCAAAAATACGAGTTCACATTTGGCGAGGTGAAGGCGATGTCGAGAATCCCTGGCTACGCATTGGAGCCGTTGGCCTCCCGGTTGGTTGAGATCAAAACACTCTGCGGTGTCCTCTTCAAGGCCCGGGTGCGCGCCATCGAGAGCCTCCAGCGCGTGGCAGCCTTCGCTGATGAGCCCAAAGGTCCCGACCTCCTGCTCGACCGGGCGGAGCAGACCAATTCGCTGGCCACGGGTGTCAACGTGACCGTCACACCCTACCGGGTGGTTTTCCGGGGCTTTTCAGGAGATCTGGCCGGAGTGCTCAACAACCTTTCCGCAACCAAGGATTTCTTCGTCGTGCGCCAGGTGGACGTGGAGCCAGCCACGCCAGGGCAGAGCGGCGCGGGCATGATGGATCCGAACATGATGAATCCCGGCATGATGTCGCCGGGTGCCTTCGGTGGTGCCTTCGGTGGTCCTGCGGGTCCCGGGCCTGGAGGGATGACCCCCGGAGCCGCAGGCTTCGGTGTGCAACCTCAAGTGCCTCCCGGCGGACCTCGTCCTGTGGCTCCCAAAGCCCCCGTCGGAGTGGGCGCGGCGCAGCCCGTGGCCAAGTCCAGCCTGACAAAAATACTGGACGAGCAGCCCCTGCGCATCTCCATCGTGCTGGATGTGATCAAGGTGACGCGCAAGCCCGTTCCTGCACCCCCCCGTTGACCGCATGGAATTCCTCAAGAACCACTACGAGAAGATCGTCCTCGGCCTGATGCTTCTGCTCATGGCCACAGGGGCCGTGGTGCTGGTTTTGGAAGGCGGCTCGGTGCAGGAGCGGTTGAAGGAATATCGGCAACTCGTAATTGGCGGCGATGGCAAGCCGCCGCCCCAGGAGGACTTGGAGAAGTTGAGGAACATCCTCACGAGTGCGGCCAAGCCCAGCCAGGCCGATTTCGTCAAGGTTCATCGCATTTTCAACCCGATGGCCTGGTATGTGGACACCAACGGAAACCTGATCCCCGGCACCAAGGTGGGAGTCAGCATGTTGGCCGTCCATTCCATCACGCCGCAACGCCTTCTCCTGGAGTTCAACGGCATTGGGGGCACAGCCGAGAAGCCTTCACTTTCGGTAAAAATGGTTCAAGAATTTGGAAGATCGCCCCAGTCAAAAACCACCAAAAGCGTCGTCCTGAACGCCACCAACACCCCCGCCACCGCGACCAGCGCAAACACCCTGGACCCGGTTCGCAAGCTGGTGCTCCTGGCCCGCGAGGCTGTCGGCCCCACCGAAAGCCCGGAGGTCAAATGTGAATTGCACGAACCGGGGAAGGAACCCCTCAAATTCACCCTTTCAAAGGCACAAGCCTTCAGCGCGGTGGTGGAACACATCGCCCACATCCAATACATGGTGGAAACCAACCTCGTGTGGCCTCGCGCCCGCAAGGACACGCCGATGACTTTTGCCGGTGACACCAACATTGTCGTTGATGTCACCGCTTCCAACGTGATAGTCAGGGCCGTCTCAAATGACAAAGTCACAACGATCCCACTTGGCTCCGCGCAGCAGGCGCCGCCGGCTGCCAGGAAGCAGTGATCCAGCCTTCTTCCCGACTCCGCAATCCCACTCCCACTCATGAAGCAACGTATTCTTCTATTTGGCTTCCTGTGCCTTCTCGCACTCCCCGCCAGACCCGCGCCTGCGGGCCCTGACTCGACGGCGATCGCGGAAGAAGAGGCGCTGCGCCGCCAGGAGCGCAAAATAGTGCTTGATGCGAACCTCGCGAGTGCCCGCAGCCTCCAGAAGCAGAAGGATTTTGCCACAGCCGCCAAGCTCTACGAGGAAACAATCGGCCACGCCAAGCTGCTCGGCAGCGTCCAAAACGTGGAAAAGCAGCATGCCGACGCGCTCGCCGGCCTCACGCACTGCCGCATCCAGATGGCGACGGCGTTGCAGGAGAAATACCAATTCAAGGAAGCCGACGCCGAGGCGAGCAAGCTCTTCGCCTTCGATCCCGCGAGTTCTGAAGCGCAAAGATTCAAGCGCTTCAACGACCATGTGGAGGCAGCCCACCGCGGCCAGTTGCCAAGCGCACAGGTCGTCACGAGCAGCATTAAGCTCATGGAGGAGCGATCCAAGGTCATGGGTCTGGTCCGGGACGGGAAGCTGTATTACGAGGTTGGCGAATACAAGGAGGCCCGCGAGCGCTTGGAGCAAGCCATCAAGAAGGATCCCATGAATGATGCTGCCTTTTACTATCTGAGGCTGATCATGGAAGGCCAGTTCGAGCAGGATAGCCGGCTGCGCGAAAAAATCTACGCTGAGAGCGTTGTGGAGGTGACCAAGAAGTGGACCGAGCGGACCCGCACGGGTCTGGGCATGGCCAACCCGTATTACAAGACCAATTCCGAGGTGCCATTCCTGACCCATTCGAGCCGGGGCGCGCAGGCCATCAACCGAAAACTTGAGGAGATCATTTTTCCCGAAGTCACCTTCGACGGCATCATCCTGCCCGAAGTGCTCAAGGATTTGGATGCCAACGCGAAAAAGAACGACCCCGAGACGGATCCCAAGAAGAAAGGCGTGAACTTCCTCATCAACAATGTGGCCTCTGACTATATCTCGGCAAACATCCAGGTTGCTGGCGGCCAGGGTGGCGCCGCCGCCGCTGCCGCCGCCGCGCCCCAATTGCTGGATCCCATGGGCAATCCGATCGCTGCTGCTGCCACCGGGGCGCAAAAGCCCGACTTGGACAACGCGATGGTGAAGGTCTCCACCGTCCTCCGAAACTTGACGTTGCGGCAGGTGCTGGATGTGATTTGCAAGACCGCCGACGTGAAGATGCCGGATGGGCGGACTGCCGGGTTGAAATACTCGATCGAGGAATACGCCATCGTTTTCAGTCCCAAGCTGCCAGAGCAGGCATCGCTCTTCAGCCGAATGTTCAAGGTCAACCCGGACACCTTCGTCCAGGGCTTGCAGAGCGTGGTGGCCAATCCCATCCAGGCTGTCACGCAGTCCGGCGGAGGAGCTGGTGGTGCTGGCGGTGGTGGCGGCGGTGGAGCCGCCGGTGGCTTGGGTGGCGCAGGCGGCGGCGGCGGCGGTGGCAACCAGAACCAGTTCTCCATCGCAGGCGTGTCAGTGGCCAGCCCGAACCAGGGCGGCGGCGGCGGCGGTGGCGGCACTGGTCAGGGCGGCTTGCTTGGTGTGACTGCCACCAATTTGACTTCGTTGGCCAATTCGCAGGTTCGCGAGTATTTCACGGCCGCAGGCGTGGTGAACTTGGGGGTGACCAACGGCCCGGATGCGACCCAGGTTTTCTTCAACGACCGCAATGGTCTTCTCCTCGTGCGGGCTTCGTTGCAGGATTTGGACATCATCCAGATGGCGATCGAATTATTGAACGCCATTCCACCGCAGGTCTTGGTGGAGTCCAAGTTCGCGGAGATTAATCAGAACGACAACAAGAGCCTCGGCTTTGATTGGTTTTTGGGCAACACCGTTGCGGGTCCCACAGCAGTGCAGGGCGGTCTGGCTCCTGCGCTGAACGGTCGTCCGAGCCAGGCTAACCCCACCGGCGTCTTTCCCCTCTCGGGTGCGCCACTCATTGGCACAGGGCAGTTGACTGACGTTGCACTGCGCAACAACGGCCCGGCGCTCGCGACGCTTACGGGCATTCTCACCGACCCGCAGTTCAGAATGGTCATCCGCGCGATAGAACAGCGTGACGGCACGGATGTTCTGGCAGCGCCGAAAGTGATCACGGTGAGCGGACGGCAGGCTCAGATTCAGGTGACGGACGTCCAGCTCATTCTCACCGGCATCGCGGCCGGTCAGACAGCAAGTGCGGGTGGTGCGGGTGGTGCCGCAGGTGGTGCCGCCGCTGGCGGCGGCATCGGCGCGCAGTTGCAGGCACAGACGACGCCATTACCAACGGGGCCGGTCCTGGATGTGCTGCCGACGGTGGCAGCGGATGGTTACACCATCAACATGTCCCTGATCCCCTCGATTACGCAGTTTATTGGCTACGACGCCGTCCCGCCGGAGTTTGCCGGCGCAATCCAAGTTCAGTCGGTCGGCTCAGGCACCGTCGGCGTGCCGCTCACCGCTCAAGTCCCCTTGCCCCGGACCCGCATTCGCCAGGTGGTGACGCAGTGCGTCGTGTGGGACGCGCAGACCGTCATGCTAGGCGGCCTCATCTCCGAGGACATTCAGAACGTGAAGGACAAGATCCCGGTGCTTGGCGATCTGCCGCTGGTGGGCCGGCTCTTCCGGAGTGAGACCAAGAGTAACCGGAAGAAGAACCTCATGATCTTCGTCACTCCCACGATTATTGACCCCGCCGGCAACCGCGTGCACACGGACGCGGAGATGCCCTTCATTCCTCCGCAGGTGGATCTCGTCCGTCAGTAATTCACTTCTCTGCGGTGGCCACCTCACCTAACGAAGGCTGCGGCTCGCCGTCTTCAGGGGCCTTGTGCCTTTTGCTAGTGGATGGGCACGCCTACGCCTACCGGGCCTTCTACGCCATCCGATCGCTGAACGCTCCGGACGGTTCGCCGACGAACGCCATTTATGGTTTTCTCAAAATGCTCTCGCGCCTGCGGGTAGCAGCGAGCCCTTCGCACCTTGCTGTAATCTGGGACGGCGGTCTCGCGCCGGAGCGCACGGCAGCTCACCCTTCTTACAAGTCGCAACGCCCGCCCATGCCTGACGGGTTGGCCCGGCAGATGGATGGCATCGTCGAATACCTTCGGGCAGCCGGCCTTGCTTCGTGGTGCCACGATGGCGTGGAAGCGGACGACTGGATCGCGGTGGCGGCACGGCGGGCGTCGGCTGCAGGTGTGCGCGTGGTCATCGCCAGTTCTGACAAGGATTTCATGCAATTGGTGACCCCGCGCGTCGGGCTGCTGAACCCGGGCGATAAGTCGGAGCGCATCTGGACGGAAGCCGAGGTGATCGCCAAGACAGGCGTTCGCCCCGCGCAAATCGTGGACTGGTTAAGCCTCGTGGGTGACAGCGTGGACAACATTCCAGGCGTTCCCGGCATCGGTCCGAAGACGGCCACTGTCCTGCTCCAGCAGTTCGGCTCGTTGGAAGGGATTTATGCGGGTCTGGAGGAAGTGAAGTCCGACCGGGTCCGGGAAAGTTTGACGGCATCGCGCGCTGACATGTGCCGGAACCAGGCGCTCATCCGGCTGCGAGACGATGTGGGCGTGGCATTTCAGCTACAGGACACGGTCCCCGGCGTGGAGGACAGGCGGCAGACGGCGGAGATGTTTCAGCGCTGGGGCTTTCACTCCCTGCTCCGCGAGTTGGAGGCCCGCCGGGAGCCGGAACAAGGGGAGTTTCTATGAAGGTTGTCAGCCCTGCCAACACACGGGAAACGAAGAGGTTCCGTGGTTTGCTCTCGGTAAAACTCCGTAGCAACCGCAGGCAAGAAAGCATGGACAATGAAGTGCCACTTTGTTAGTTCTAAACGAAAGCGTATGTCGCCCGTTTTCCGTGCAATTGCGAAACTGCTTGCCGTCTTACCCTTCTGTCTGGGAGGCGTAGCCGCGTTCGCGCAGGGTGCATCCGGAAACTACAACTTTGCTCCCCTGGCCGGCGAATACTCGCTTTCTGGTGCGTTGACAGGCGACCAGACGCGTCCAGCCCTGGCCTTCGGATCCTCCGGCGGCTACGTCGTCTGGCAGGACAGCATCACCGACGGCGACGGCAGCGGCATCAGCGCGCAGCGGCTCAACGACAATCTCTCCGGCCTGCTCGCCCCGTTCCGCGTGAACCAGATCGCTGCCGGACATCAGGAGTTCCCACAGGCTGCGGTGCTGCCCAACGGCGGCGCGGTCTTCGTGTGGCAGGGCGGCGTGCTCGGCTTCCAAAAAATCTACGCCCGGTTTTTGAACCCCGACGGCACGTTCGCCACGGGCGACATCCTTGTCGGAGCCGACACCAACCAGCCAAGCCTTACGCCCGCCGTGACCGTGCTCGCGGGCGGCGATGTGGTTGTGGCGTGGAGCCGCTTGGAAGCCGACGGCCACTTGCAAGGCATCTGCGCGCGGCGCTTGTCCGCCGCCGGCGCGCTGGTGGGCAACGAGTGGGTGGTGAACCAGAACAGTCTTTACAACCAGTCCCGTCCGTCGATAGCAAGCCTCACCAGCGGTGGCTTCGTTGTCGCGTGGGTGTCCGAGTCCGTGCGCGGCGTGGACCCGAATGTGATCGAGACACTCGTCAATTCCTATGCGGTGGACATTTTTGCGCGACGCTACGATGCGGCGGGGACCGCAGTGGGCAACGAATTCAAGGTCAACACGCAGGCGCAGAACTGCGACAACCCTGCCCTGGCCGCCACGTCGGAAGGAAGCTTCACCGTCGTTTGGGAACAGCGCTCGGACGTGCGCACCAACAGCCTGGACATTCTTGCCCGCAGCTATGATGCCGCTGGTGCGGCCGTGGCCGAGCCAGCAGTCGTCAATGCCACCACCTATGGTGACCAGTATGCGCCGCGTGTCGCGACGCAGGGCAACACCCTTCTGGTGATTTGGACGAGTCTTGGACAGGACGGTTCATTTGAAGGTGTCTATGGCCGCGGGTTGACAATCACCGGCGCGCCGACAGGCGAGGAAATTCTCGTCAACACGACCACGTTGAACCGGCAGTTTCAGCCCGCCGTTGCTGCTGATCCAGCCGGACGCCTGCTGGTGGTTTGGTCGAGCTTCGCGGGGTCGGCACAGGGTTGCGACCTCTACGCGCAGCGCTTCGCCTCCGCGCAGGCAGTGCCAACACCATCCGCGCCCAGCGTCAGCGCCATCAGCCAGTCACGCCTCTCAGTCTCGTGGGCGGAACTGGCAGGATACGACCTGGCGCACTACGCACTCTACGTGGATGGCGCATCCACCGCGCTAACCACCTCGAACCAGCTTCTCGTCATCAGCAATCTGGTCGCTGGCAGCGCGCACAGTTTCCGCTTGGAGTATGTCATTCGGGATGGACGGCGCTCCGCGCTCTCCGCATCTGGCGGGGGCACCACATGGGGTGAAGACGCAAATTTCGACGGACTGCCCGATGACTGGCAATCTCGCCACTGGGGGTTGAACCCGCTCGGATGGCCCGCTGCCGGTGCGGACAGCGACGGCGATGGCGCCACGAATTTGCAGGAGTTTCTCGCTGGCACCAGCCCCATCAACCGCGGCAGCGCGCTGCGTCTGGACATGGCGCGCACCGCGCAGGGTCTCTGGCTGAACTGGAACACGGAGCCGGGCAATGTGTATCAGGTGCAGTTCTCGACAAACGCCCTCACTTGGCAGCCGGTCGGGACCGCCCGCTTTGCCCCCGGAGCGGCAGACGCCATGGCCGTGGGCGGCAGCGACGTGCGGCTCTATCGAATCATCCGCATGCGATGAAATCCATCCTTCGACAATTTGCCCGCAATTCTTTGGTCCTGATCGCCACGGCTGGCTTCGCGAGCAGTTCTGGCGCGTTCTCACTTTTGGGGCCATTCACGAGCTGGCAGAGCGGTGCCATCGGTTATAATCTGGTGGGCGATATCGGAGGGCCGATGAATTTGGGCGAGGAGTATCGGATGACGACGCCGATTTTGACCTACGGCTACGACGCGACATTCCTGAATTTTTTCGGTTCCAACGGGGTGCTTGGGATCGAGGCCGCCATGACCATTCTGAACAGCGTCCCGGCCGCCAGCGCTATGAGCGCAAGCCTAGCGGAGTTCCCGGTGCAGGCTGTTGGTCCGGTCAACACGACAGCGTCCAGTCTGCGAATTATCGACATTAAATCCCTGACCCTGTCGGTCATGCTTGAACAAATGGGCCTCGCTTCGCCCGAGCGTTGGAGTTTTACTTTGAGAGATCGGACTGTCGCCAACAACGTCACGAACTACGTGGTCGTCCAGCGAAACTTTGACCCGATCAACTGGCGCCCCACCAATACCGTCAATGGTGTGCTGCGCACCTACAGTGTCAACGAGCCGCTTCTCCCCGGCAATTACACCGATGCTGAGGAAACCGTGGTCAGCGGCAACGTGAACAATATTTCGGTGGCCAGCCTGATTGGTGGCAATGGTTTCTTCAGCAGTGGTTTCGGGGCTGGCTCATCCTTCACTGGATTGACGCGGGACGACTATGGTGCCCTGCGGTATCTGCTGAGGTTTAACAACGCGAATGTGGAGACTTTGGGGGCGGGCGTGTCCCTTGCGAATATCACTTCGCCATACGGTCCATTTTTGGGGACGAATGCCCAGACAAATGTAGCCATTGCCACGGCCCGGCGTCCTGGCATTGAACGGGTTTCCTTCAATGGGCTCGCTATTGATTCACTCTTGGGGGTGTCCATCCGGGCTGTGACCAACCGTTATGTGGATGTCTTCTTCCACCCCACGAATTTCACTCTCACCAACCAGTCACTTCAGCGCGTGACCACCATTCCGGATGTTGTATTCACTGCCGGGGATCTGCATGCCTTGTTTCTTGTGCCGCCGGGCGGCAGTGGAACTCTGACCCGCTCACTAACTTCACGTTGGGTCAACAACGCAACCCTCAACACCGTTGGCGGCGGCGGCGGCCTCAACTTCGGCCCCGGAGTGATTCCCGCGGCCGGTTCCAACACCACAGCCATAGTTGTGACATTTGATACGGTAGGGCCTAGCCGGCTCAACTTGAGGGATGCGACCCGGCGATTTATTGATGAGCGATCCTCGTTCACCAACTTCGTGTGGGGCTATTTCGACGCGACGACCATCTACTCGGTCTTTCCCGACGGTGTGACCATTCAAGATTTGGAGCGACAACTCTACGGACGATGAGAATGCCTTTCCAACTGTTCAGTCAAATCTGGCCTGGTTTGCGGTTCCGCTTTACGCACCAGCGGGTGAGCTGGGTCCGGTTTGGCATCACGCTCATGATCGCCGGCCTGCTGCTTGGATTCCCTGCATCCGGACGGGGAGCCACAGAGGCTATCTACGTCAACTTAGGGAACATCGTTGACCCGCCGATTGATGCCACCACGATTATCAATCACGGCACGATCACGCGATCGACCACACCGTTCCAGCCTCTGAACCTGCTAAATTTTTCCAACATCATTGGCAGCTTCCTCGTTGCCAATGCAGGTGTTCAGTTGGAACACGTGACCGAGGCTCCTCACTCCCGCGTTCATGCCAGCTTCATCGTGAATCAAGGAACCATTTCGGGCGACACGGTTTTACTTTCCGCGACCAACTTGTTCAACTTTGGAGATGTCCGTGGCGGTGTGGAGGTCAATCTGACTGGCAACACTGTCAACCTGACCCGCTCAGTTTTGTCCTCATCAGGGGGCAGTGTCACGTCCTTTGCCAGCGGGGGATCTCGCTTCGTGAACATCAGCAACGGGGTGGTCACCTACGAAAACCCCAGCGCCGTGGCCGACATCTACTGGGGGGCGGGAACGGGGAACGTGATGAGAGCTGCAACATTCGGCGGTCTCAACTTGATCTCGCTGGACTCGGCCACTGGCGGGTTCCGCGCCCCGCAAGCGCGGTCGCCCTTTCATGAAGTCGAGGAGGTGGTTGGCGGCATATTCGGCACTCTCAGAAGATTCCCTGCCTTGTCGGGCACGAACTACACCCCTTTCGTGCGCGCCACTCAGTCAGGCACAAATGTTAACATTCAAGTTGTGTTGGTGCAGACGAACTCCGCGAACACCAATTTTTCTGTGGATGTTCGCTTCGACGATTCATTTTTCGGGGCAGGTGCCTTCGCTGGGGACATCCCCGTAGTGAAATTCAGCACGTTTGGCTCGGACTTCACGACCGGCTCGCTCTACACCAACAACCTATACTTTCTCGATTACCTCAATACTCTGACCAATGCAGTTTTGTCCGACAATCTGGTGCGAAGCTCATCCCGTCCTGCGGCATATGAGCTTAGCCGCGATTCCAGTCTTGACTCACTTTTTTTACCGGGCTTCGCGTTCACGACGAACGCGAGGATGTCAGACATCGTGTATTTTCAGAACGGTTTCGCGCGCTCCGTCATCACCAACAACTTTTACGCGGCCTACCAGGCGGCTGTGGGCAACGCTGCGTCCTCGCCCAGCATGCTGACTTACAACGCGCAATTGGACGATCCGACCAATTTTCCAGGCCGCGTTTTCATCACCGCGAACAATCTGGACATGAGTCTGGCCAGAATTCGCGCGGACAACTTGGTGAACATCAGGGCTACTAACCTGATCAGCAGCGTTGGCACGTTAATTGACGCGCCCAACATCCAGATATCGATCGCAAACACCAATTCCACTCTCACTCTCACCAATTTCGCCACCACGCAGGTGGCCCGTCTGAATGGAACCATTTCATTCTACAGCACGGTGTGGACGAATGCCCTAACCAACGCGGTGCCGGAATTGAGCTTCCGCTACCACGTGTTGATGGTGGACGCCTCTCAGTTGAGCGACATTACCCCCGTAACTCTTCAGGAATTTTCCGTGCGCGGGACCAACGTCATCATTAACAACATCCTCAACATTGGGCGCACCATCGAGGTGAATTCCCCGTCAGTGACGTTTAACGCCTCGAGCACGCTGATCCTCCCGTTGCAGGCAACGACGAACCTGACATCCACGAATTTTCCGACCGTGGAATACTTCACCAATCTTGGGTCCATCAGCGTGCCTTTTCAGTGCCTGCTGGGCAGTGACCGTCCAACGCCGATCACAACTTTCGTGAATCGTGGAACCCTCACGGCCAACAGCATTGAGATCCGCGCGCTCGATTATGAAAACTCAGGCACCAACCTGACCCGGTCGCTTGTCAGTGCAGCCAGCGGCGGAGGCGGGCCGATTTCGATTCGTGCCGGCACCGCGAAGTTCGATGGCGGGCTTGCGGGGGGCATGCTCTCGGCCGGCGGCAGCATCCTGCTTGCGGCGAACGATCTGAAGTTTCGCAACCATCGGTTGATCACGGCAGGCACGCTGGTTTTGAGTCCCACCAACTCACTAACCGACACTGGTGCTTCCGGAACGAACAGCATCAACTGCGCGCTGGGTTTCAGTCTCACCGTCAAGCCGACCAGCGGCGATCTGCTGGGCACGACTTTTTATACAACGGCTCCTTTTAACAGGGACGTTCCCCATGTGTGGGCGGGTGCCGATCTGGGGCCTGTGGCGGCGGGCTACACGAACAACGTCGCTATGGGCCGTTTGCTTTTGGACACGAGTAACAATGTGGCTTCGATCAATCGTCTGTCCTTTGCAGGGACCGGCACGAGCAATGCCCTTTACGTGGACTACCTCGATCTGGCTGGCACGCTCACCAACGACCTCTCCAGCCACCTTTTCATTGAGACGAACATGATGATCTATTTCGCAAACGCGAACCTCCCGCCGGAGACTCTTGACGGGCAATTGGGCGGTCGGCTCCGTTGGGTGAAGGACTATGCGGGCCTTAACACCGGAGTGGACGTGCAATTGCGGGACGGGCGCACGGTAAAGGTCAACGTGGCCAAGTTTAACAGCCCGGTGCTCGATTCCGACGCGGACGGCATTGTCAACGCCAGCGACCTCAATCCCTTTGATGGCATTGTCATTAACAGCCGGGTGACGTTTACAAACGTGCCCCCTTTTACGGCCTTCGTGACATGGGAGGCGGCCGCGCAGACTGTCTATCAAGTGGAGGTGAACACCAATCTTCTCGCTGGGACTTGGCGGTTTCTCTCAAACTTCACCAACTCCGCCACCACCAACCGCGTCGTGACGTTTTTGGATGTGGTTCCGGCAGGCGGCACAGAGCGTTACTTCCGAATCTCATATCAACCGTGAGCAGTCGCATGGCAGCAACACTTCAATGGCTTCTATCGGCGCGCCAATTGGTCGCAGCGCGGGCGCGGACGGGCTGCTGGCTAGTCTGCATTGCAGTGTTGTTCGTTGTAGGGAGCATTGAGCCAGCGTCTGCGCAGAATGGCGCGGTCCCGTTCATAATGATGGAGGGGCAGCGCGTGCATCCCACCAGCGTGCTGGTCAAATACGGCACACGCACCACGGCGGCGACTTCCGCGACCGTGCTCACGGCGGCAAACCTACGCGTTGTGCGCGAGTTTCATCCCGCCACTCGTTGGGCTGTGCTGGATTTGCCGCCACAGACGCCTCGTCCCGTTGCCGGGCAGGAGGCGCAAGCGCTGCGTGATCGCATTACCCAACTTCGTCAGTCCGGGCAGTTCGAGTATGTGGAGCCCGACTACGTGCGGCAGATTTCAGCCGCCCCGTCAGACACATTCTTTCAGGACGGCTCGCTTTGGGGTCTGCGGAATGTTGGGCAGGCCGGTGGCGTGCGCGGAGCAGACCTCAACCTGACCAACGCGTGGGACATCACCGTGGGCAGCACGAATGTCATCGTGGCTGTGCTGGACTCCGGTGTTCGTTACACGCATTTGGATCTGGCCGCGCAGATGTGGCGGAACCCCGGTGAGATTCCCGGCGACGGAATTGACAATGATGGCGACGGCTTCGTGGACAACCTTTTCGGAATTAACGCCATCACTGGATCAGGCGATCCGAATGACGACAACGGGCATGGGACACATGTCGCCGGCACCATCGGTGCTGCCGCGAACAACGGACAGCCTCATGTCGGTGTGGCGTGGAATGTTCGCCTGATGGCAGTCAAGGCGGGAGACGCGCTGGGCAACCTTCCCTCCAGCGCCATCATCGCCGGCGTGGACTTCGCCATCTCCAAGGGTGCGAAGATCATTAACTGTAGCTTCGGCGGTTTCCAGCGTTCGGTTGCTGAGGAAGCAGCATTCCTTCGTGCGCGAGACGCAGGTGTGCTGGTTGTCGCCGCGGCAGGAAACAGTCGGAACGACAACGACATCTTCCCGGCATTTCCCGCCTCGTTCGCGTTTGACAATATTATTGCTGTGGCCGCTCTGGACAGGCGCGACGGTTTGGCGTCCTTCTCCAGCTTTGGCCGGACGAACGTTCATGTCGGCGCGCCCGGCGTCGAGATACTTTCGACTTACAACACGGCCGACAACGCCTACCGGTTGCTCAATGGCACCAGCATGGCCGCGCCGCATATTGCGGGTGTCGCGGCGCTCGTCTTTTCGCTGACCAACACGATGACCTACAGCGAGGTGCGCAACAGGCTTCTCTTCACCACCACCCCTGTTCCCGCCCTCGCTTCAATCACCAGCACCGGCGGGCGCGTCAACGCCCACCGCGCGCTGACAACCGCAGGGGACAATCTTCTTGAGGTTTTGCTAACGCCGTCTTCCGGCTCCACCCTCCTGGCTGGTGCGACCGTCCCGATCACGGTCGAGGTGAACGATCTTTTGCCAGTCACTAATGCGACGGTCATTGGCACCATTCCCGGCCTTTTCACCAATGTTGTTTTCATCAACAATGGGTCTGCGCCGGACACCATCTCTGGTGACAACCGGCAATCCATCAACATCAACGTCCCTGCAACCGCCACCGTGCTCACGCTTGATCTTACGGTGCTTGCGCCGGGCAAGACCAACTTTACCGCTAGCTTCACCTTCCGCACTGAGACTGTTCCCTCCAACAACAACTTCCCGCCTTTGGCGAAGGTGCCGGACAATGGCGCGGTGCTATACGGTGACAATACTTTTGCCACAATGGAATTTGGCGAGCCTGTCCATGCTGGAGTCTCAAGCGTGGCGAACTCTGTCTGGTGGAACTTTGCCCCCACCAACAGCAAAGTCGTGCTGGTGGACACGTCCGGCAGTTCCTTCGATACCGTGGTCGCGATCTACACAGGCAACTCATTGACCAATCTCACCCTGATTGCGGCAGCCAACGATGTCACTGTCACCAACAACGGGCAGACGACAATCCTTCCGCAAGGCTTCGTCAGCTTCGCCGCAGTCGCTGGCACCACCTACCGCCTCGTTGTCGCGTCGGCTTCCACAAACTCAGTCGGGCAGATACGCCTCCGCGTGCGATTCGACGGTGTGCCAGACACCCTTGCCCCAATCGTGGCCATAACGAACATGATCAGCGGCCCGCTCTCCGTGACCAACCCGCCCAGCGGACAGATCGTAACAAATGCCGCGCTGACATTGTCCGGCACTGCAATCGATCCCACGACTGACGCCATCGGGGTCAGCCAGGTGCTTGTGCGGCTCAACAGCAGTCTGTCCACCGCAGCCTCCGGGACAAACGACTGGACCATACCGCTTTTTCTTACGGCGGGCACGAACGTCATCCAGGTTTCCGCCGTGGACTTCTCTGGGAACATCTCCGCCCCGGTCACGTTCCAGGTTACTTACCGCGTCTTCGATCCGTTCAACGATGTGCTGGCCAATGCGCTTGAGTTGCCCGGGGTATTCGGCACTGTCACGACCAATAGCGCAAACGCGACCATCGAACCGGGTGAGCCGCGCCATGTGGATAAACAGGGTGGCAAGTCCGTCTGGTATTATTTCATCGCCCCGGCGGACGGGCAGCTTCTGTTGTCCACCACCAACTCGACCTTTGACACCTTGCTGGCCATCTACACCGGCACACGCGTGGACCGGCTCACGGCCATCAACGCCAATGACGACGCCCCTGTGGTCGGAGGGGCCATCCATAGCGAGCTGCTGCAGGCGGTCCGCACAGGCGAACGCTACCTCGTTGCTGTGGACGGTCTGTCGGGCGCATCCGGCCAGATATTCCTCACCTACAGTTTCACCCCTGCAACCATCCACAGCCTCACGGTGACCGCCTCAGCAGGCGGAGCTGTCTTCCCGGCGTCGGGTTCGTTTGTGAGCAGCTCCGTGGTGAACGTCGCTGCAGTTGCCTCGAACGGGTTTAACTTCGTGGCTTGGAGCGGTGACTCGTTGGCTCTCGACAACCCCCTCCGCATCACAGTCAGTCGAAACACATCGCTGACGGCATTGTTTGCGCCCGTTCTTTTGGCAGATAGTTTCGAGTCTGGGGCACTCCGCCCGAACATCGGCTGGGCCACCAATAATGCGGCGGGGATCGCTCCGTGGGCTGTGCAGGCCGCGTCCGGCTCTGCGACCAACGCCGCGACGGGCGGCGCCTTCCACGTCCGCTCCGGTGCGATCACCAACGGTCAGACGACGATCCTCCGGCTGGTTGCTAATTGCCGCGCGGGTGGCGGCGCGTTCGGCTACCGAGTCAGCACCGAGGAGTTTGGCCCGGCCATCGGTGACTTCTTCGAGTTTTACCTGAACGGCATCCGGCAGGTGCGCACCAACGGTGAGAGCGGCTGGCTGACGCACACTTTTACAGTGCCGGCGGGTGGAAATACTCTGGAGTGGCGCTACATCAAGGACGCCTCCTTTTCCGGCAACCTCGACGCCGTGTTTCTGGACAGCGTGGACGTGCCCTTCATCGAGCCAGTTAACCTCACGGTGCCGGTGCGGGTCACAACAAATTCGCTCCAGCTCGTGAGCGGCGGCGGCGTGCAGTTCCGCATCGAGGGGCAGACCAACCAAGTCTATCATGTGCAGGCCTCCGCCGATCTGGCCAACTGGCTGACTATCTCCACGAACTTCGCTCCCTACGGTCTCATCCAGTTCACCGATCCGCAGGCGACCACGAACGCCAGCCGCTACTACCGGATTATCCTGCCTTGAGCGGCGGGAGAATTCCCATCCCCGACGGCGAAGCTGGTCGCAACTTGTCCCTCCTACTTCTCCCGGATCTGCAACTGATACGGCGGGGACAGCACACTGTTGGGTTTTGGCGCGGGGATGGCGTTGTATTCGAAATCCACCTTTACCTTATAGTTGACGAGGTTTGTCGTCGCTGGCACCGGCATGAGCGTCTCCCAGCGGTGCTCCATGCGAGGCGTGCGGCGCATAGGGTAGTTGTTCTCGCCTACCTGCAGGTAAGGCTTGAGCGTCTCTTTCCTGAGCGCCCGCATGTTGCTGCGGAACTCGATCTCCACTGGATAAAGCCCCTCGGCGTTCCGTGTCTGCGTGCGCGGCGAGAGCTGGGTGACCGTGGAAGTCGTCCCGCATCCCGCCAGCAACGCCGCCGCCATCAATCCGCCCAACTGCAGTGTCTTGCGCATATTGCCGTGAGTCTGGCCCGTCAGCGCGGGCGCTGTAAAGCCGGTTTTGCCGCTTGCGAAATCACTTCCCGCCGTTACCGTCGCGCCTTGAAATTTCGCGGAATGCTCTGACCGCCGGCAGCTGATTGCCGGCCGCTACACCTATGGCCTTTCTCAACGACAACTACATCAAGCTCAAAGCCGGCTATCTCTTTCCTGAAATTGGCCGCCGCGTGAAGGCCTTCTGCGAGGCGAACACCGAGGCCTCGAAGCGCCTCATCCGCTGCGGCATCGGTGATGTCACCGAACCGCTGCCGCCCGCCGTCATCACCGCGCTCCACAAAGCGGTGGACGAGATGGCCGACCGCGCGACGTTCAAGGGCTACGGCCCCGAGCAAGGCTACGACTGGCTTCGCGCCGCCATCGCGCAGAACGACTACCGAGCCCACGGCCTCGATGTGGCCGACGACGAGATCTTCGTCAGCGATGGCTCCAAGTGCGATTGCGGCAGCATCCTCGACATCCTCGGCGCGAAAAACAAGATCGCCATCAGCGACCCGGTCTATCCCGTTTACGTGGACACGAACGTCATGGCTGGCCACACCGGCGATGCGAACGAAGCGGGCGCTTACTCCAAGCTTGTCTATCTCCCGTGCCGCCCGAGCAATGGCTTCGTCCCCGAGCCTCCGAAGCGCCATGTGGATGTCATCTACCTTTGCTCGCCGAACAACCCGACCGGCGCGGTCGCCACGCGCGCGCAGCTTGAGGCGTGGGTGAAATACGCGCTCGAACACAAGGCTGTCATCCTCTTCGATGCCGCCTACGAGGCCTACATCAGCGACCCTGCCATCCCGCATTCCATCTACGAGATTCCCGGCGCGCGCGAGTGCGCCATCGAGTTCCGCAGTTGTTCGAAGAACGGCGGCTTCACCGGCGTGCGTTGCGCCTTCACCGTCGTGCCCAAGACGCTGCTCGCGCAGACCAGGTCCGGCGAGTTCAAGCCGCTGCATCCGCTGTGGTCGCGCCGCATGACGACGAAGTTCAACGGCGTCTCCTACATCACCCAGCGCGGGGCTGAGGCGCTTTACTCGACCGAGGGCAAGGCGCAGGTGCGCGCGCTCATCGAGCACTACATGGGCAACGCCGCCGTCCTCCGCGCTGGCGCGAAGAAGGCCGGGCTGAAAGTCTTCGGCGGCGAGAACGCGCCCTACATTTGGGTGCGGACTCCGAAGGGCGTCACGAGCTGGCAGGCCTTCGACAAGATTCTCGGCGACGCCAACGTCGTCATCACGCCCGGTTCCGGCTTCGGCTCGAAGGGCGAGGGCTACTTCCGCATCAGCAGCTTCAACAGCCGTGCCAACGCGGAGGAGGTCGCGCGCCGCTTGCAGGAGTTGAAGTGGTAGCAGGGCGGACTTTGAAGCCTGCCCCAGTTTCTACAGCCGCTTGCGCGTCTCGCCGAAGGTCAGGAATTTCTGCCTGGCCCGCTGGCTCTCGTAGTCGAGCCTGATCCAGTGCTCGTCCTTCACCACGGAAAGCACGCGTGCCTCGTCCAGCACCCCGTCCCAGGAGCGACCTCGCTGCGGAAACTGGCTCTGGTTGCCGATGCCGACCGGGTGGTCGTCGGATTTCCACGGGACGTCGTAGGTCTTCGCCTTGTCCAGCACGCCGTTGACGTAGAGCCGCGCCTGCGGGTGCTCGTGGACTCCGACAAGATGGAACCACTGGTTTGTCGTCATGTCGGTCTGGCCCACCACGCAGAGGTCGCCAACGGGCGCCTTCTCCACGCAAATCTCGATCAGTTCCGCAGGTGGCTTGTGCCAGTTCCTGATTCCGAATTTTTGCAGCCGCCAAGAGTTGTCGCCCTTTGCGAAGATCGTCTCGTAGCCGGGACCCATGCGCTTCGCCGGGTCACCCTTGTTCGCGTAGCTGTGCGCCTTGGCCCAGATGGAGAACGTGAGCGAGTTTGTCAGGTCGAAGAGCTTGCGCTTCTCTCCGTCCACCTTCACCCATTGCGTCTCCGCGTGGCGCAGCGACAGCGCCCGGCCCAGCGGGCCGTCCGCGCGCGCGCCAGGCTGGAGGTTCACGCCGGTCCCGTGCGCGGCGTTTGCCGTCGAGTCACGGAAGCCGCCCTCAGCCGTGCCGCCGCTGTCACCCAGATGCCATGCGCCCACGAAGCCGTCGCGCGTGTCGAAGACCACCGTCGAGTCGCTCAGGCTCGTGGCATCTGCGTTGCCCCAGTGCAGGAAGACGCGCTGTTCCGCACTGTTGCCTCGGACGACTGGCAGCTTCACCCACACCAGCGCGCTCTTCGCGGCGGCGTCCCAATGCTCGATGCTGTGGGGCAGGGGAGCGGCATCGGGATCGCTTGTGAAGCGGATGTCCGCGCCGTCGGGCTTCGCCTGGCTGAAGTCAAAGTCCGTCGCGGTCAGCGCCACGGCCACGGGGAAATTCCTCACGTCTCCTGCCACGTTCGCGCCGCTCGCTGACGTGTTGAACTGAATCGTCCGCGAGAAGCGCCAGCGCGCGAAATCCTCCTTCGTTGTTTGGATGCGCTGCGTGAGAATCGTCCCGGGTTTCTTGTCCACTGCGAAGGCAGGCTCGACCTCGCCAACAAGAAGCGCCGCAGGCAGCAGCGATGCGCAGAACAGTTTGGATGTTTTTTGGGAGATCATCGGATGAGATGTTGGGGAGAGCGGGCCACGATTAGAACCCGTGGAGCCCGGTTCTGGTGGCCGGTTCGCACAGACATGGTGCCCGACCTAGTAGAGCGTGCCAGCAGGCCCCACTTTACGGACTTCCACATGGCCGTCGAAAAACGAGGCGTTACGGACGCTTCCGTGGACGGGGAAAATGGGCAGCTGTGAACGCCACGAGTTGGCCACGTTGGTAACGGCCACTTGGTCGGAATCAATCAGGTTCCAAACAGCGGACAGCGAACCGTATTGCTCGACTTGGGTGGTGCGGAGCGGGTTGAAGCTGCCGGGATAGCCAAAAATCGGCGGGCTGCCGTTGAACGTGTAGACGAGCTGGTAGTTTTTTTGCGACCCGCCACCTGTGGCCGCGGTAGCCTGATTCAAGCGGGCATAGCCTGCGCACTGAAAAACCTTCGCTGTCTGATACGTGCTTGAGGCGGCGGGCATGCCCAGGTAACGACAGAGGAAGCGGGCCAGCTCTCCGTTGTCCCATGAGGCATAGACGCCTGACTGACCGCCCCACAAACCATATTGGCCTGGACCTCCGCCGGCTGATGGCTGGCCCCCAGGCAACTGGTCGTCAAAGTCACCAGTGTAAAGTATCAGTGCCGTGGCGATTTGTTTCATGCTGCTCTGGCAAGACGCTTGGGTCGCCTTCATTTTTGCCTTTGCCAACGCCGGCAGGAGCATCCCCGCCAGAATCGCGATGATGGCGATGACGACGAGGAGTTCGATGAGGGTGAAGGCCAGGCGACGGCTGCTTCGGGAGAGGGCGACTGCATTCATATGGTTTTGCGATGTGGTTTGTGCGTTGCTTGCTTTGTGTCGTGGAGGCTACTCCCACCGCAACAAACGTCTTGTATGGGTCCGACAAAATTTGGCCAACAAGCGTCACGCCATACTGCCTCTCTTGGCGGAAATCATCGGTGAAACCAAGCTCAGTGAAGCGCCTCATCTGGCCAGTTGTCGAAAGCAAGCCGGCACGCATGGGCACCTCGACTCAGTTTGAAAATGACAAAGGAACGGCTTTGTGGCTCCAAGCCAAATGCACCCCCGCTTTGGTTTCATCTCGACCATGCCACACGCGCTTTCACGTGTTCAGCGGTCGTGTCGGCGGAAGTTCTTACGGTAGTCGCCGGGCGTTGCGCCGAGCAGCTCTCGGAACTCGCGCGTGAAGTGGCTTTGGTCGGCGAAGCCGTGTTCCATCGCAATCTGTCCGATGGGCAGGTCGCCGTGGACGAGCGCGTGGCAGGCAATGCGGACGCGCAGGCGCCTCACATATTGCTGTGGCGTGAGCCCGTAATGCGCGCGGAACTGTCGCTCGAATGTCCGCTCGGACAGGCCCGCGAGCCGCGCGAGCGCCACATTGTCCAGCGGCTCATGGAAGTGCTCGCTGATGTGGCAGGCCACCTTGCCCAGCGGCATCCCGAGCCAGTCCTCGCCGCCGGACTTGAGCGGGCGCGTGAGGCCCGCCGCGCCGATGACGCGCCCGTGGGTGTCGCGCAGAGGCAGTTTGGAGGTCGCACACCAGCGCGCGGTGTGGTCGAACCGCCCGACCAGCTCGATGCGGTTGACGACGCTCTGTCCGGCGAAGACGAGATCGTCGTCCGCACGGAACTGCGCGGCGATGTGCGCGGGTGAGAGGTTGAAATCGGTCTTGCCCACGATGTCCTCGCGGCGGTCGAGAGCGTAATTCAAAAGGAATGGGATGTTGACCCAGCAGTAGAGGCCATCGCGGTTCTTCACCCAGAAGAGCACTTCCGCCACGAAGTCGAACATCTCGCAGACGGCCCGCGCGGGGCGGAGGTCCTTGTCCCAGCGGGCGAAGGTCAGTGCGTCGGCGAGCGGCTTCATGGGCGGCGGCTTGGTGAGTGGCACGGTTTGCGAAGCGGCTTAATCGCTCGTTCTATGTGTAGTTCACGATGACCGACTTGATTTGCGTGAACAGGTCGAGGCCATACGGCCCCTTCTCGCGGCCCCAGCCGCTCTGCTTGAAGCCGCCCCACGGCGAGGCGTTGTCGAAGGCGTTGTAGCAGTTGACCCAGACGGTGCCGGCCTCGAGCGCGGCGGCGGCTTGATGCGCCTTTCGCAAATCGCGGGTCCACACGCCGGCGGCGAGGCCGAAGGGCGAGTCGTTTCCCTTCGCTATGGCGTCGGGCAAATCCTTGAACGGAATCGCGCACACGACCGGGCCGAAAATTTCCTCCTGCGCGATGCGCATCCGGTTCGTCACGCCGGCGAAGACCGTCGGCTCGACGAAAAACCCGTTGGTCAGCGGGCCGACGGGAGCTTTGCCGCCGGATAGCGCGCGGGCTTTTTCCTCCGCGCCGATGCGGATGTAGTCGAGCACGCGCTGCTGCTGCGCGCGGGAGACAAGCGGCCCCATCTTCGTCTCCGGGTCGAGGCCGTGGCCGAGCCGGACGGTGCGCGCCATGTCCGCGAGGCGCGCGACGAAATCGTCGTGGATGCTTTCCTCGACGAAGAGGCGCGAGCCGGCGGAGCAGATTTCGCCCTGGCAGAAGAAGATGCCCATGAAGACGCCCTTGAGCGCGGCGTCGAGGTCGGCGTCGGCGAAGACGATGTTCGGCGACTTGCCGCCGAGTTCGAGCGAGACTTTTTTCAAGTTGCCGGCCGAGGCCCGCACGAGCGCGCGGCCCACGTCGGTCGATCCGGTGAAGGTGATCTTATCCACGCCCGCATGGTTCGCGAGCGCCGCGCCCGCCGTCTTGCCGTGGCCGGTGACGACGTTGACGACGCCTTCCGGGAACCCGGCGGCGAGGAAGAGTTCCGCCAGCCGGAGCGCGACGAGCGAGGTGTCCTCCGACGGCTTGAGAATGATGGTGTTGCCGGTGGCGAGCGCGGGCACGGCCTTGTAGAGCGGCATCGTGAGCGGGTAGTTCGGCGGCGTGATGCCGGCCACGACGCCCAGCGGCTCGCGGATGGTGTAATTGAGGAACTGGCCGGGCAGCGAGACGGGGATCGTGTCGCCGAGCAGCTTCGTGGTCCATCCGGCGTAATATTCTGTCCAGCTCACGGCGGTGGCGACCTCCTTGCGCGCCTCCCAGAGCGGCTTGCCGTTTTCGAGAGTGATGAGCTGCGCGAGTTCCTCGCCGTGTTTTTCGATGAGCGCGGCGGTCTTTTGCAGCAGGCGTCCGCGCTCGTGGGGCGAAACGCGTTTCCACGCACCGATGAAGGCGCGGCGCGCGGCATCCACGGCGAAGTTCACATCCTCTTCACTGCCGGCGGGGAATTTTCCGATGACTTGACCGGTAGCTGGGTCGGTCGAGTCAATCCACTCGCCGCTGGCGGCCTCGCGCCACTGGCTTCCGATGAGCATTTTAGCCGGTCGAGCGAGGAAGGATGAGACGGCGGGGAGAATCGGCGGGGTGTTCATGGCGGGATGGGCTTGGCTGGAAACGGTGCGCTGTGGCTGTGGCTGGTCGAAGTCGGGATAGCCGCCGCTCTCGCTGGACGGGCCGGGGAAACCGATGCGCTGCGAGACGCCTGAGTCGCTGAGATACAACGCGGCCACGTCAGCGCGAAGCTGCCGGAAAAAAAGTGGCGCTGCGTCTGCAAGCGTGCCGAGCAGCGTGTGGATTTCGGGTGGCGACAGCGCTCCCACTGCGCGGCTGAACTGCTCGCGTGCGAGCCGGTCGGCGGTCTTCAAGCCGTCGAGGTAGAGCGGGGAATTCCAACTGTCCCTGATGCGCCCCGCGATGCTGACGCCCGCGTGAACCGCCGCCGCGCCCGCATCCCGCTCGTCCGCCGGGATGATGCCGTTCGCCAGCGCGGAGAGCGCGGCGATGTCGTCGAGGGTGAGAGGGGGCGGGTTCATTGGGTTACCAGTCCCTTCGCGCGCTTGTCTGCGTGATGAAGTCAGCGGCGCGGCTGGCGATTGCCATCGCCGTCAGCGTTGGATTCACGCCGGAGCCGGTGACGAAGACGCTCGTGTCGCACACGAACAGGTTCGGCACGTCGTGCGCCTGGCCAAACTCGTTCACGACCGATGTCTTCGCGTCACGGCCCATGCGGCACGAACCCATCGCGTGCGCGCCGTAGTTCAATCCGATGCGCACCTTGCGCGCGCCGGACGCGGCCATCATGTCCGCCGCCTTGTCCCGCGCGGCGGCGGCGAGCTTCACGTCGTTCTCGCCCCACTCGCAGGTCACGCGCGCCGCCGGCAGGCCGCGCGCGTCGGTGAGTTCGGTGTCGAGCGTGACGGTGTTGTGCTCGAAGGGCAGGCCTTCCGCGTGCGCCCACCATGCGGCGGTGTGCGCGTAGCCGTGGAGGAATTCCTTGAACTCCGTGCCGACGAACGTGCCGCTCAGGTTCGCGTAGGTGATGGGCGTCATCATGTAGGAGAGCAGGATGAAACCGCGCGCGCAGCCGCGCTGCGGGTCGGGCCGTTGGAAGTCCTGCACCATGACGTGGCCCATCTGCATTCCTTTGAAGGCGTTCACCGGCTCGTCGAACGTGCCGAAGACCTGCCACGTCGGGTGGCTCATGAAATTCCTTCCGACGTGGCCGCTGGAGTTGGCGAGTCCGTCGGGGAAAGTCGTGTTCGCGGAGAGGAGCAAAAGGCGCGGCGTCTCGATGGCGTGCGTGGCGAGAATCACGAGGCGTGCATTGAGCCGGTGCTCACGGCACTGGGCATCGAGATAGTCCACGCCGGTCACGCGGCCCCGCGCCGCGTCGTAGTTCACGCGATGCACAAATGCCTCGCTGATGACGCGCGCGCCGAGCTGTTCCGCCCTCGCCAGATAAGTGTTCGCCGCCGTGGCCTTCGCCTCCGTCGGACAACCGGAGCCGCACCAGCCGCAGTAGCAGCACGCCGGTCGGCCGTCGCGCTCCATCGAGTTGATGGCGATGGGCGGCGCGAAGGGCTGCGCGCCGAGCTTTCGCGCGCCGCGAGCGAGCACCTGCGCGTGCCAGTTCATCCGGTGCGGCGGCATCGGCAGCTTGTATTGCTCCGGTGCGAACGGCCCGCACTCGCCCGCAAGGCCAAACTCGCGTTCGACCCTTTCGTAGTGCGGGCGGAGGTCGTCGTAGCCGATGGGCCAGTCCGCGCCGACGCCCTCGGTCGAGTGCGTGCGGAAGTCCGCCGGGTGGAAGCGCGGCATGACTCCCAGCCATGCCAGCGTGCCACCGCCCACGCCGGTGCCAGTCTTTGGCGTGACAAGGTCGCGGCCCGCGAAGTTCCGCGGCTCGTTCCAAAGGATTTTTCCGCCGTTTGCCTCGGAGTTCGCGAGATCGGTGGCCGCGCTCCAGCGATGGCCCGCCTCCAGCACGGTCACAGTGCAGCCCGTTTCCGCGAGCCGCCGCGCCACAAGACTGCCACATGGGCCGGCCCCGACGACCAGCACATCTGAAGTGTCCACAGGCATGGTGTTCAGCGAGGAGACTAGGGCAAGATTGCCCGCCCCGCTAGAAGTCACACGCCATATTTTGGCTTAAAACCGGCAAGCGCCACTCCAGGCTGCTTGCTGCCGAGAGTTGTGCTGGCTACGTTCGCGGCGCCACATCCTTGAGCGCGGGCAAAACATATCTGAAGTGCAAGTGCCCACACTGCGGCACGGAGGTTTCGTATCCTGACTACGCCGGCGGCGGCGCGAGTGCGTGCGGCAACTGTGGAAAGACCGTCTCGCTGCCTCGTGCGGTGGCCGCGCCTCAACCTCCTCTCGTGGCTGCGAAGCCCGCCCCTGCGCCCGCTCCGCCCGCTGCGCCAAGACCTTCTCCGTCTCCTGCCGCGCCCAAGCCCGCGCTCGTTGGCGTCAAGCGCGTCGAGTTGTCCGCTGTTCGTGGCGGGGATGCTCCTGCGCCTCGCAGTTCGCGCGGTTCGTTCCTCCGGGTCTGCCTGTGGACGTTGAACATCGCCATCGTCCTGGCGGCGGTGATTGTCGTGGGCAACCACTTGAAGAACCGTCCGCCGGCTGGGGATGGGAAAAAATCCGCTCCGTTGCCCAGCGCTCCCGTGCCTGCTGTGAGTCGAGACACGCCGGTGCCCTCTGCCCTGTCAGCATCGCCCCCCAGCCCCGCGCCCGCCGCGCCCGCCGCGCCCACACCCAAAGGCCCCAAGCTCCTCGGCGACTTGAAAATCACACAGGTCGCGCTCGACCAGCCCAAGGGCGCGAAGGGCAGCCGGCTGGTTTATGTCACCGGCGTCTTGAAGAACGACTCCGACCAGCAGCGCTTCGGTGTGCGCGTGGAACTCGACCTCCTCGACGCCACCAGCACGAAAGTCGGCACCGCGACCGACTACCGCCAGATGCTCGAGCCGCGCGCGACGTGGCAGTTTCGCGCCATCGTCACCGACCGCCGTGCGACCGCCGCCAAGCTGGCGGGCGTGAAGGAAGACGAGTAGCGCGTCTGCGCGCTTGCCACGTCTCCGGCCCGTTTCCATACTCCGCGCCTTTGAAACTATGAACGCACCCATTCGTGTCGCAGTCACCGGCGCTGCCGGCCAAATCGGTTACTCCCTCCTCTTCCGCATCGCCTCCGGCGCGATGTTCGGCCCCGACCAGCCGGTCATCCTTCAGCTCATCGAAGCCCCGATCGAGAAAGCGCTGGCCGCGCTCGGCGGCGTCGCGATGGAACTCGACGACTGCGCCTTCCCGCTCCTGAAAGGCATCGTCCAGACCTCCGATCCCGCCGTCGGCTTTGCGGACGCGAACTGGTGCCTCCTCGTCGGCGCGAAGCCCCGTGGCCCCGGCATGGAGCGCGCTGACCTGCTTAAGGACAACGGCAAGATCTTCATCGCCCAAGGCCAGGTCATTGACGCCGTCGCTGCCGCCGATGCGCGCGTGGCCGTCGTTGGAAATCCTGCCAACACGAACTGCATGATCGCCGCTTCGCAGGCCAAGCGCCTCCCGCCCGAGCGCTTCACCGCGATGGTGCGCCTCGACCAAAACCGCGCGCAGACCCAGCTCGCCAAGAAGGCCGGCGTGGACCTGACCGCCGTGAAGGACATCTTCATTTACGGCAACCACAGCCCGACCATGTTCCCCGCCTTCGCCCACGCGACCATCGGCGGCAAGCCCGCCCAGGCCGTCATCAACGACGACGCGTGGCTTCAGGGGCCGTTCTGCGAAACCGTCGGCAAGCGCGGGGCCGCCATCATCGCCGCGCGCGGCGCCTCGTCGGCCGCCTCTGCTGCGAACGCGCTCGTGGACCACGTCCGCAGCCTCGTAACGCCCGGCGCGATCCACTCGGTCGCCGTGAAATCCAACGGCAACTACGGCTTCGACGCCAACGTCTGGGCTGGCATGCCGGTGCGCACCACCACGCCCGGCAGCTATGAGGTCCTCACCGGCTACGCGATGGACGACTTCGCCAAATTCAAGCTCGCGGCGACCAACAAGGAACTCGTGGAGGAGAAGGCTTTCGTTGCCGAGCTGCTTCCGAAGGCGTAACGCCATTTCACTAAGAAGCCGCCGGTGCAAGCCGGCGGCTTTTCCTTTTCTGTGCTGAACGCGAACGTCGAACTCACCGCCCTCGCTCCCGACGTGCTGCGCCTGCGCGTCGGCATTGGAGCGCGGACGCCCAC
>JACRJY010000055.1 GCA_016235585.1 Verrucomicrobiota bacterium | reverse complement strand
AGGCGGCCCCGTCGGCCCCAAGATGCGCCGCGACGACTTGGCAAAAAAACTCGGACGTCCGCCCACGGAGATGGAATACCAGCTTCGCAACTGGTATAACTTCGTCTGGACTTGCGGCGACCACATCTGCGAGCAGCACATCCACAACCTCGACGTGATTAACTGGATCAAGAACGTCTACCCGGCGAGCTGCCACGGCCTCGGCGGGCGCGCGTATCTCAACCAGCCCGACCACGGCGAGATTTTCGACCACCACGCGGTCGAATACCAATACGCCGACGGCACGATCATGTTCAGCCAGTGCCGCCAGATTCCCGGCTGCAACAACGATGTCTCCGAGTCCGTCACCGGCAGCAAAGGCTCGTGGGCTTCCAAGGGCAACCCGGCGTATGCCATCCGCGATTTGAAGGGCGACGTGCAGTGGCGCTACAAGGGGCCGGACGGCGAATCCAACGACGGCCACCAGCTCGAGCACTTCCCGCTGATGAAGGCCATCCGCGAGAACAAGCCCTTCAACGAAGCTGAGCGCGGCGCCTACAGCTCGCTCACCGCCGTCATGGGCCGCATGGCGACCTACTCCGGCAAAATCGTCACCTGGGAGCAGGCGCTCAACTCCAAGCTGGATCAGATGCCGGAGAAGTTCGACCTCAAGGCGAACCCCCGCACCATGCCCAACGCCGACGGCAGCTACAACTTCCCGCTCCCCGGCAAGACCGTGGCGCTGTAACCGGTGGAAAAATTCGACACGCAAGGGCCGGCCTCAAAGCCGGCCTTTGCTTTTCTACAAATGAAGCGGCACCCAGCTCATTGCGCTTTGGTGCCGCTGTTTTTAGTGCTGCTCGCTTTCACCGCCTGCCGCATTGCGCCGCCCACCGCCGCGCTTCAGCGCTTCGAGTTCACCGAGCCGCACATGGGCACGCTTTTCAACATCACGCTCTTTGCGCCAGACGCGGCCACGGCGGAGCGCGCTGCGAAACTCGCCTTCGCCCGCATCACCAAGCTGGATCGCGTGATGACGGACTACGACGACGCGAGCGAACTCATGCGCCTCTGCGCCCAGCCCTACGGCACGCCCGTGCGCGTGAGCGACGACCTCTTTGACATCCTGCAAACCTCGCGGCGTTTTTCCGAGATGACCGGCGGCGCGTTCGACATCACCGTCGGCCCGTGCGTGCAGCTCTGGCGGCGCGCGCGCCGGCAGCGCCAGTTGCCCGCACCGGAAAAAATCACCACCGCGCTCGCCGCCGTCGGCTGGCGCAAGGTTCAGCTCGATGCACACCACAAAACCGTCACGCTCCTCGCGCCAGAAATGCGGCTCGACCTCGGCGGCATCGCCAAAGGCTACGCGGCGGACAAGGCGCTCGCCGTGTTGAAGAAAAACGGTATCTCCCGTGCGCTCGTCGCGGCCAGCGGCGACATCGCCATCGGCGAGCCGCCGCCCGGCCAGCCCGGCTGGCGCATCGGCATCGGCTCCATTGACGCCGCCGGAAATTCACTGACCAAAACCGTCCTTCTCCACAACGCCGCCGTGAGCACCTCCGGCGACACGGAGCAATTCGTGGAACTCGGCGGCGTGCGCTACTCGCACATCATCAACCCGCTCACCGGCCGGGCGCTGACCAACCGCATCGGCGTCACCGTCATCGCGAAAACCGCCACGACGACCGACGGCCTCGAAACGCCGTTGAGCGTGCTGGGTGTCGAGCGCGGAATGCAGCTCGTCGAAGCCCATCCCGAACTCGCAGTCCTGTTTGTAACGCTCGAAGGAAACAGGAAAACGATGCTCGCGTCGTCTCGCTTCAGGAAAATCTCCACCTCGGATTGACCGTGAGCCTGCGCGGTCAGACAGCCAGCCCGCCGCAAATTTCCCCCACCGTCGCCGTGCCGGTGGTGCCGAGCTTGTGGATGACGATGGACGCGGCGGCGTTCGCCAGTTCAATCGCCTCACGCAGCGAAGCGCCCGCCGCCAAGGCCGCCGTCAGGTTCGCGGTCACGGAATCGCCCGCGCCGACGATGTCAATTTCCCCGCGCAGCGGCAGCGCGGAAACGTGTTCCACCTGCCCATCCGGCCCCGCGCCGAGGATGCCGCGCTCGGCGAGCGTGACGAAAACAGCGCGCTGGTTCCTTTGCGCCAACGCCGAGGCAGCTTGCTGGGCTTCCGATAATTCCATGCCCGCCTTTGCACCGGTGAGCGCGGCCAGCTCCGCCGCGTTCATCTTGAAAATGACGGGCGGAAACTCTTTCAGCCCGCGCCGGCTGTCGGCGAGGACGACCAGTTGCGGGCGTTCTTTCACAATTGCCGCCAGCGCGTCCAGCACGGCGCGTGTCACCACGCCCGTTTCCGCCACGTCCACCTGATCCATCAAAATCACCGCGTCCACGCGCGCGGCGACCCGGCGCACGGCCTCGATGAGCTGCTGCTGAACCGGCGCGGGCGTGGGCGTCCAGTTTTTCGAGTCAAGCCGGTTGAGTTCGCGCGGCGGCTGGCCCGGCTCGATCACGAGCGGCTTGCAGTAGGTAAAGGTGCGGCGCTGTGAAGTGGTGACGAAGCCATCCATCTTTACGCCCGGCAGCGTGGCCAGCGCACGCTTCAGCTCAAAGCCTTCGCCGTCTTCGCCACAGAAGCCGACGGGGAAAATCTCGCCGACGCCCAGCGCGACGAGGTTGTTCAGAATCGTGCCCGCCGCGCCTGGCTGGGCGCGGACGTTGACGACGTTGTGAACGGGAAGGTTCGTCTCGATGGAAATCTCGGACTTCGCCGGGTCAATTTCCAGATAGCGGTCGAGGCAGAAATCACCGACGACGGCGACGCGCAGCTTTGGATAAAGCGACGTGACGGCAAGGAATCGCTCCGAGATCATGCGGCCTTCGCGAGCTCGTGCAGGAGGTTTTGCAGGAACACCACGTTGTCGCACTGGAGGTAGTGCATGGTGCCGCCCATGCGCGAAAAGCTTTTGCAGAAGCGCAGGTAGTAGGCGGGGTTGTCCTTGGGCGGCTCGCCCTGCGACCAGTCCCAGTTGCCGCCGTCCTGCAAATCCACGACGAAGAACGTGTGGTCGCGCACGATGGCGCGGCCCGCCTGCAGGCGCAGGTTGTTCACGCAACTGATGCTCTTCTCGAAGACCTGCGGCGCCATGATGGCCGAGCCGACCGAGAGCACCGCGCCGCCGTCGAGGCCGTCAATCGCCGTGCCGATGAGTTGAAAGTCCAGCCCCGCCGCGCGGCCAATCACCGCGCCGTTGAACATCGGATGATTCGCGATGATGTCGTAGCCGATGCCGGGATGCACGGTGATCGGAAGCTGATGGCGGAAGGCGTTCGCGAAAATCGAAGTGTGCTTCCATGGGTGCCGCACCTCGATGCGTCCGCCACGCAGGCCGTGCTCGCGCATGGTCACGAGCAGTTCAGCGCGGGCGGGCGCGAGCGGATGGGATGGCTCGTTTCGTAAGGATTTTTCCAGTTCCTCCGCCGTCGGCAGCGTCACGCCGTCCTCGTGGATGAAGCGGCCGAGCGCTACGCCGTAGCCCTCGCCGCGCAGCGCACCGGCAAGCATCGCAAGGTGGAGATTGCGCCCGGTTTCGTCCCACGTGCCGAAGGTGCCGGTCGCGACGTTCTGCTCGACGCTCTCGGTGGACCAGTTTTGGAAGGCAAATTCCCAGTCGTGAATGGAACCTGCCCCGTTCGTGGCGAGATGTGTGACCCAGCCTTTCGCCATCAAGCGCTCGACCAGCGCGGACGCGCCGTTCTTCACGAGGTGCGCGCCATACATGAAGAGCACGCTGGCGTTGCGCCTTCGCGCCGAAATGATTTTGGCCGCCGCCTGCTGAACCAGCGCACGGTTGAACGCCGAACACTCCGGCGGCGGCGCGTCCGGCGAGACGAGGATGTCCTCGATGCGGCTCATGCTGGCGCGCTCGGCCAGCGGATAGACCTTCACCTTTTTCAAATCGAGCGGCGGCGGAATCATCGCTGCAAAAGGTAGCCGAGCAGCGCGGGCACGTCACGATAATCGGGAACCGCCGCATCCGCGCCTGCGTCGAGCAACTGGCGCTGCTTAAACGGATCCAGAAGGCCGGAGCCGTTGTGGTGCTCGTCGCTGCACACGGCGATGGCGACGCCGCCGAGTTCCTTGGTGTTCGCGATTTCCACCGGCCCGTCGCCGAAGGAGAGCAGATGCCGGCCCGTGACGCCCTCGGTGCGGAGCAGGCGTTTGAAAACATCCATTTTGGAAAATTTTGTGGGATCGCCGGTGCCACCAAAGATATGGAGTCCGAAATAGTCCGAAAGGCCGAGCAACTGCGCCTCCTCGCGCACGCGCTCCTCCACGGTGCTGCTCAAGATGACTGGCGTAATGCCCGCCCGCCGAAGCTTATCGAGGACGAACCGCGCGCCATGCACCACGTAGGCGTCCGACGTGGATTTTCCGCTGTGGATATTTTTTGTGCGCTCGGCGATGGCTTCGTCGAGGCGGTGTTGATACTCCTGCCTCAAAGTTTCGCCATCTGGCGAGGCACCACCGCGTTCCTTCACCAGTTCGGCGAAACGGAGGGTTTGAAAAATCGTGGGTCTGCCGTTCAGGCTGACGATGAGATTCATCAGCAGATCGTGAATTACGCCCTCGCTCTCGCCAGGTTGCGCCGGAAAGTGCGGGCGGAACACGCGCACCATGACTTCCGGCCAGCCGTGCCGCAGCCACGAGAGCGTGCCGTCGAAATCGAAGACGACGTGGCTGATCTCCGGGCGCGGCGCGAAGGACGGCCGCAGCTCGACCGCACCGCAGAACTTGGGCAGCGAAACCATGCGGCGTTTGTAGCGCGGCGCGGACGAGGAAGCAATCACGCAGCCTTGAGTTGCCGGAAATGACTGCTATGCTGCGCGGTATTCAGACAGCAGCGCCCAACGTGTGAAGTATTTCAAAGCCATCGCCGCCATGTCGTTGAACCGGGTCATCGGCCACGGGAATAAAATCCCGTGGCACTTGCCGGAAGACTTCAAGTGGTTCAAGCGGATGACCTCCGGCAATGTCGTCATCATGGGCCGGAAAACCTTCGAGAGCCTGGGCAAGCCGCTGCCCAACCGCGTCAACATCGTCCTCTCGCGGCATCCGGGGCGGCTCCAGCGCGATTTCCCGGAGCTGTTCGGCGGCGCGTGGGTCGCGCGCGGCAAGACGCGCGTGGACGAGCCGTATCAGTTCGAGCTGCCGCGCACCGGCGGCGTGGCGGCAGCAGACTTGCGGGTGATCCGGAATTTTCTCCAGCTCAACCCGGATGCCGCGCCGGTGGATTTTTTCATCTGCGGCGGCGCGCAGATTTATGAGCAGGCGCTGCCGCTGTGCTCCGACCTGTATCTCACGCTCGTGAAGCGCGAGGTGGAGGGCGACACGTTTTTCCCGGCGTTTGAGGACCGCTTCAAACTGGTGGAAACGCTGCGCGACGAGCCGGAGTTCTCCATCCTGCACTACCGCAACCACCGGCTGCTTTGATGCCGGCGAGACATTTTATGAGCAACTCCGCATCCAAAGGCATCCGCTACGCGCACACCAACCTCATCGCCGACGACTGGCAGGCGATGGTGAAATTTTACGCCGAGGTCTTCGACTGCGTGCCGGTGAGTTCCGAGCGCGACCATCACGGGCCGAACACCGACGCGCTCACCGCCATGCCCGGCGCGCGGATTCGCGGGCGGCACCTGCGCCTGCCCGGCCACGGCGAGAACGGGCCGACCATCGAGATTTTTTCCTACGAGAAAAACCTCCCCGCGCCGGACAAGCGGCTGCACCTGCCCGGCTTCGCGCACCTCGCCTTTGAAGTGCCGGACATGGATCGCACGCGCGGGATGATTCTGGAGCGCGGCGGGCGCGACGTGGGCCAGCTCGTGACGCTCGACATCCCCGGCGCGGGCCGGCTCACGCTCATCTACATGGCCGACCCGGAGGGCAACATCATCGAACTGCAAAAGTGGCATTAACCACGGAAGACACGGAAAACACGGAAAGGCTCGCCGCGTTTTAATTCCGTGTGCTCCGTGTTTTCCGTGGTTCACCCGGAGTTCAGGTTGAATTCATTCCGCCGTCCCGGCATAGTCCGCGCCGAATGCGATTCATTCGAGACATCCACGCCGAAAAAAAAGCGGCGAACCAGCCGGTGATTTCCTTCGAGTTCTTCCCGCCGAAGACCGACGAGGGCGACCGCAATCTGCTGGAGAAGACCATTCCCGCGCTGATGACGCTCCGGCCCGACTACTGCTCCGTCACCTACGGCGCAGGCGGCAGCACGCGCGACAAGACGCTGATGATCGTGGATCGCATCCAGCGCGAGCACGGCCTCACCGCGATGAGCCACCTGACCTGCGTGAACGCCACCAAGGCGGAAATCGCCCAAGTGCTTGATCAGGCGCAGGCGCATGGCATCAAGAACATCCTCGCCCTGCGCGGCGATCCGCCGGGCGGCGTGGGCGACTTTCAGAAGACCGAGGGCGGCTTCGAGTATTCCCACGAACTGGTGCGCTATCTGCGCGAGCGCGGCGGCTTCAGCATCGGCACCGCCGGTTTTCCCGAAGGCCACATCGCGTGCAAGGAGGGCAAGCACGCCGACTGGCGGCATCTCAAGGCGAAGGTGGATGAGGGCGCGGACTTCGTGCTCACGCAGCTCTTTTTTGACAACAAGGACTTTTTTGAGTTCCGCGATTTCCTCGTGAAGCTCGGCGTGAACATTCCGCTCTGCCCCGGCGTGCTGCCGATTTTGAGTGCGAACCAGATCAAGCGCTTCACCACCATGTGCGGCGCGCGGATGCCGCAGCCGCTGCTGGATCGGCTCGAAAAACTCGGTGGTGACGACACGGCGGCGGTGGAATTCGGCATCGAATACGCGACGAAACAATGCGAGGAGCTGCTGCGCGCGGGGGTGCCGGGCATCCACTTCTACACGCTGAACAAGGCGCACTCGACGACGCGGATTTTGAAGAATCTGGGGCTGGCAAAATAAGAGCCTGTATGAAAATGGGTGGAACGGGCCACTGGCCCGTTTTCGGCGGCAACTTGCCGCCGAATAATTCGGCGGGCTGGTAGCCCGCCGGAACAGGCCAGTGGCCTGTTCCACCCGCACCAATTCATCCGCGCAGCCACTCGTCGCGGTGCGCGGCGACGAACGCATCGTCGTTCAAGTGCGGATAGGTGCGGCAGACGCGATCAATCTCCCGCCGCTGACCGGGGCCGAGCGCTTCGCGCGAGTCGAGGCACCAGATGCCCGCGAGTAATCCCTGTCGGCGCAGCACTTCATGCAGCCCGGCGATGCAGCCGGCAAAACCATTGGCAGCATCGAAGAACGCGGCGTTGGCATCCGTCACCTCCACGCTGCGGCGCAGCATTTCCGGCGGGATGGTGCCACCGCGCCGCACGAGCCGGTGGCACTCGCCGAGCAGTTCCACCGCGCGCTTCGTCCACACCGACCAATGGCCCAGCAAGCCGCCAACGATGCGCCGCTCGACTGTGCGCCCCCCAACCTTGAAGCGATACGGCGTGATCAGATCGAGCACGATGTTGTCGTCGTTGCCGGTGTAGAGCGCGATGTCGTCGCGGCCCGCCTCGGCCACGGCGCGCACCACGTCGAGAGTTCGATAGCGGTTGAACGGCGCGATTTTGACCGCCACCACATTTTCGATTTCAGCAAACCGCCGCCAGAACGAGAACGGCAGCACGCGCCCGCCGACGGCGGGTTGCAGGTAAAAGCCGACGAGCGGACTCACGTCCGCCACCGCGCGGCAGTGCGCGAGGAGTTCGGCCTCGGAAGATTTTTTCAACGCCGCGAGGCTCAACAGCGCCGCATGATAGCCGCACTCGCGCAGCAGCTTCGCCTCGGCCAGCGCCTGCCGCGTGCCGCCGCACACTCCGGCGATGCGGACGAGCGGCTCCTTGCGGCGCGCATCGGCGCGGCTCATTTCTTCCGCTGCGAGTTGCAGCACCGGTGCGAACAAACCCACCTTCGGATCGCGGATGGCGAATTGCGTCGTGTGAACTCCCACAGCCACGCCGCCCGCACCGGCGGCGATGTAGTAGCGCAGCAGCGCCCGCTGGCGGCGTTCGTCAAGCTTGCGCCGCGCGGTCAGCGCCAGTGGACACGCGGGGATGACGAGGCCGCGTTGAAGCGCTTGCCGAATTCCGATGGGCGGCAACACGGCTGACCACCCCTCTCCTTGATCCTCTCCCCTCCTCCGAGGAGGGGAGAGGGAAGGGAGAGGGGTGGCGGGCTTGCACCCCAAATGTGCTCCAGCGGAAATCATTTTGATTTGGCGTTAAAACTTCCCATCCCGCGTTTCAAAGTGCGTCGGCTTGTTGAGCGTCGCTCCGCCGCGCTGAACCCAGTCGGCCACCATTTCGATGAGCTGGCTGGCGTTCACGCGCGGCGGGCCGAACATCTGAAACGCCCGGCTGGCGTTGCTCAACAGCGCGGTTTGCGCCTCCGCGCCGGTGAACTTCAGCCGCTTGTCGAGGATGCGCCCGAACTGTCCCGCGACGCCGCGCACGCTCAACCGTTCCGGCCCGGTGACGTTGACGACGAACGGCGGCGTGGCCGTGCGGGCGAACGCCTGGAGCGCCATCGCGTTCGCGTCGCCCTGCCAGATGGTGTTGAGATAGCCCATCGTGGTGTCCACCGGCTTGTTGCTCCAGACCTGCTGCGCGATGTCCACCAGCACGCCGTAGCGCAGCTCGCAGGCGTAATTGAGGCGGATGAGCGCGACGGGGATGTTCAGCGTCCGGCTGAAATGCTCGAAGATGCGCTCGCGGCCCAGGCAGCTCATGGCGTATTCGCCGACGGGATTCGGCAAATCCACTTCGCGCGAGCCGCCGGAGGTCACCGGCACCAGTCCGTAATGATTCCCGGTGGAAAACGCGACGATGCGGCTGCGGCGGTAGCGGCGGCAGACAATCGCGGGCAGGTAACTGTTCATCGCCCAGGTGAGCGACTCGTTGCCGGTCGCGCCGAATTTCATCCCGGCCATGTAAATCACGTTGGGCGCGTCCGGCAGTTTCGCCACGGCCTCCTCGTCCAGCAAATCGCAGCGAACCGCCTCGACACCGTGCGCGGTCAACTCCTCCATCTGCCCCGGCGCGGAAAAGCGCGACACGCCGATGACGCGGCGCGGTGAGCCGGCGGCGTCCGCCGCGCGCCGCGCCAATCGCGCGAGCGTCGGCCCCATTTTGCCCGCGACGCCAAGCACGAGGATGTCGCCCGGCACGTGCCGCAGCGTCTCGACGACGCCCGCCGTCGGCTCGCTCAAGCGTTCTTCGAGCTGGGCAACGGTTTCGATGGTAGTAGTGGACACGCGGGCATTTCACGCCAGCGTGGGCGCGGGGTCAACGGGGAACAAACACAGGCTGAAACCTCTGCAAAGCTCCCGAATCACCGGAGCGTCGAGCATCGCTCGGCCCGGTTTTCAAAGGTTTCTTGCCGAGCAATGCTCGGCGTTCCGTCGAAACAATGGCTTTTGCAGAGGTCTCAAGCTGTGGCTCATCTTGAGGAGCGCGGCGTTCACGCCGCAGAAGTGTGCGAACGAAAACGCGGCGGAAAATTCTTCATCCTCAACTACGGCCATGGTTCTGCGGGCTGAAGCCCGCGCTCCGAAATCAAATTGAGCCCTTGACCACATGCGTCAGAGCCGTCATCACTTCAGCGTCTTCTTCAGCCAGTCCACCAACTGCTCGCGGTAATCGGAGCCGAGCTTGTCCCAGCCGCCCATGCCGTGGCCGCCGTCCTTGATGGTGATGAAATCGCAGCGCGCGCCGATGGCCTGCATCTTCTTCTGAAACTCCACCGACTGTTCGTAGGGCACCTGCGCGTCCTTGTCGCCGTGGATGAGCAGATAGGGCGGGAGGTCTTTGCGGAGATAACTCGTGGACGACGCCTCGCGCAGCGTCTTCCACGCGGCGTCGTTCAGTTCGGTCAGCCCGAACAGCGCGGTCATCGAAGGGCCGAGCGCGTTGCGGGCCTTCACCTGCAATTCCAAATCGTGCGGCGCGTAAATCGGCACCACCGCAGCCACGCTGGTCGCGCCCTTCGCCCGCACGCCAACGAGCGACACGATGTGCCCGCCCGCCGATTCGCCGATGAGGGCGATGCGCTTCGGATCCACCTGGTATTCCTGCGCGTGCGCCTTCACCCAGCGGATGGCCGCCTCGGTGTCCTCGATGTTCGCGGGGAAACGGTGCTCCGGCGCAAGGCGGTAGTTGATGGTGAACCATGTGAAGCCCGCCTTGCCCAGCGGCTCGAACAGCGGCTTGATGAAGCTCGTCTTGTCGCCCTTCGTGAAGCCGCCACCGTGGACGAGGATGCACGTGGGGAACGGCCCCTTGCCCTCCGGCACAAAGGCGTCGAGCGTGAGGTTGGTGCCGGCGACGTGGGTGAAGGCGATGTCCGTCTTGAGTTCCGCGCGGGCGGTGCAGGCGAGCAGCAGCAGGCAGAGGAAATGGCGCATGGAGGGATGATGCACGCGGCGCGGCGGAGCGCAAGTGTTCTGCAGGTTTCAACCCCGAAACGGGCGCATCCGGGCTGCCCCCGCGCCGTCAGGCCGGGCGGAACGCCGATCTCCGAATCGGCACGGGGCCAGCCCTTTTCCACCTCCTGCCGGATCGGAGTCCGGCGCTCCGGGACAGTGCCCGGATGCGCTCCCCGAAACCTTGCCTGGACAGGGTGAGCCTCATCACCCGACCGCCAGGGGATGATGCGCGAATCTTGACCAAGGCAGGCTCCCGCACTTACGCTCCGCGCCAATGTCCACTCCGACTCCCGCCCCCGGCCGGCTGCGCGATGCGCTGCGTTACATCGGCCCCGGCCTCATCGTCACCGCGAGCATCGTCGGCTCCGGCGAGCTCATCGTCACCCCGCGCGTGGCGGCGGAGAACGGCTACTCGCTGCTCTGGCTCATCGTGCTTGGCTGCATGGTGAAGGTGTTCGTGCAGATCGAACTGGGCCGCTACTCGGTGGCGAAGGGCGTCACCACGCTGCAGGCGCTCAACCAGATTCCCGGGCCGCGCTTTCGCGTCTCGTGGATTCTGTGGATTTGGGCGGTGGTGTTTCTCGCGATCATCTCGCAGGTCGGCGGCATCATCGGCGGCACGGCGGAGGTGCTTGCGGCGGGCGGCGTGCCGGTGAGCAACACATGGCTCGCGGTGCTCATCGGCGGTTCGTGCGCCGCGCTGCTGGCGATGGGGCGCTACAAACTGGTCGAGGTGTTCTCGACCATCCTCGTGGTCATCTTCACGGTGGCGACGGTGGTGGCGGTGGGCGCGCTGCAATGGTCGGAGTATCGCATCTCCACTGCCAACATCGTGGACGGGTTTCGCTTCCATCTGCCGCAGAACTTCGGCACTGCCTTTGCCGCGCTGGGCATCATCGGCGTCGGTGCGTCGGAACTGATCTACTATCCCTACTGGTGCCTGGAGAAGGGCTACGCCGCGCGCGTCGGCCCGCGTGACGCGGCGGGCTGGCTCGAACGCGCGCGGGGCTGGATGCGCGTCATGCGCGTGGACGCCTGGCTCTCGATGATCATTTACACGTCGGCCACGGCGGCGTTTTACCTGCTGGGCGCGGCGGTGCTGCACGCCAAGTCGCTCAAGGTGTCGGACAAGGACATGATTCCGACGCTGGCGCACATGTATCAGGAAAGTTTCGGCGCGTGGGGGCTGTGGATTTTCCTGATCGGCGCGTTCGCCGTGCTCTATTCGACGGCCTTCGCCGCGACCGCCTCGAACGCCCGCCTGCTCGCCGACGCGCTCGAACTGTTCGGCCTGAAGCGCTACGCCAGCGAGGAGGCCCGCGCGCGCATGGTGAAAATCTGCTGCGTCGTGCTGCCGACCTACGCCACGGCGATCTATCTCGTCACCGCCAAGCCGGTCACGCTCGTGATGATCAGCGGGGTGGGGCAGGCGTTGCTGCTGCCGTTCCTCGCGGGCGCGGCGCTTTACTTCCGCTACCGGAAGCTTGACCCGGAACTGCGCCCCGGCCCGGTGTGGTCGGCGCTGCTGTGGCTCTCGGCGCTCTGCATGGGCGCGGCGGGCGCGTATCAGATTTACGATCAACTGCTGAAGTAGTCCGTCCCCGGTTTGCCGGACGGCGGGCCGAGTGCGTTCAGCCGCGCTTCGTCCAGTTTTCAAGGCTGCTTCAAGATTTCCTCAAGCACGCGGCCGTCGGGGTTCGGCAGCGTCACGCCGAGAAGTTTGGCAATCGTCGGCGCGACATCCAGGTTCGTGATGCGCCCCAGCTTCGCGCCGGGCTGGATGCCACGGCCCCACGCGAGGAACACGCCGTCGAGCTGCGGGTCGGTGTTGAGGTAGCCGTGCGTGCCGAGGTAGTTGACCTCGCTGGACGGAATGATTTCGCGGTCGCCGGCGGCACCGGCCTGGAATGCGTAGCCCGCCTTCGCGAAGAGCGCGAGTTCGCCCGCGCCGTCATTCGCGTCCGGCGTGGGCATTCCGAGGGCGGCGTAATCCTTCGGCTCGGCGACGCGCTCGATGCCTTCCATTTTGCCGAGAAGTTCCTTGAGCTTCGGCACGAGCTCGCCGCGCCGCGCCGGGTCGGTGACATACACGAACGCCATGCCGCCCTGGGCCATCGCCCAGGCGTCCGCACCCGTTACGGTCGGTCCGGCGGCGCGCACGAGGCCGACCTTGCGGAGCGCGACATTTGGTAGAACGACCTTGCTCACTTTCTTGAAGCCGTGATCGGTGGCGATGAGGATGGTCGCCTTGTCCTTCATGCCCGCCGCCGTGAGCGCGTCGAGAAGTTCGGCCACCATTTTGTCCGCGTAGGCGTAGGCGGCGAAGCTCGCCAGCGTGCCGGGGCCGTATTGGTGGTTGATCGAATCCACCGTGAGCGGGTGAAAGAGGAGGAGGTTCGGTTTGCGCGTCTTGATGATGTGCGCGGCGGCTCTGGTCCAGACCATGTCGCGCCACGTGATGCTCGTGCCCTTGGTGAAACTGGCAAGCTGCGGCTCGCTCAACACGCCGGCGGCGACCAGCTCGCGCGGGATGTCATCCACGGTGTTCGGCACCTCGTAGAACTGCCAGTTGAACGTGCCGGCGTTCGTGACCGCCACCCAGTCCACCTGCGCCGTCGTCAGCCCGGCCTGATGCGCGAGGTCATAGACGGTCGGCACGCGGACGAGGCGCTGCTTGCTGGCCCATTGCTCGATCTTCGGCGGCAGCCCCGGCCCCTGGCGCACGAGCAGGCCGTTGAAAAGCACGCCGTGCCGCGCCGGCTCGACCCCGGTGACGAGCGTGGTGTGGTTGATCCAGGTGATGGACGGGTTGGAAACTTTCATCGCCCTGGCGGCTACGCCCTCGGCGGCGAGCTTCCGCAGCGTCGGCACCGGCAGCGTGGGGTCGTCCCACAGCCACGCGGGAAACCCATCAATGCTGATGAGAATGGTGATGCGATCCTTGGCGGGATCAGGCGCGGCACGGATCAATCGCGGGAAGCTCGTCGCAAGAACAAGTGCGGTGGCGAAGACGAGGCGGCAAAAACATTTCTGACTCATCGCGGCGCAAGTCTGGCGTTCGGCGGAAGGTCGGGCAATGGAATTAGTTGTCCGGCCATTTCTTTGCAGGCGCGCGCCGGCCTTGGCTTCACGGCTTGAATCGGATATGATTTTCACCCGGTGCAGCATTCCGCCGGATGGCTGCCCCGCGAATCACGCGAAGCACGCCAAAGCGGAATTTCTTTTCGTGTGGTTCGGGGAGCGCGCGGGTGGCAGAAGATTTGGGCGGCTCGCCGCACACAATTTCATGAGCAAGAAGAGCGCGAACATCGCCGCGATGATTGCGGGCCTGCAAGGGCGCGCGCTCGACGCGCATTATCTCGGCTACTTCGCGTGCTTCAACCGCCGGGAGTTCTACGAGGCGCACGACGTGCTGGAGGAACTCTGGCTCGGCCAGCGCGACGGGCCGAACTACGCCTTCTACAAAGGTTTGATCCAGCTCGCCGGCGCGTTTGTTCATTTGCAGAAGCACACGCCGCCGCGCCCGCGCCTGCGCCCCGCCGCCGCGCTGTTCAAGCTCGCGCAGGCCAACTTGCAAAAATACCCCGCCCGCCACGAGCAACTGGACGTGCGCGCCACGCTCGCGCTGATTGACGACTGGCTGGGAAAGCTGGAGTCGGCGCGCTTCGCGCACAATCCCCTGACGGCGGACAATGCGCCGGAACTCCAGCTTCTCGGCGAGATGCAAAATTAGGGAAAGGCTTTCACAAAAATGCGCCGGGACTCATGGCGGCGATAAAACCAAAGCTCCGCCGGAGCGAAATGTTTGTAGAAGCATTCCCCCTTTCATCATCAAGCTCCGTGGGAGCGGCATCGGGGTTGGCCGAGACACGAATTATATGCCGCTCCGACGGAGCTTTCTTTTTCGGAGTGGCGGGGTTCTACAAATATGTCGCGCCGCTGGCGCTGCAAACAGGGATCGTTCCGCACCGCTGGCCCGGAGTCTCGTCACCCCTTCACGGCTTCCGCAGCCGGTAAAATTTCTGCGCGTTCAGGTTGGTGAGCGTCACGAGGTTGGTCACGCCGCCCACCACGGCGGGCGAGAGGACGGAGTTGAGCCAGTTCGGCGAGTCGGTCAGTTCCTCCGCCACTTCGAGCTGGAAGCCCACGGGCGTCGTCGGCCAGGTGAGCAGCAGATTGCCGCCCGCGCGGAGGAGATTGAGGACGGGCGGGTTGGTGTTGAAGGGGTTGTTGAACACCATCACCACGGGCAGATGGTCGGAGGCGGTCTTGTTGTCGTTGGTCAGAATCGTGGGCGGCGGCGCGACGAGCCGGTCGGTGCGGAACACCTGGCTGGTGGAGATGTTCGACGCCAGCAGGTCGCCCGGCAGCACGTAGTCAAACCGCACGGTGAGGCTGCCGGCCTGAATGGACCAGGTGCGCTCGTCGCCGGTGAAGGGGTTGATGGGCGTGGTGAGGTTCAGGCCGGTGGCGGGGTTGGCGAGGCGCTGGAGGGGCAGCCCGCTGCCGCTGGTCGGGCGGTTCACATCCTCGTTCATGTCGCCCGCGAGCAGATACGGGCGGCCCGCGTGGAGGGCGAGGAAGTTGGTGATGAAAAAATTGGAGACGCAACTGGCCTCGGCGGAGCGCTTGGCCACGCTGTTGGAAAAATCCTGCGAGGAAGTCGCCTTCAAGTGCGTGACGAAGACGTGCAGCGGCAGCGGGAACTCCGGCACGGCGATTTCCGCCTCGAACAGGTCGCGGGTGAAGTTGCCGCCGTAGCCGAAGCTGGCGAGGCCCACGCCGTCGAGCCACTTCTGCGAGCGCGTGATGGGGAACCGGCTGGCGATGGCGCTGCGGATGAAGCCGTCGGTGCCGGAGTTCGTGGCGAGCGCGTAGCCGGGGAGAAAACAGTTGATGAAGTTGGTCATCTCCCACACGAGGTTGTTGGGGATTTCATTGAACGTGACGACATCGGGCTTGAGGAAGCGCAATTGCCGGCCGATGGCCTGCACCTGTGCGAAGTTGGTGCTCCAGTTCGTCGCGCCGTTGCCCTCGACGTTGTAGGTCATCGCGATGAGCGCGCCGGGCAGATAGGGCGGCAGCACATCCACGGACAGGACGGCGGGCGGGCTGCTCGTGACGCCGATGGAATTGCTGACGATGACGGAGTAGCTGCCGGCCTGTGCGGCGGAAACATTCGTCAGCGTGAGCGCGGTGTTTGTCGCGTTCGCCAAATCCAGTCCGTTGAACTGCCACTGGTAGCGCAGTGGCGCGGTGCCGGTGGCGGTCACTTGCAGCGTGGCATTCACACCGTCCACCACCAGCCGGCTCTGCGGCGCGGCGGTGAGGTCGGGATCCGTCGCCCGCACGGACAGCACGGCGCAGAAAAGCGCGGCGCAAAGCCGGAGCAGGCGAGTGAACGCGGTGGACATTCGTGGCAGTGTAGCGCAAAAGGCATCCGTGGCTAAACATTTTCATGGGCATCGCCGCCGTGGCTGCTAAATTGCCGCCATGCGCACGGTGATTTATCCCGGCAGTTTCGACCCGCTGACCAACGGCCACTTGGACGTCATCCAGCGGGCGGCGCGGCTCTTCGACCGCGTGGTGGTGGCGGTGGCGGACAACGAGGGCAAGGCGCCGTTCTTCACCGTGGCCGAGCGCCGCCGGCTCGTGACCGACGCGGTGAAGCACCTGCCCAACGTCGAGGCGGACACGTTCGCCGGCCTGCTGGTGGATTATGTCGAGCGGCAGGGCGCGGGCGCGGTGGTGCGCGGGCTGCGGGCGGTGTCGGACTTCGAGTTTGAGTTTCAACTGGCGCTGATGAACCGCAAGCTCAACGAGCGGGTGGAGACGATTTTCATGATGCCGAAGGACACCTACACGTTCTTAAGCTCGCGGCTGGTGAAGGAAATCGCCAGGCTCGGCGGCGACGTGAGCAGCTTCGTGCCGCCCAACGTGCAAAAGGCGCTGAAGGCGAAAATCACGCGGAAAAAGTGAGGCCCCATGCCGCTGCTCGTTAACCTGCATCATCTGTCCAAGAAAAACCTCCAGCTCGCCGGGGAACTGACGGAGGCGGAGCTGGGCCTGGCCGGGGCGGATGAACTCATCCACTGGCCGGAGCCGTTGCAGTATGAACTGGAGGTTCAATCGCTCGACAACGCCGTGCTCGCCCAGGGCACGCTGTGGGTGAACCTCCGCTGCGACTGCGCCCGGTGCCTGAAGGCGTTTGATTTTCCCCTCGAACTGTCCGGCTGGGCGGCGCACCTGCCGCTGGAGGGCGAGGATGCGGTGCCCATCCAGGACGATTGTGTGGACTTGACGCCCCTGATACGGGAGGACATTCTCCTCAAGCTTCCGCAGCATCCGCTGTGTGAAACCGAGTGTCCCGGCCTGCCAGCAATGCAAGCGGAGGAAGGGGCCACGCGCGGCGCGAGTCAGAGCCTGGACATATCCGCGGCCTGGGCCGAATTGAACAAACTGAAACCGAAGAACTAACGACACATTATGGGCGTTCCCAAGCGTAAACCATCAAAGAGCCGCATGCGTATGCGCCGGGCCTACAACAGCGTGCTCACGCTGCCGCAGATTCAGAAATGCCCGCAGTGCGACGAGCCTTACCGGCCCCACCGCGTCTGTCCGGCCTGCGGCTTTTACAAGGGTCGCCAGATTCTGACCGTGGAAGCGAAGGCGTAATCCCTTTTCCGGGGGCGCGGAAGCACGGCACTCCGCGCCTTTTTCCTTTTATGCGAATCGCAGTGGATGTCATGGGCGGCGACCACGGGTGCCGCGTCGCCGTCCACGGGGCCAAGTCCGCGTTGCAGTCGGACACCAAGATTACCGCGCTCTACCTCGTCGGCAACGAAGCCGAGGTGAAGCCCGCCCTCGCCGCCGCCGGCCTGCGCGATGCGCGCGTCCATGTCGTCCACGCCTCCGAGGTGCTGACGATGGAGGACAAGCCCGTCACCGGCCTGCGGAAGAAGAAGGATTGCTCGATTCTGCGTGCCGTGGACTTGGTGAAGGAGGGCAAGGCCGACGCGGTGATTTCCCCCGGCAACACCGGCGGCATCGTCGCCGCCTCGACCATCCGGCTCCGCACCTTGGAAGGCGTGGACCGCCCGGCCATCGCCTGCATCATTCCCACGGAGCACACGCCGTTCGTGCTGATTGACGGCGGCGCGAACCCGGAGAGCAAGCCCGTCCACCTGCTTCATCAGGCCATCATGGGCGGCATCTACGCCCGCGAAGTGCTCGGCCAGAAACGCCCGCGCATCGGCATCTTGAGCAACGGCACCGAGGACATCAAGGGCAACGACCTCGTCCGCGAGGCGAACAAACTCTGCCGCGCGGCGGAAATGTCCGGCGTGGACTACCTCGGCTTCATCGAGGGCCACGACCTGTTCACCGGCCACGTGGACGTGGTGGTGACGGACGGCTTCGTCGGCAACATCGTCCTGAAAACCATCGAGAGCATGGCCAGCGGCTTCAAGCGGATGCTGAAAAGCGGCTTCACGAAGAACGTGCTCCGCCAGGCCGGCGCGGCGCTGGCGCAGGGCGTCTTCCGCGATATGAAATCCCGCATGGATCCCGAGGAGCACGGCGGCGCGCCGCTCCTCGGCCTCAACGGCAACGTCATCAAAGTCCACGGCTCCGCGCGCGAGAAGGTGTTCGCCAACGCCATCCGGCAGTCCGCCACCGCCGTCGCGCACCACCTCAACCAGCACATCCAGCGCGAAGTCGCCGCCGCCAACGCCCGCCTCGTCGTCCTCGCATGAAACCCTCCAAGGTTGTGAAAAATCCCCGCGCCAAGCACGATTTCAAAGGCCGCACCTGCTCCATCACCGGCGTCGGCTCCTGCGTGCCGGAGCGCGTCCTGACCAACTTTGACCTCGAAAAAATCGTCGAGACCACTGACGAATGGATTGTCTCCCGCACCGGCATCAAGCAGCGGCGCATCGCGGCGGAGAAACAGTTCACCTCCGACCTCGGCGCCGAGGCCGCGCGGCGCGCGATGAAAAAGGCCGGCGTCACCGCCGAGCAGATTGACCTCATCATCGTCGCCACCATCACGCCGGACATGCCGTTCCCCGCGACCGCGTGCGTGGTGCAGCACAAGATCGGCGCGCATCGCGCGGCGGCGTTTGACCTGGAGGCCGCGTGCTCCGGCTTCATTTACGGCCTCGAAGTCGGCCAGCAGTTCATCATGTCGCGCACCTACGAGACGGTGCTGGTCATCGGCGCGGAGAAACTTTCCTCGATCATTGACTGGAAGGATCGCAACACCTGCGTGCTCTTCGGCGACGGCGCGGGCGCGGCGATTTTGCAGAACCGCGCGAACTCGCACGGCCTGCTCACCGCCTGCATGGGCGCGGACGGCAGCAAGGCCGGGCTGCTCTCCATGCCCGGCGGCGGCAGCGCCTGCCCGGCCACCGTGGACTCGGTGACGGGCCGCCTGCACTTCCTGCGGATGGACGGCAAGGAGACCTTCAAGAACGCCGTCAACGCCATGTGCACCGCCGCGCGCGAGGTGTTGCAGCGGTGCGAACTGGACATCTCGCAGATCAAGTGCGTCATCCCGCACCAGGCCAACCGCCGCATCATTGACGCCGTGGCCGACCGGCTCGGCGCGAAGCCGGAGCAGCTCTTCGTGAACCTGGAAAAATACGGCAACACCTCCGCCGCCTCCGTGGCCATCGCGCTGGACGAGGCGGTCGAGTCGGGCGCAGTGCAGCGCGGCGATCTGGTGCTGCTCGTGGCCTTCGGCGCGGGGCTGACGTGGGGCGCGGCGGTGATCGAGTGGTGAGTTTTTGACGCGGGCTGCCGCGTCCGCACGCGGCGGGTGGAACGTGCCCCGTAGCCTGAAAAAAGGCATTGACCGCAACACAAGGAGGCGTAGCGTGGCTTCAAATCACTTCCCAGAAGGAGAAGAAAAGATGAAAGCCAGCATTTTTTTGCCCGCAGGCCGGCTGGTGATCCTGCTGCTGATGGCGGACACCCTCACGAACGTCACCCTCTGCCGCGCGGCCCCGCTCATTACGTCCGTCGTGGAATCCGGCGGGGACGGCGGCACCACCATCCCGGCGAAGTTCACCGGACAGACCTTCACGAACACGGCGGGCTTCGGCATCATTACGGTGGGGCTTTTTGGCGAGGATGCACCGGCCTACTCCGACCGCGGTCATCAGTGGAACAGCGTGACGAACCCTGCCGGCGTCGCCATTGGAATGCCTCCGTATCTGGTGAATGGTGAATACATCGTGCCGGGCAATGACCGCCGGGACAACCAGCTCTACTCGCTGACGCTGACGACCATGACATCGAAAGTTTACGTGTATCTGCTGATTGACAATCGCGGCAGCATCACCAACGGACAGCCCCGCACGCCCCCGGACATTGGCATCGGCACAAACAGCCTCGGCCTGCCGTTCATGAACTGGGTGCTGACGAACGGGTTTGTTCCGGTTCACACGGGCAGGAACCGATCCGGGAGCCTCGCAATTCCCGATGAAGTGGGTATGGACGAATCGCCCAGCCTCGGTGTCGGGGCGGGCGTCAGTGTGAACAGCTATTGTTCCGTGTATGGAAGGAGCTTGAGTGGCACGAGGGACACAATCGTTCTCGGCGAATACGCCGCCGGCGGCAGTGGACGATCCATGTATGGAGTGGTCGTTTCCACGAATGCACCGGTGCCGACCATCACCGCGATCACGGCTGACCCGACCGGTGGAGTTGCCGTAACTTTCACCACCATCGGCAGCGCGGGTTATTCGCTCGAACACAAGGACGCATTGACGAGCGGTCAATGGCAAACGAGGTCAAACTCTGTTACGATTCTGCCAGACACGAATGTCTTCTACTATCCAATCACATGGCCCGGATTTACCAACACAATGACTCTTGGAGACCCCTCCTTGGATCCGGATCTTCCGCCGCCTATCCCAACAGAAACACCACCGTCCTTGCTCCTATCAAACCGCTTTTACCGCGTGCGTGTGTCACCGTGAGCGACGGGCCTTGTCTGGATTTACTTCTCTCTCGCCGGTTGACGCCCCGGCCATCTGTGCTACTTTTCGCCAGCCCGAAGTCATCATTATGAGTGCAACCAAGCTCGACCAGTCCGGCGTTTTCCAACCCCCCGCCGCCGCCAACCAGACCGCCCTCACCCTGCCCGCCAGCGCGGTGCGCTTGAGCCGGAACGGCGTCGAGTTCTTGAGCGCGCGCCCGTTCCCCGCGTGGTCGGAGATGACCGTGGACGTGGTGTCGCCGCCGGGCGGCAAAAAAATCCACGCCACCGGCGTCGTCGTGAACTGCCAGGGCAACCGCCGCGAGGGCTACGTCGTCTCGCTGATGTTCATGAACCTCTCGCGCCAGGCTTTGGCGCAGCTCGCGCGGGCCGATTCTGCCCTGGCCTGACCCGGCCCGCCTCGGCTAGCCTCCCCGCGTGGAAACATTCTTCAAGATTCTGCGCGTCGCCGTCGAGGGCGGCGCCTCGGACTTGCATTTCAAGGTCGGTGCGCCCGTCATCTTCCGCATCAGCCGGCAGCTCGTCTCGGTCGAGTGCCCCGTCCCCACCGAGGAGTGGATCAACACCGTCGTCCGCCACATCACCCCGCCGCACTCGCTCAAGCGGCTCGAGGCCGACCGCGAGGTGGACTTTTCCTACCACTGTCCGGGCGTCGGACGGTTTCGCACGAATGTTTTCCAGCAACGCGGGCAGTTCGCCCTCGCCATGCGCCACGTCAAGAGCACCGTGCCGTCCTTCGAGGAGCTGGGGCTGGAGCCGATCCTGGCGAAGCTTGCCGAGGCCCCGCGCGGCATCATCCTGCTGGCGGGCACCACCGGCAGCGGCAAATCCACCACGCTCGCCGCGATGATCGAGCACATCAACGCCAACTTCAAAAAGCACATCATCACCCTTGAGGATCCCATCGAATACGTCTTCGAGGACAACCAGTCCGTCGTCGAGCAGCGCGAGGTTGGCCTCGACACGCAGTCCTTCGCCCACGGCCTCAAGCACGTCCTGCGGCAGGATCCCGACGTGATCATGGTCGGCGAAATGCGCGACGCCGTCAGCATGCAGGCCGCCATGAGCGCCGCCGACACCGGCCACCTCGTCCTGTCCACGCTCCACACCACCAACGCCGCCATGTCCGTCGGGCGCATCCTCGACTTCTTCAAGGCCGACGACCGCGACTCCGTGCGCCGCCAGCTCGCCGGCACCCTGCACGCCGTCTGCTGCCAGCGCATGACGCCCACCGTGAACGGCGGCGTGACGCCCGCGCAGGAAGTCATGATCAACACGCCGACCGTGCGGAAGATGATCGAGGAGAACAAGCTGGAGAAGCTCGCCGCCGCCATCGAGACCGGCACCGAGGACGGCATGCAGAGCTTTAACCAGGCGCTCTTCAAGCTCGTCAAGGAAGGCCGCGTCACCAAGGAGGCCGCGCTCGAAAAAGCCACCAACGCGCAGGCGCTGGAGATGAATTTCCAGGGCATCTTCCTGAGTTCCGGCAGCCGGATTTTGGGCTGATATGCCGCTGAACCTGAAATACCACTGTAGAAATTGACCACGGAGGCACGGAGGCACGGAGAAGCACGTTTTTCCTTTTTTCCTTTTGTCTTTTGCCTTGTCCCCGTGTCTCCGTGCCTCTGTGGTTTGGCCGCCGAATTCAAGTTGAACTTTGAACTCCGAACCGTGACCTTGCCCGCGTGGCCGAACCGCCCGTCCAGATCAAAAACACCTTTGCCGCCGTGCGGGATCACGCGCGGCAGTTCAGCGACTTCACGTTCGTCTATCCCGTCATCTCGCGGCGCTCGCGGGGCCTCTCCATCGGCGTCAACCTGAACCCCGACAAGCTCTGCAACTTCGACTGCATCTACTGCGAGGTGGACCGGAAAATCCCCGGCAAAACCTCCCGCGTGGATTTGAACCGGATGCGCGACGAACTCGTGGCGCTGATTCACTTCGCGCGCGGCGGCGGGCTGGCGAAGGAGCCGAAGTTCGCCGAACTCCCACCCGCACTCACGCGCACGATCAAAGACATCGCCTTCAGCGGCGACGGTGAGCCGACGATGGTTGCCAACTTCGCCGCGTGCGTGCAGGCCGTCGCCGACGTGCGGCGCGCCGAGGGCTTGAGCGAAACCAAAATCGTCCTCATCACCGACGCCGCCGGGCTGGACAAGGCCGACGTGCGACGCGGCCTCGAAATCATGGACGCGAACAACGGCGAGGTCTGGGGCAAGCTCGACGCGGGCACCGAGGCTTACTTCCAGCTCGTCAACCGCACGAATGTCCGCTTCGACCGCATCTTGAAAAATCTTCTGGAAACAGCGCGCGCGCGGCCCATCGTCATCCAGAGCCTGTTTCTGAAAGTCCACGGCCAGCCGATGCCGCCGGAGGAACTCGCCGCCTACTGCGACCGGCTCAACGAAATCGTCCGTGCCGGCGGGCGGATCAAGGAAGTCCACGCCTACACCATCGCCCGGCCCACGCCGGAGGCGTTCGCGACGAAGCTTTCGACGAGCGAATTGAACACCATCGCTGAAACCATCCGCCGGAAAACGGGACTGGCGGTGCCGGCGTTTGATTGATCCCGGATTCCGAAACCAGCGCAGCGCGCGGTTGTTACTTCTTCAGCCCGATGCTGGAGGAACGCTTCGCGATCTTCCGGCTCGTGAGCACCTTCGTCACCGTGCCGGACTTGAGGTATTTCTGCTTCACCACATCGAGGATGGCGTCGCGGTGGTCGTAGAGGCGCTTGAGCTTGCGCGGCTTCACGCGCGAGAGGACGTAGGCGGTGAGCAGCGGTAGCGCGATGGTCGAGTCCGTGTAGCAGACGACGCTGTCGGGCAGCTTGTCGGGATCCACCTTGCCCCAGCTCACGGCCTCGGCGGGTGTCGCGCCGCTGAGGCCGCCGGTGTCGGGGCGGGCGTCGGTGACTTGGAGGAAGTAGTCGTGGCCCTTCTCTTGGATGCCGAGGACTTCCTGAATCTGCGGCTCGGTCTGGAGCATGAAGTTCTTCGGGCTGCCGCCACCGAGAATCCACACGCTGCTGGTGTGGCCGGTGGACTTCGCGTGATAGACGATGGCGGCGGTCTGGTTCACGTCGCGGTTCACGTCGGGCAGAAGTGCCGAGCCGCGCATGGCCATCGCAGCGACGTTCATGCCGATGCTGGAGTCGCCGGGGCTGCTGGTGAAGATGGGGATGCCGCACTCGTAGGCCGTGGCGAGGACGGAGGAATCCTTCAGGCCGAGCTTCTTGCCGCGCGCGGCGACGTATTTGCCGAGGAGGTAGTGGAATTCATCCGTGCCCATCGAGCGCTGGAACTCGGGGCCTTGGATGACCTCGCGGACGAAGGCGTCGGTGTCGAGCAGCACGTTGTAGTCGAAGAGCACGTCGTAGATGCGGATGACGCCGTCGCGGTGCAGGACCACGTCGTCGAGGAACGGCGAGCCGCTGTGGAGCTGCATATCGAGGCCGAAGTGGAGGTCGTGGTAGAGGTTCGCGCCGGTCGAGACGATCCAGTCCACGAAGCCGGCCTTCATCAGCGGGATGAGGCAGGACTTGCCGAGGCCGGCGGGTGTGAGCGCGCCCGTGAGGCTCATGCCGATGAACCCGTCCTTCGGCAGCATCTTCTTCGCGAGGAGCTGGCTCGCCTCGCGGAGCCGCCCGCCATTGTAGGCGAGCATGACCTCGTCAATCAGGTCGGCGGCGGAAATATCCTTGCCCACGCCGAGCGGGTTGAGGCGCGGGTAGGCGGCGAACTTCTTGGAGACTTTGGGGCCGGAGTTTTTGCTCATAAGCGCGGCGAGTGTTGCGAAAACGAAACGGGCGGCAAAGGATTTTTCGCCGCCCGCCCACGAAATTGTCTGGAAGACCGGCCCGCGCTCACGCGGCGACGGCCTCGCGCGGCGCGCTTTTGGGCTGCACGTCCGGCACGGACGGGCCGGTGGGCTGCGCGAAGTGGACGGGCGAGCGCAGCAACAGCGTGCCCAGGCAGAGGTCGGCCAGCGGGAGCACCACGTTGAAATTCTTGTGCATATAGCGGTGGTGCAGGAGGTGGTGGCCGTTCAGGCGGAAGAAGATTCCCGACCGTTCGATGTTGCGCTTCTTGGGCAGGTGCATGCACCAGTGCATATACTCGTAGGCTCCGTAGTAGGCGGAACAGGCGACGAACGAGCCGGCCAGGATGTAATAGTTGCCGGTGATCGCGCCGGTGACGGCGAAGGGCACCTGGCACAGCGCGACCAGCAGCGGCCCGTTCCACCACGCCATCGGGATGGTCTTCTTGTCCTTCTCCTCGATCAGGTGATACGTGTGGTCGGCCTTGAAAGTCTGGTGGTGCACGACCGCGTGCGCCTTGAAGGCGTAGTCAAAACCGCCCACGGGCTGGTGCATGAAGAAACGATGCAGCGTCCATTCAAAAAATGAAGAGAAGACGACGGCGAGCATAAATCCGATGGCGGCCCAAAAGAAAAAGGTAGTCATGTTTGCGAAATCTTAAACGCCGTTCATTACACCACATCATCAGGGCCGGCACAACTCCATATTTCGGATTTCTTCTTCCCCGAACCTGGCGTGACGCTTCCAGTGTCTGACCGGGCATCAAATTTTAATCTGCACCTGCCCGCCCTCCACGCGCACCGGATAACTGCGGACGGGGCGCGCCGGGACCTTGCGGCACGCGCCGGTCTTCACGTCGAATCCCCAGCCGTGCAGCGGGCAGTGGACGCAGCCATCCTCCAGCGTGCCCGCGCCGAGCGGCCCGCCGACGTGCGGGCACTCGTTGTCCAGCGCGTAAAACCGCCCGTCCATGTTGAAGAGCGCGAACTCGCGGCCCCGCACATTCACCGTGCGGCCCCGGCCCGGCGCGAGGCTGGCGGCGTCGGCCACGGAAACATATTCACCCATGCGCGCGAGATTCCCGATCCGGCCCCGCGCTGTCAACTCGCTGGCTTCGCCGGCAAAACTGCCTCGTCTCGATGACTGTTGCTGAACCGGGCGCATCCGGGCGCTGCTCTGGAGCGCCGGACGCCGATCCGGCAGGGAGTGGAAAAGGGCTGGCTCCGTGCCGATGCGGAGATCGGCGCTCCGTCGCGCCCGCCGGGTCGGGGGCAGCCCGGATACTTCCTGCTGAACCGATCCGGCACAACACGGCTTGAAACTGTCCCGTTGAAAACGAATACTCGCGCCGGTGAACCGCATCGTTGAAAAATTCTCCGCGCTCAAGCAGTCGGGCAAGAAGGGCTTTGTCGTCTATATCGGCGCGGGCGACCCAAACCTCGACGCCACGCGCCAGCTCGCGCTCGCGTTTGACCGGGCCGGTGTGGACGTGTTGGAACTGGGCGTCCCCTTCAGCGACCCGCTCGCCGACGGACTCGTGAATCAGCTCGCCGCCCAGCGCGGCCTCGAATCCGGCACCACGCCGCCGAAAGTTTTGGAGACCGTGGCGGCCATCCGGCGCGAATCGCAAGTGCCCATCGTCCTCTACGTTTATTTCAACATCCTGCACCGGCGCGGGCTGAAGGAGTTCATCGCCGACTGCGCGCGCGCGGGCGTGGACGGTTTGCTGGTGCTGGATCTGCCGCCGGAGGAGTCCGACAACTACGAGGTGCTCATGCGCGCGGCGGGCCTGTGTCAGATTTATCTCGTCGCGCCCACGACGCCCGACGACCGCATCGCCCTCATCGTCCGACGCGCTGCCGGCTTCATCTACTACGTCTCGCGCGAGGGCGTGACCGGGATGCAGGCTAAAATCTCCGACACCATCGCTACGATGACGGCGAAGATTCGCATGCACACGGCGCTGCCCATCGCCGTCGGCTTCGGCATCTCGAATCCCGAACAGGCGCGGCTCGTCGCGCGTGACGCCGAGGCCATCGTCGTCGGCAGCGCGATTGTGAACCAGATCGCCGAGCATGGGAAATCGCCGGAGCTGGTGCAGCGCGTCGGGGACTTTGTGAAGTCGCTTTCCGTGGCGGTGAAATCCATTTGAGCCACGGATGAAACACGGATTGAACACCGATTTCATGGTTTCCAGTTTTCCAAAATCCGTGTTTCATCCGTGTTCAATCCGTGGCTGAAAAACCTATGAGCGCGAAAACCAAAACCGACAACTCCAACCGTTTCGTCATCATCATGGCCGGCGGGCGCGGCGAGCGCTTCTGGCCCGTGAGCCGCGAGAAGACGCCCAAGCAGCTCATCAAGCTCCTCGGCGACCGCTCGTTCCTCCAGGAGACCGTGGACCGCGTGCTGCCGCTCGTGCCGGCCAAGAACATCCTCATTATCACCAACGAGGCGCAGGCCGCCGAGGTGCGCAAGCAATTGCCCAAGCTGCCGAAGGAAAACGTCGTGGCCGAGCCGGTGGGCCGCGACACGTGCGCGGCGGTCACGCTCGGCGCGGCGATTGTGGGCGCACGTTCCGTGAATGCCGTGATGGCTGTGCTGCCGGCAGACCATATGATTCCCGAGGAGAAAAAGTTTCAGCAGGTGCTTGCCGATGCGTTCGACCTCGCGAGCCGTGGGCAGGTCATCGTCACCATCGGCATCAAGCCCACCGAGCCGGCGACGGGCTACGGCTACATCCAGACCGGGGCCGAGCTGCCGCCGCCCACGGGCGTGAAGAAATACAAGACCACGTTCTTCAAGGCCGAGCGCTTCGTCGAGAAGCCGCATTACGACAAGGCCGTCGAGTATCTCACCAGCGGCCAGTATCGCTGGAACGCCGGGATGTTCATCTGGTCGTTCGTGACCGTCACAAACGGCCTGGAGAAACATCAGCCGGAGATGGCGGCGGCGTGCCATCGGTGGTTCGAGGCGGCGGCCAAGGGCAAGCTCGACAAGGTCATCGCCAAGGAATACCCGGACATCAAAAAAATCTCCGTGGACTACGCGCTGATGGAGCAGGCGCAAAACGTCGTCGTGGCCGACGGCTCATTCGATTGGGACGACCTCGGCTCATGGAACGCGCTCGCCCGCCACGTCAAGCAGGACCCCGAGGGCAACGCCGCCGTCGCCGACTTCATCCACGTGGACGCCGCGCGGAACATCATCTACGACGCGCGCAGCAAGGAGCGCCGCACGCCCATCGCCGTCGTCGGCCTGCGCGACTCCATCCTCGTGCAGACCGACGACGCGGTGCTGCTCGCGCACAAAAGCCAGTCGCAAAAGGTCAAGGAACTCGTCAAGAAACTCGCCGAGGATGCGCGGCTGAAGAAGCTGGTGTGAACCAGGAGCGCCGTGGATGACCCGCGCCGTTCCGGGTAGCACCCGCCTCCGGCGGGTGGTGCCGGGCGTCGCGCCCGGCACTTGGATTGCCAAGCGAGGAAAAGACTTCAGATGGTTTAACGAGAACCCGGCGCGGACGCCGAGTTCAACCCGCCAGAGGCGGGTGCTACCCAAGCCAAGCCGAACATTGTCCGGCGCTTCCGAGTTTAATCCCATTGCCCCGACATAGCATCATCGGGAGCCGTGACGGCTGGCGGTGACGGAGGTGGAGGCGCGGCGGCTGGTTGCGGTGGCGACGGTGGTGGCGACGGAGACGGAGATGGCGACGGCGGCGGCTCCGAATTCTTCGGGAAGCGCAGCAGGCAGAACCCGTAGTCCACCACGCCCGGTTCCGGGCGGAACACCGCCGGAATATGGAAACACTCGCACCGCGCGTCGTCCGCGTGCCGTTTGGACGCGACCACTCCCGCCGCGCGCAGCACCCGCAGATGCTTGCTGATGCCGTCGAAGTCCCGCCCGAACTTCTCCGCGAATTCCGACGCCGTCATCGCGCGGCCATCGGCCAGCCACCGCACCATCGCCAGCCGCCACGGACTGCCGAGCGCGGCCAGCACCGTAGCCGGGTCGGGGTTCGCACCGGGTGCGCCCGCACCCGCGCCGGAAGAAGGCACGTTCGAAGCAACAGATTTGGATTTTCGCCAAACTCTTCTCATGGCGGGATAATTCCACTTCAACCGGGAGCTTTTCAAACAAATTATCGGAATAAACATACGTATAGCTGGAGATTTAACGCACAGATAAAGGATTAAATAGGCGTATAATTACTGTTCTGAACGCATATGCAATAATAAATAGTCGTATAAATGGTATTCAGAAATTCAATTAAGGATAAATTAGTCGTGTAACCGGATTTGAAGCGGCGGCTTTTCACCATTTTGCTGTGCCATTTTGGCATTTTGCATGAACATTCGACCACCTAACTACTATTCCTACAATGAGTTGTGCAATTATAAGCCTTGCAGACCCGCTGTCACGCCGCAGCTTCCGGATGCTCTCAACCAGTGTCTCAAACAGCAACAACGAGACCTTTGTAAAAGTGCCGCAAGGTAGTGGGACAGGCATCTTGCCTGTCCCGCTACGTTTTGCAGAGGTCTCACAATATCCACTCCCAGCGGGCTGCCTTTCTTGAACTTGCTCACGCTCAAGACACTGAAACCGATGACGCGACCGAACGCATACACACGCTCCATGATGGCATCCTGTTTGGTTTCCTTTTCGTAGCACCCCGCAGTCCGAAAACGGACTTCGAGGAAACCCACTTCCGCGTCGAACCCGGTTTTTATCTTGTCAGCCATAAATCTTCTCCGGTTTGGGCTTGTCGGTCAGGCAGGCCATGACCGCAACGCACAGCCATTTGCCACCCACAATCATCGGCGCACAAAACTCGTGAAACAACCGGCCCTGCCGTGTCGGAACACGAGCGGCGCACCAGCCGCGGCTGACGCAACACCCGCTCTTTTCCAGTCGGAGCCTTCTGCGGCGTGAACGCCGCGCTCCGGGTCACAGCCGCGCGGTTATTTTCTCCACGTCGAACACGCAGCCGCCCCACGTGCCGCCGCTGGCGTTTTGCAGCGCGGCCCACAGGCGCGTGTCGTCCGGCAGTTGCGGGTGCGGCGCGAGGTCGGCGCGGGTTCTTCGTTGGGCAAGAATCTTCGCGCCTTCTTCAGGGGAAAACATCTTCGCGCCTTCGCCGATGAAATCAACCGTTCCCTCGCCCCGGTTGCGGTCAATCACGATGCGGATGATATCGCCGTCGCGCAGTTTGCCCACCGGCCCGCCCGCCAGCGCCTCCGGCCCGATGTGGCCGACGCACGCGCCGGTGCTCACGCCGCTGAAGCGCGCATCCGTGAGCAGCGCGACGTGCTTGCCGAAGGGCAGATGCTTGAGCGCGCTGGTGAGCTGGTAGGTCTCCTCCATGCCCGTGCCGAGCGGCCCGCAGCCCGCGAGCACCACCACGTCGCCGGCCTTGATTTCGCCGCGCTTGATGGCGGTGATGGCCGCGCGCTCGCTGCCGAACACGCGCGCCGGGCCTTCCTTGCGATACACGCCGTCCGCGTCCACCACGCTGGCGTCAATCGCCGTGCTCTTGATGACCGCGCCTTCGGGTGCAAGGTTGCCGCGCGGGAACGTCACCGTGCCCGTCAGCCCGCGCGCCTTCGCCTGCTCCGGCGTAAAAATGACTTCATCCGGTGAAACTCCGTCCCGCTGCTGGAGAATTTCGCGGAACTTCACGCGCCGCTCGGAGCGCTCCCACCAATCCAAAACTTCACCCAAAGTTTTTCCCGCAACCGTCAGCACACTCGTGTCGAGCAAACCAAGCTTCCGCAAATGCAGCATCACCTCCGGCACGCCGCCCGCGAGGAACACGCGCACGGTCGGATGATGCACCGGGCCGTTCGGCAGCACGCTGACGAGGCGCGGGGTGCGGCGGTTCACGTCAATCCAGTCCTCGACCGTGGGCCGCCGCAGCTTGGCCGCGTGCGCGATGGCGGGGATGTGCAGCAGCAGATTCGTCGAGCCGCCGAACGCCGCGTGGACGACCATCGCGTTGTGGATGCTCGCGTTCGTCAGCACGTCGCGCATCTTCACGCCGCGCTGTTCCATCCCGAAGACCGTGCGGGCCGAGCGCACCGCCATGTCCGTCCACACCGGCTGGCCCGACGGCGCGAGCGCGGAGTGCGGCAGCGACATTCCGAGCGCCTCGCCGACGACCTGCGATGTTGCGGCAGTTCCCAAAAACTGGCAGCCGCCGCCGGGCGAGCCGCACGCGCGGCAGCCGAGTTCCGACGCCTCCTCCAGCGAAATCATTCCGTGCGAGAAGCGCGCACCGAGCGTTTGCACCGCGCCCGCGTCCTCGCCGTCGCTCGGCGGCAGCGTGACGCCGCCGGGCACGAGCACGCACGGCAGGTCGTGCATCGCGGCGAGCGCCATCATCATCGCGGGCAGCCCCTTGTCGCACGTCGCCACGCCGATGACGCCGCTGCGCGTCGGCAGCGAGCGGATGAGCCGGCGGAAAATCTGCGCGGCGTCGTTGCGATACGGCAGCGAGTCGAACATCCCGACCGTTCCCTGCGTGCGGCCGTCGCACGGGTCGGAGCAAAACGCGGCGAAGGGAATTGATTTGAGCCGCCGCAGTTCTTCCGCCGCCGCCTGCACGAGCAGGGAGATTTCCCAATGCCCCGTGTGATAGCCGAGCGCGATGGGCGAGCCGTCCGGCGCGCGCAGGCCGCCCTGCGTGCTCAAGATGAGAAATTGTTTGCGACCCAGCTCGGCGGGATTCCAGCCCATGCCGGCATTTAGCGTGAGGCCGAAAATGTCGCCGCTGGGCCGCTCGCGCAGCATCTCGGCGGTGAGCGGCAGGCTGCCGGACGGCCCCGGAGCCTTCGTCTGGACGCGATAAACTTCCGCGCTGGCGGAGCCGAGCAAGGCGTCGAGTTCGTTCGTCATGCGGCGACCTTGCCACGACGGGTGAAGCGGCTCACGCAGAAAACGGCGGTGGTTTGATTTGAGTTTCAAAAGGAGTGCCGCGCGAAGGCCGCGAAGCTCACGAAGGTGAAAGGCCTTGCCCCTTCGATT